>NZ_JAZETM010000006.1:0-294368 GCF_036864455.1 Alteromonas sp. P256
CTGTTCGCTCAAATATCCCACACAACGCACAATATTCGCTCTGTTTTTACCGTTATTCTGTTATTGAGGAAAACCAATTAGCGTACTGAGGGGAATATTTATATAACGGCAATATGGCTTATAACGTATAAATGATGTGAAATAGCGATTATTCTATATCTATAGTTCGCATAGTTAGTTTAGTTCTACACCCCTACGTTTTAAGAAAGGATAAGTATTGTGGCACTACGTACATATAAGTCAGTTGCGCCTAATATAGGAGAGCGCTGTTATATTGATGACTCTTCAGTATTGGTTGGTGATGTAACGCTTGGTGATGATAGCAGTATCTGGCCGCTGGTCGCCGCTAGAGGAGACGTAAACAAAATACAGATTGGCGAGAGAACGAATATCCAAGATGGTTCGGTACTTCATGTTACTCGCCGAACGACGCAATTTCCTGAGGGGTTTCCCCTTATTATTGGAGATGACGTCACCGTGGGACATAAATGTATGCTGCACGGCTGTCAGTTGGGAAATCGAATTCTCGTTGGTATGGGTGCGATTATTATGGACGGAGCCGTTGTCGAAAACGATGTGTTTATCGGCGCAGGGACTTTAGTGCCCCCTAATAAGCGATTAGAAAGTGGCTATCTTTATGTCGGCAACCCTATGCAAAAGAAACGTCCATTAAAAGACAGTGAGTCGGCCTTCCTAAAACAGTCTGCGATTAATTACGTTATGTTAAAGGACGAGTATATAGAAGATAGCCTCTAGGTAGTTACAGCACAGACAAGTATCTATATAAAGGGACGTTCAGCAAACGCCCTTTTATAAGTATGCTTTACAGCGGTATTAGCTTAGAAAGAGTGAACCACATTTGTAATGTCCCTATTTTGTATCACAGTTTTGTATCACAGTGCTTTATTGAAACGCTTTAATGAAACGCTTTATTGACGCGATGTATAGAAACGTCGCATTAAAGCTATGTATTTCACTCTTTTAAGACTTTCTACGAATTCTCTATAAGTTCTCGCAACTTAGTCACCACAGTATTGGTGTCTGGTTGCTTTGAAGTCCAAATAGTAAAAGCGGCAGCTGCTTGCTCTACTAGCATACCCAACCCGTCTAAACTTTTTGGTACGCCCTGAGACCTTGCCTCTCGCATGAACACTGTTGGAGAGTTCTTATAAACCATATCGTAAACCACATCACATTCTTCCAACAACGACAGAGACATAGCACAAGGTAACTCGCCATCCAGACTAGCCGCAGTAGAGTTAATAATAATATGGGGGCTTACATTGCTAACATCTTCTAATGCGACAACCTCTATATTGGAGTGTCCGGTTTCATCTGCCACCTGCTGTGCTTTCTCCTTGGTTCTGTTGGCAATTGTTAATTGCGCAATAGAGGCTTCTATCAAAGGTGATATCACGCCTCGCGCCGCACCACCGGCCCCAATTAACAGCACTCTTTTATTTTTAAGCTCGATGTGATTATTTAAAAGGTCGTTTACCAGTCCAATTCCATCGGTGTTAAAGCCTTTAATATTGTTTTTTGCATTAGTCTCATTACTGCCATTAGACACCTTCATCAGAGTGTTTACTGCTTTGGCATCTTTCGCAGCCTGATCGTCGACCACCGCCATATTGAATGCATCTAGCTTAAACGGCATGGTGACATTACAACCTACTGCGTCTGGCTGTGACAAAAAAGACCTCGCCTTTGCGATAAAGCCACCCTCTGGCGCTAATATTTTTTCATATGAAATGGCTTCATCACACTGCTGAGCAAACATTTGATGAATGGTTGGTGATAAACTCTGCTCAATAGGGTTTCCAAATACGGCGAATTTTTTCATGGGAATACGTGACTTCTTTAATACAAAACGAAAAGGCGACAATAAGGTTAATGAGACTACACCATATTATCGCTTAGGTGGAGAAGATAAGGTTCGAGAATTAGCCAACCGGTTTTACGATATCATGGAGACCGATTCGATAGCATCAGAGTTATTGGCTATGCACCCCATGCCTTTAGATAAAATTCGGCATGTTTTCTTTCTCTATTTAAGTTTATGGATGGGAGGGCCCGATGATTATCAACAGCAATTTGGTCATCCCAGATTAAGAGCTCGACATTTGCCATTTTCTGTCACGCCAAATTTAAAAGCACAATGGATGTACTGTATGAGAAAGGCAATGTTTGCCACCACCGATGATATTTTGCTCGCCAATCAGCTGCTTCGTTCGCTAGACCAATTAGCAGAACATATGATCAATTCAGAATAAAAAAAGCGCGTTATCATTAGGCCGTGTTGACCTAATGATAACGCGCAAGTCTTCTTTCATTGATGAGGCTCTTATCGGCTTTGTCGTAGTGCAATGCTTCGATTTAATAATCCGCGCTTTTACTTTGAATGCTGCTACAAGAGCTGCTATTAAACGCTGAGCTACTAAAAGTAGTTGCTATTATAAAAAACTACCTAAAAAGTATAGCCAACAGATATAGTGTAAACCCAAGGGTCAATTTCAATATCTTCAACCGCACCGCTTGCATCGCCCACGTTAAATGTTGCTTCAGTATCGATATCAATAAAGCGTACCGATGCGTTCACATGCCACTTGTCATCAACGATATAATCCATACCCACTTGTGCTGACAACCCAAAAGAATTATCAAGGGATAAATCGTTTAATCCAGCGTCGTTGTTAGCCGATGTAAATTCTTCATCAAAGATAAAGGTATAGTTGATACCCGCACCTACGTAAGGCTGAAACGCTGAGCTGGCATCATTAAAATAATAGTTTGCGGTAAGGGTGGGAGGTAAGTGCGTGACTTCACCAAGTTGGTTACCTGTACCTAGTGGGTCTGCTACCGAAAATTCGACATCGTGTTTAAAGGGCGTGGCCGCTAGTAATTCAATATTAATATTATCAGTAATAAAATAAGCGATATTGAGACCTAACTGAGTATCGTTACCGATATTTAGAGCAACGCCTAGGTCTGCCCCACCCGCTAAAATATTTGAAGTAGACTCGTCGGGTGCAACTGTCGTTAAACCACCGCGAACAAGTAAATCACCTTGCTGATGAGCATTAGCAAAAGGGGCAATAGCTGCCAGAGTAAGACAAAGTGCTGAAAGAGTATGTGTACGCATTGTGTGTCTCTCGTGTGTTTAAATAAGATGACGCCACTTTACCCACTTTGGAACACAAGGAATTGATCTAGCGCAATATACCTAGCTCGCTGAATGAACATAGCAGCGCAGGTTGATGTAGATCAATCGTTAGAGATGAACCGCCTTGTTATTACTTTAACAGGGGTTCAGGTTACTTAACTCGCTAGGGAAGCAAGTAATTTAGAGAAGGACGAGACTAAAAAATAAAGCCGCAGGTCGATACCGTGCGGCTTTAGCTGTTCTGAAAGTCGTTCAAAGACTCCAATTGACACTTAGACTGCGCTTAACCCTACACTGTGGGCGCTCACCAATTCGTTGGCTTTAACCAATCGGTAAGTTTCGATTCTGCGCTTCCTGGTGACGGTGAATAACAATATTCCCAGCGAGCTAATGGAGGCATCGACATCAAAATTGATTCTGTCCTTCCTCCTGTCTGCAAACCGAACAGCGTGCCACGGTCGAATACTAAGTTAAATTCAACGTAGCGTCCTCGTCGGTATAGCTGGAAATCACGCTCTCTTTCACCGTATGCAGTATTTTTACGTCGTTCAATAATGGGCACATACGCATCAATGTAGCCATTACCTACTGCTTGCATGAAGGCAAAAGACTGGTCAAACCCCCACGCATTAAGATCATCGAAAAAGAGCCCGCCTACACCACGAGTCTCATCGCGGTGCTTCAAGTAAAAGTAATCATCGCACCACTCTTTGTACTTTGGGTAAACATCTTCACCGAAAGGCGCGCAGAGTTTTTTAGCGGTATCGTGCCAGTGTTGAACGTCTTCTTTAAACGGGTAGAAAGGCGTTAGGTCGAATCCACCACCAAACCACCATATTGGCGATTCACCCTCTTTCTCGGCTATAAAAAATCGTACATTGGCATGAGAGGTTGGAATGTAAGGGTTATGCGGGTGAATAACGAGTGATACGCCCATTGCCTGAAAATTTCTGCCGGCTAGCTCAGGTCGATTAGCGGTTGCAGATGCAGGCATTTGACTACCAAAAACGTGTGAAAAATTCACACCGCCCTGTTCCACTACAGCGCCATTTTTCATCACGCGAGAACGGCCACCGCCGCCTTCTTCTCGCACCCAACTATCTTCGGTAAATTGCCCTTTTCCATCGGCCAACTCTATGGTTTGGCAAATTGTGTCTTGAAGATTTAATAAATACGCTTTAACTGCTTCAATAACATCGGCTGCCTTTTTACCATCAAGTAATTGTGCTGGCTTCATGATCTTATTATTTCTCCCGTATCACCGTCTCTAATTGTACTTGGTTTTTTATTGCCACCGACTTCACCATTTACGTAAGTAACACTGACTTCAAATACGCTTCTTGCTTCTTCGATAGAAAGTGTAGGTGATTCTCCTGCCAAATTTGCACTTGTAGATACAATAGGCTTACCAACCTTATTGCATAAGTCCGCAACCAATGGATGATTAGTCACACGCACTGCTATTTTATCGTGCGAGCCTGTAATCCAGTGCGGTGCCGTCTTTGACTTTGGCAGCAGCCACGTTATAGGACCTGGCCAACTTGAAAAGATGTCAGTACGCCTGTGCTGTAATACCGCCTCGTCATTTACGTAAGGCAGTAGCTGACTATAGTTGGCAGCTATAAGAATAACGCCTTTCTCAACAGAACGTTGCTTAGTTTGAAGCAGTAACTCCACGGCTTCTTTATTATCGGGGTCACATCCAATGCCCATAACGGCTTCAGTTGGGTAAACCAATAACTTACCAGCGTGAAATGCTTCCACAACAGGATCAGCGGCGGTTTGCTCGACCTCAACTGGATTGTATATATCCACTTGCCCTTTTTGGGTATCAGACATTAATAATTATCTCTAGATGGTGACTATTGTTTAAAGCCGCACGATGGTTGAGGGCAAACATATTGACCTTTCTTATCAATCAATACACCCCAACCACACTCTGGACATTGCTCATTGACTGGCTGGAAATTTAGCACATATCGGCATTTAGGATAATGATTGCACGCAAAAAATTGCTTTCCAAACTTACTGGTGCGAGAAATCAGTTCGCCTGACTGACACTTAGGGCAGCGAACTTGGGTTTCTTCCTGCTGCTTCAACGGGGCGATAAAGTGACACGAAGGAAAGTTAGTGCAACCGATAAACATGCCATAACGGCCTTTTTTGATCCCAAGCTCTGATTGACAGTCGGGACACGCTACGCCGTCTAACGTTTTAAGGAGAGCAGTTTGATTGTCATGTAACGGTTTACTGAAGTGACACTCAGGATATGCGGTACACCCTATGAAAGGGCCGGTTTTACTATTTTTTATATGAAGTGGCTTACCGCATTCAGGGCAGTCACCAAAGCTTTCTTCTAATGCGTGCTCATGAGCAGAAAATAACGAGTGGTCAATTTTAGACATGATGGTTTATAACGCACACTTTGAAGCGTTCTCTTTGCTAAGCAGGCATTGTAAGCACCGTGCCTGCAAAGAGCGCCCTAGGAATAATGACGCAAGTAGATTAATGTAAAACACCATCTGGTTCTTCGAAGAGTAAATCTTCCATTTGCGCATAGGCCTTTTCTTTACCCGGCACATTGAATAGAACCATCAATACCACCCACTTTAGGTCTTCTAAACAGAACTCGTTAGAATCTATTTCCATAACGCGGTCTATCACCATTTCACGGGTAGATGCATCGAGCACATTCACTTGCTCTAGAAACATCAGAAATCCTCTACATTCCACGTCCAAGCGCATTTGCTCTTCATGGGTATAGATTCGACTTAAGCTTGTATTAATCCCTTTGCAAAAGTAAGGCTTGATGTCTGTCTCTTGCAGGGCGGCCAACTTTTCTAGCCATGCAAGCGCTTTATATATTTCATCGTGATGAAAACCTGCGCGCACGAGCTCGTCGGTCAATTCGTCTTGATCGACACGAATTTCAGTCTCACTGTGGATGAAATTTTCAAACAGATACATGAGGATATCGAACATTTTATTTGCCCCTCAATTTAATGTAACCGCCAGGGACAGCAGTTACTAAACCGCACAACTCGTATTCTAATAATAATGCCATTGCCTGCTGTACAGGCATGGAGCCGCGCTGCGCTATAACATCTATTGCGGTAACGTCGTAATCCACACTAGCTAATAATTTGTCAGTTGCCAAGCTATTCACTTCACTTTTTTCATTCTCAACATTAACGATATTCCTCGTGCACAAGGGCTCTATAGCAAGTTCGTCAAAGATATCATTGACGTTAGTCACTAATTTAGCGCCCTGCTGGATTAACCAATGGCAACCCTCAGAATAAGAATGATATACGCTTCCGGGAATGGCAAAAACATCTCGCCCTATATCTGCGGCCAAATTCGCCGTAATCAAGGTGCCACTTTTAATTTTTGCCTCAACCACCAGCGTTCCAAGCGATATTGCAGCAATTAATCTATTTCTTCTTGGGAAATGCCAAGCTTTAGCTGGCACACCGGGAAAGAACTCTGTGATTACAGCGCCTTCAGCATTAATTATATCAGCATGTAATGGCCTGTGCTTATAAGGGTAAATTGTATCTGGCCCTGTTCCCATTACGGCGACTGTTTTGCCTATCCCTTTAAGCGCACCTTTATGGGCTGCGGCATCAATTCCCAGCGCCATACCGCTGGTCACCGTTATTCCTGCATCAGCAAGTGCTGTTGCCATATCTTCAGCGATGCTTTTCCCCTGATGGCTAGCACGGCGGCTCCCCACCATTGCTACTTGAGGCTGTTGCAAGAGCAGCGGATTTCCAATGACAAAAAGAACAAGCGGAGGGCTATCTAACGTTTTGAGCATTTCTGGATACTCACAACACCCGAACGTTATTATATATCTCTCTGTTTCTGCATCTAACCACATCAGTGCTTTTTTGACTGATTGCTCAGAAACTTTGTCGAATAAATGGGTTGCAGTTTTTGGCGCGCTTTTTAGAAGAGAGGCTTTGCTTGTAGATGTAAGAAGCGCTTCTGGATTGCAGTTAAGCTCACTTAGTAACGTCAGCCATTTTTTTGTAGCGACGCTGTATGCCGAGGCCAGACGTATCCACGCCATTGATTGTGCTGAAATAGATGCAGAATTGTGATGCATTGCCGCTCCAAGTCGGTGCGGCAATGTTTACAGCACAACGTTAGGGGTGAGCAACAATAAAACCGCGTTGAATACCCGTGTTCGCCCGCGTGATCAAACCATAGCTTGCCGCATTAAAGGTTTTGTAAATGATGATCTCTCCCACCTTGAGTGCGGGTTGTTCAACGGTGTTAGCAAACCAGTCTCTACTTTTTTGCATGTCTGATTTGTTTGTATATTTTGGCAGCTCATCGTTAATAATTGATGGCCCTTTCGCGTATACACCCATTACGGTGCCCGGCTCTACCTCAGTGTTACCTAAATCTAAAATCACCACGTCGTATTTACCGAGTAAATCATGGTCGTGCAGGTCGCCAACAACAAAGCCTCGTTGCGCCTTTGCGGGCTTAAGCACCAGGCTTTTCTCATGAGAAAAGTCGCCGTTAAAAATCTTATCACCCAAGTTTGTCTCTTGTGTCGAGGCGGTTAACGACAACAGCATTGAGTCATCGCTTATCGATTCTTTAAACACTGACGCATCTGCAACGTGTGAGATTTGAACGCCCAACTCGCGGCCATCAAGGTTTTTTATAATAGATTGCTTTCTTACGATACGTAACTGGTCTGAGGTATTGTATTGAGGTTCGCTGACCACGAGATTATTGGCGGCAAAACGAACATTTGCATCCTTATTGCCAAGTACTCGCGGTAGAACCTCATAACTGTCTTTATCAACTATGGTGTGCTGATTAATAAATGGTGCTATCTCGCTCCAAGCCAATGTATTAATGGGCGAGGGTTTCACCCGTTTTTCTGTTTGAGGAGAAAGTGAAACTAAGGGTTTCTCTCTGGCGATGGAAAGCACTGGCTCCCCATTTATCATGCCAACCACAATGACGTCACCAGGATAAATTAAGTGGGGATTATCGATTTGCGTATTGGTTCGCCATAGTTCAGGCCATAGCCAAGGCTCGTTAAGAAAGATGTTAGCGATATCCCACAGCGTGTCACCGCGCTCTACGGTATAAGTTTGCGGTGCACTGTCTTTTAGCTGCAGCGCGAGTACAGGTAGCGCAAAAATCGCCAGAGCTGCAGCCAACATTACTCGCCCGTATTTGTATAATCGCTTTTTCAAATTAACCACCTGCAAAAGATTCACTGTCACTTATTGTTGCTTTTTAAGACAATACCACTATATCGACAGTTACACGTATTCTTAAAGGACTTGAGCAAAAAACTGCACCATAGTCTGTGTTATACGTTAGAATAGTAAGTAAATCTGCACTGTAAAGTGCATTGGTAAATAGATCGTATATGAATTTATACAGCGAAAAGGCAAAGTAAGCGACAAATGGCAATATTAGACGTATTAAGTTTTCCAGATGAGCGTCTTCGCACGGTAGCTAAGCCGGTAGATGACGTTAACGATGAAATTAAGCAACTCGTTGCTGATATGTTCGAAACGATGAAAGACGAAAAGGGAATTGGCCTTGCGGCTACTCAGGTCGACCGTCACGTTCGAGTAGTGGTTATGGATGTATCGGAAGAGCAAGATGAGCCACGAGTTTTCATTAACCCTGAAATTACGCGCAAAGAAGGCGAAACTATAAGCGAAGAAGGCTGTCTTTCTGTGCCGGGCAACTATGCAAAAGTTGAACGTGCAGAAGCTATCACAGTGAAGGCGCTTGACGAAAATGGTGACGCATTTGAATTAGAGGCTGAGGGTCTTTTAGCAATTTGCATACAGCATGAACTCGATCACTTGAAAGGCACTCTTTTCATCGATTATCTCTCGCCGCTAAAGCGCCAGCGTATTCGCAAGAAGCTTGAAAAAGAAGCCCGATTAGCAGCGAAAGCTTAAGGAAAATTGTGACAGCGCCACTTAACGTTATTTTTGCCGGTACACCGGATTTTGCAGCTAAACACTTGTCGGCATTGATTGACAGTGAGCACAATGTTATCGCCGCTTATACGCAACCAGACCGCCCTGCCGGTCGAGGGAAAAAGCTCACTGCAAGTCCGGTAAAGCAATTAGCCCAAGAGCACCACATACCCGTTTACCAACCAGCCTCCTTAAAAGATGACGAAGCGCAGCAAACGCTTTGCGCGCTTGATGCCGATATTATGGTGGTTGTCGCTTACGGATTATTACTGCCAAAAATAATCTTAGATGCGCCCAGACAAGGCTGTATTAACGTTCACGGGTCTATCTTACCTAAATGGCGCGGTGCAGCACCAATCCAGCGGGCAATTTGGGCAGGTGACGCTGAAACAGGCGTTACCATTATGCAAATGGACGAAGGGCTAGATACCGGGGACATGCTGCATATAGCCACGTTACCTATTACACCGCTTGACACCAGCGCGACCATGTACGACAAACTTGCCGAACTTGGCCCTAAAGCCCTTGTCGATGTGTTAAATAGCATTGAAACGCTAATTCCTCAAAAGCAAGATGATTCGCTTGCGACCCATGCGAAAAAGCTGTCTAAAGAAGAAGCCTTGATTAAATGGGAAGACAGCGCAGAGCAAATTGAAAGAAATATCCGGGCGTTCAATCCTTGGCCCGTGGCGTGGATGAAGGTAGAAGAACACAATATTAAAGTGTGGGCGGCGCATGTCGAACCACTTATCAATGACGCCCCTCCCGGCACTATTGTGAATTCCAGCAAAGAGGGAATAACCGTAGCGACAGGGAAAGACGCGCTCACCATTACGCTTCTGCAAATTCCAGGTAAAAAACCCTTGCCAGCGGCTGATGTTATTAACGCACGTAAAGCTTGGTTTGAAACAGGCCGCTCATTGCGTCAAGAGAGTGATAAGTGAAGCCCCTTCCCCTACCTAAACAAAAGAACCTGCGTGCAGATTGCGCATGGGTTATCTATCAAATACTAGAGCAAGGTAAGTCTTCCCGAGACTGCCTAGAGCGTGTGCAGCGACGACATAACGCTAGAGACAATGCGTGGCTTCAAGAGATGTCACTGGGTGTAATGCGAAAACTTCCCGTACTGCAACACTGGCTAAGAACATTGCTCGACCGCCCTCTAAAGGGCAACAAAAAGGTGATAGAGCACCTTATTATGCTGGGGTTATACCAACTCGCCTTTTCGAGAGTCAGTAAGCATGCCGCTGTTGGAGAAACTGTCGCAGCAGCATCGTACTTGGGAGGCACTGGCTTAAAAGGGTTGGTAAACGCAGTACTAAGAAACTTTCAACGTGAAGAGCTCATCGATAAGGCTATTGACGATCCTATTATCAATAGCGGAATGCCTAAATGGCTTTATAAAGCCATAGAAAGTGCATACCAAGGTGATGCCAATACCGTACGCCAGTCAACCAATGAAATGGCGCCTATATGGCTAAGGGTAAACACCCAGCAAATTGGACGTGATGAATTTGCAACGCTGTTAACTCAGGCTGATATTGAATTTTCGTTAAGTGAATCCCACCCTGATGGCGTTATACTGACGTCTCGTGAAGATATAACTGCACTGCCTGGTTTCGACAAAGGTTTTTTTGCTGTTCAAGATGGCGCCGCACAATTAGCCGCTCGCTACTTAGACCCACAAGATGGGGAAAGAATTCTAGACTGTTGTGCAGCACCAGGTGGAAAGACAGGTCATATTGCCGAAAGAGCGCCAAAACTGTCCTACTGTTTGGCATTAGATGCTGATGAAAAACGATTGCAACGAGTGCATGAAAATATGACTCGCTTGAAACATAACGTTGACATCAAGCAAGGTGACGCAACCAATCCTTCACAGTGGTGGGACGGAATACCGTTCGATCGTATTTTGTTAGATGCTCCCTGCTCTGCTACCGGCGTTATTCGCCGTCACCCTGATATTCGATGGCTTAGAAAGTCCAGTGACATAGACAACTTAGCGGCATTACAGCGAGAGATACTGGACGCACTTTGGACAACATTAAAACCTGGTGGAACCATGCTGTATGCCACCTGCTCCATTTTGCCAAAAGAAAACAAAGATCAAATTAAACGCTTTGTAGCAGAAACAGATGACGCAACATTAGTGCCTCTGATTAAAACAGAAACCAGTGAAAATCCTGGTCGCCAAATTCTACCGGGCGAACAACAAATGGATGGTTTCTATTATGCGAGGCTGGTAAAGTCGTCTGGCGAATCGGTGTAATAAGGCAAAGTAATAACGATGAAAATCATCATTTTGGGTGCGGGTCAGGTCGGTGGAACACTAGCCGAAAATTTGGTGGGTGAAAATAACGAGATTACGGTTATTGACTCTGACCCCAGTATTCTTCGCTCACTCCAAGATAGACTCGATTTGCAGGTAGTCACTGGCGTAGGCTCTCATCCAGACGTGCTGCGCAGTGCGGGTGCAGAAGACGCCGATATGCTTATTGCTGTGACTAACAGTGATGAAAGTAACATGCTAGCGTGTCAGGTTGCTTACAGCCTGTTTAAAACCCCCACAAAAATTGCCCGGGTGCGCTCTGAGCAATACATCATTTATCAAGCACAACTCTACAAACAGCAAGACATTCCCGTTGACCACATCATTGCCCCCGAACAGCTAGTCACCAAAGCCATTAAACGATTAATTGACTACCCTGGAGCACTTCAGGTTGTAGAATTTGCTGAAGGCAAAGCAAGTCTTGTTGCCGTAAAAGCCTATTATGGCGGCTTGTTAGTGGGACATGCCCTGTCGGCCCTTAAAGACCACATGCCTAATGTAGAAACGCGAGTAGCAGCTATATACCGCCGTGGACGCCCCATACGCCCACTAGGTACCACGGTGATAGAAGCAGATGATGAAGTATTCTTCATCGCTGCAACAAAGCACATACGCGCCGTAATGAGTGAACTGCAAAAGTTAGAGTCTAGCTATAAGCGCATCATGATTGCAGGTGGCGGGCTTATTGGCGCGGGACTGGCGAAAAAGCTTGAGCATAACCACAACGTTAAGCTCATCGAGTTTAGTCCAGAACGAGCCAAATACCTCGCAGCACACCTGGATAAAACCATCGTATTTAGCGGTGATGCATCAGATCCAGAGTTACTCGGCGAAGAAAATATAGAGCAGGTCGACGCTTTTATCGCCGTTACCAACGATGATGAAGCCAATATTATGTCTGCCATGCTCGCCAAGCGCATGGGTGCAAAAAAGGCAATGGTGCTGATACAGCGCGGCGCCTATGTGGATTTGGTACAGGGCGGTGAAATTGACATTGCCTTTTCTCCCCAGCAAGCAACTATCTCAGCGCTTCTCACACATGTAAGGCGTGGAGACATAGTGAATGTTTACTCACTGCGTAGAGGCGCTGCCGAAGCAATAGAAGCTATTGCTCATGGTGATGAAAATACGTCTAAGGTCGTTGGCAAGCAAATTGGCGATATTAAACTGCCGCCAGGTACAACCATTGGTGCGGTAGTTAGAGACGACCAAGTAATTATCGCCCACAGCGATACAAAAATTGAAGCTAACGATCACATCATTCTATTCTTAGTAGATAAGAAGTATATCGGCGATGTGGAAAAGCTGTTTCAACCCAGCGCATTCTTCTTTGGCTAAAGCATGTTGCTCTTATTGCACTGACTTAGCTTCGCCAAAACGTAGGCGAGAACAGCACAAGTAATGAGAATACTTCCAAACGTCCAAATACCATCGCCAATACAAGCAGCCACTTGCCGCCATCAGTCACATCTGCATAGTTTGCCGCAACGCTGCCTAAGCCTGGCCCAAGGTTATTGAGCATTGCTGCTGTTGCTGTAAACGCACTTAAATTATCTAAGCCAGTGGCTATCAAACCTATCATGATAAGTACAAACACAATGGCGTAGGCAGAGAAGAATCCCCACACCGCTTCTACTACCTTATCAGGCATGGCTCTGTCACCAAATTTAACCGCATATACGGCCTTGGGGTGGATAAGCCTGTCGACTTCACGCCTACCCTGTAAGAACAGCAAACAAACACGAACCACTTTTAGCCCGCCCCCCGTTGAGCTAGCGCACCCTCCTATAAAGCTCGAAAAAATCAGCATTATAGGTAGGAACGTAGGCCACACTGAGAAATCTGTGGTGGCGAAACCTGCTGTCGTACTGATTGAAACTGCCTGAATCATTGCCTGATCAAGGGCCGTTTCCGCCGAACTGTAATACCCAGAAAGCGTGAGAACTAAAAAGCAGATAGAAATAAGCGAAGCCTGGATGATAAAAAAGGCTTTGAACTCAGGATCTTTGAAGTAGCCTCGCATAGAGCGAGAGCTTACTGCGGCGTAGTGAAGCGAAAAGTTAAGCGCTGCGATAAGTAGAAATACGGTACACACCACATTGACCATTGGGCTTGAAAAATAGCCTAAACTGGCATCGTGATTTGAAAACCCGCCAATTGCGACGGTAGAAAACGCATGGCATATGGCATCAAACACATTCATTCCAGCAAGCCAATATGCACCGGCACACGCAATAGTGATTGATAAATAGATGTACCAAAGATGCTTTGCAGTATCAGCAATACGCGGGGTCATTTTGTTGTCTTTTACCGGACCAGGTGTTTCAGCACGGTATAGCTGCATACCACCAACACCTAAAATAGGCAGTATCGCAACGGCCAGTACAATGATCCCCATTCCACCAAGCCATTGAAGCTGCTGACGATAGAACTGGACGGAATGCGGCAGAAAATCGATACCCTCTATTACTGTAGCGCCCGTTGTGGTTAATCCAGAAAACGACTCGAAAAACGCGTCGGTCACCGTCATGCTAGGCTGTTCGAGCAATATTAGAGGTATGGCACCAACACTCGCCAGCACCGACCAAAACAGTGCCACAATCAAAAAGCCTTCTCTGGCTCGTAGGTCATTCTTCTGTTGTCTATTGGGGTACCACAACGCCATACCACCCACGACGCATAGGATAAACGCAAGCGTAAATGGAAGCCCGCTACCGTCTTGGTAAATAAGAGACACAATGCCGGGGGGTATCATTGTGACGCTGAATAACGCAATGAGTAGCCCTAGAATACGAACGATGGCACGGTAGTGCATTTTATTATGCCTTTCTTTTTATGATGGCTTACGATGTTAAGTCGCAAATAAATAACAGAAAACGAAATACGCTATATCGCCGATTATAGGGCTATATGACTTAGGGAGAAACGATTTGTTTTCTCCCTGTTTCTTATTTTTCTCGGTTACTTCATTCCAAGTACCGTTTTTACCATTTTTGAAATACTGCGGTGAGCTTGTGACACATTTTCTGCAAGCATGTAAGCTGGCGTAGTCACCAGTTTTACCTCATTGTCAATTACAACGTCATCTACATCACAATCAACGTGGGAAGCACCAAGCGCATTTAGCCCCTCTGCCGTACCTTTGTCATTGCCGATAGTCAGTTTTACGCCGTTACCGTAGACTTTTGCAGCAAGTGCAGGAGCAATACATGCATAGGCAGCTGGCTTTCTGGCTTTTGCAAATGCCTGACATACCGTCAACACATCTTCATTAAATGAGCAGTCGGCACCCTCCACAGCAAACGTGCATAGGTTTTTTGCAGCGCCAAACCCACCGGGTAAGACTAACACATCAAATTTATCGACATTGCATTCAGTTAACGGCTTTATGTCGCCTCGTGTAATGCGCGCAGACTCAACCAATACGTTTCGAGTCTCACCCTCAACCACATCGCCGGTTAAGTGATTGATCACATGTAGCTGGTCTGCATTTGGCGCAAAGCACTGATACGACGCTCCTTCTAATTCAATAGCAAGCAAAGTGAGTACGGCTTCTTGTAACTCTGCGCCGTCATAGACACCACTTCCACTTAGAATCACAGCAACTTGCTTCATATTTTTCCTCCAGACTAGGTCGTTCATGACTTATGCAATTTTTGGCTATAAAACAACCAAACTTTTTAAAAAAGTTCTTAACATTACGTATATGCTTTGTAAATTCTTATGCTACATTATTGCACTGATTTGGTTAAACGAAATATCACGTACACCAAGTTATCCACATAAAATGGAATGTTCTGTAACATGTATGCTGTGTTCTCATCATTGCTTCATTCCCTTATTTTTCTTGCATTCAGCCTTGTTCTTTTATTTTTATGAGATCAATTGGATCAGTGTGCCTGAATATTTAGATCACAAAGTTATCCACAACCCGGTGTCCTAGTTATCTGTCAGCCCTATATGGCGATCTTTCCCTTCCTGTGGCATCCTTGCGATCATTATCTATGTTGGAAAGTTATCCTCTATGCCTGAATCTAAAAAGTCTCCTTTTATCCTCGTTGACGGTTCTTCTTATCTCTTTCGAGCCTTTCACGGGCTGCCGCCGCTAACAAACTCTAAAGGGCAAGATACCGGCGCCATTTACGGCGTAGTAAATATGCTCAAGAGCCTTATCAAACAATATAACCCTACCCATATGGCGGTAATATTTGATGCAAAGGGTAAAACATTTAGAGACGATATTTACGCTGAATATAAAGCTAATCGCCCTCCTATGCCGGACGAGCTAAGAAGTCAAATAGCACCTCTGCACACGATTATTAAAGCAATGGGGCTACCAGTAATTATTGAGTCGGGTGTTGAGGCCGATGACGTTATTGGCACACTGGCTAAACACGCAACCGAGAAAGGCATAGATACTGTTATCAGTACTGGTGACAAAGACATGGCGCAGTTGGTCAATCAACATGTCACGCTTATTAATACCATGACAAATCAGGCGATGGATATTGAGGGCGTTAATACCAAGTTTGGTATTCCTCCCGAGCTGGTAATTGATTTCTTAGCATTGAAGGGCGACAAAGTAGATAATATTCCAGGCGTACCGGGTGTTGGTGACAAAAGCGCTCAAGCGCTGCTTAACGGCATCGGTGGTATCGATGAGATATACAAAAACTTGGATAAAATTGCCGATCTGTCTTTTCGAGGCAGCAAAACCATGGCGGCTAAAATGTCGGAATATGAAGAGCAAGCTAGGCTGTCATATACGTTAGCAACTATCAGTATAGATTTGGATCTCGATTACGATGTAGAAGCGTTAATGCCATCGTCGGCAGATAATGAAACCCTGCGCGACCTATTTGCAGAATATGAATTTAAACGATGGCATTCAGAGGTTAGCGCACTTCTAAGCGCGGGCGATGCCCAGCCATCCGATGCATCTAAAAACGACGCGTCTGACTCTACTGTTGATGCATCAGAAAGCGCTTTCTCAGACCATGCGCACATCGATCGTTCTCAATATGAAGTTGTTTTTAAAGAGGAACAATTTACCGCATGGGTGGAAAAGCTAAAACAAGCTAAGCTGTTTGCATTTGATACTGAAACTACGAGCCTCAGCTATATGGACGCTGAAATTGTTGGTGTGTCTTTTTGTATAGAGCCGGGCAAAGCCGCCTATGTGCCTGTGGCCCATGACTATCCAGATGCACCAGATCAGCTATCTAGAGAGTATGTCCTTGAAACCCTCAAGCCTATCCTAGAGTCTCCATCTTCCGTTAAAGTTGGTCAGCATATTAAGTACGATAAGAATGTACTGGCCAATTATGACATTACGCTTAATGGAATTGGCTTTGACACCATGCTGGAGAGTTACATGCTCAATAGCACGGCGCAGCGACACGATATGGACTCGTTAGCACTTGCCTACTTAGGCCATAAAACGATTCATTTTGAAGACATCGCCGGTAAAGGGGCTAAACAACTTACGTTTAATCAAATTAACTTAGACGAAGCTGGACCATACGCGGCAGAAGATGCCGATATTACCCTTCGTCTTCACCATGCTATTTGGGAGAAGCTTGAGCCAATTGATTCGTTAAAGCGTCTGCTTATAGATGTTGAAGTGCCCTTAGCATGTGTACTTTCCCGCATGGAACAACAGGGCGTGTTAATTGATAGCCAACAGTTGAGTCAACAAAGCCAAGACCTGGCAACTCGCATTGCAGAATTAGAAAAAGAAGTTCACGAAGAAGCAGGCGAAACATTTAACTTAGGATCGACAAAACAGCTGCAACATATTCTTTTTGAGAAGATGTCGTTGCCTATTGTTAAGAAAACGCCAAAAGGTGCGCCTTCAACTTCTGAGGATGTGTTACAAGAACTGGCATTAGAATATCCACTACCTCAGAAAATTATGGAGTACAGAGGGTTAACCAAGCTCAAAAATACGTATACCGATAAGCTTCCGAAAATGATTAACCACCGTACTGGCAGAGTTCACACGTCGTACCATCAAGCGGTGACAGCAACAGGTCGCCTATCCTCTACCGATCCTAATTTACAAAATATTCCTATTCGAAATGAAGCCGGTCGCCGCGTTAGACAAGCTTTCGTGCCAAGAAAAGGCAACAAGATAGTCGCAGCCGATTACTCACAAATAGAACTTCGTATTATGGCGCACCTGTCGAAAGACAAAGGCTTACTTGATGCGTTTGCGAATGGAAAGGATATACATAAAGCAACCGCTGCCGAAGTATTCGGCATTGCCCTTGATGACGTTACCACCGAGCAGCGCAGAAGCGCCAAGGCCATTAACTTTGGTTTAATTTACGGCATGAGCGCATTCGGGTTAGCCAAACAGCTTAATATTCCACGCAACGAAGCACAGAAATATATGGATCTGTATTTTGAGCGCTACCCTGGTGTACTCGATTATATGGACAGCACCCGAGAGAGCGCAAAAGAGAAAGGTTACGTTGAAACTGTGTTTGGCCGACGGTTGTATCTACCAGATATTAAAGCAAGCAATGGAGCGCGAAGAAAAGGGGCTGAGAGAGCGGCTATCAATGCACCAATGCAAGGTACAGCGGCTGACGTCATAAAGATGGCTATGATAAAAGTGGACGATTGGATTGCGAAAAACGCCAGCGACGACGTCAGTATGATGATGCAGGTGCACGATGAACTGGTATTTGAAATAAAAGAAGACAAAATTGATGATTATGTCAGCACCATAAAAACTCTTATGGAAAGTGCTGCAACGCTAAATGTGCCGCTGGATGTTGAGGTAGGTATTGGTGAAAACTGGGATGAAGCTCATTAATTGGGCACAGACGCTTTGAAAAATTCAGTAATTTGATTACAACTTAATTAATTAAGCCGTATGTAATTTACCCATATTTGGTAATTAAATTACAATTTATACTTGCCTTTTTGTGCTCTTGTTGTAACATTATCGACGTAGGGTACAGAGGTGAGAAAGCTGTTTTCAAACCTTTGCTTTAACCCCGGTCATTTACCGGGGTTTTTTTATGCCTGTTGAAAAATGCCACAAATGAAAGGCGCCACAAATAAAAGGTGTCACAAAAACATTTTGGTAGTAACGGAAGCGCAGGCAGAATTAGCATTTTTAATTATTTTCAACTTATTCTGAACTTTTCGTTTTTCACCCACTCTATATCGTCGGTTTTTATGTGTTTTCTCTCATTCAATGCCTCGTTTTTTTAGCGAGGCATTTTTTTGCTTTTTACTCAGCATCCGTCGCTTCATCATCGTCAGAAGTAGTGCGACCAAGCCACTTATCAAGCATCTGCTCAAGTTCAGGCAAGCCGTGACGGTTTAAAGAAGAAAACGTATTAACGGTAACATCGCCCATAAACGCTAATGCCGCCTCTTGTGCCATCAGTAACTGAGACTTGCGCTTACCAGATTTAAGTTTGTCAGCCTTTGTCAGTAGCGCAAGTACTGGAATACCAGCGTCTACAGCCCAATGAATTAAGTCTTGGTCTAAATCTTTAAACGGATGACGAATATCCATTAAAACAACCAGCCCTTTCAGTGATTTGCGTTTTTGCAAATATTCACCCAGTGACTTCTGCCACTTTAGCTTGGTGGCCATAGGTACTTTTGCAAAGCCATAGCCGGGCAAATCTACTAGACGTAAGTTGTCATCCAACTCGAACACGTTGATTAACTGCGTTCTTCCTGGCGTTTTACTTGTTCTTGCCAAGTTTTTTTGGCGGGTTAACGTGTTTAGCGCGCTGGACTTACCGGCATTTGAGCGACCGGCAAATGCAACCTCTATCCCAGAATCATCTTTCAAATGACGAATATCAGGTGCACTGGTAAAGAACTTTGCTTTGGTGTAATACGACATCTAGACTTACCTCCACATGCGTCATAACGTCTGGTTTACAGCTTTTTAATGTTAAAACAGACCAAAACCCTTAGATTTATCATGGAATAGGTTTTTCTGACGCGTTAAATGTGTAAAATACGGATTATATCACGTATCTAACGTGAGCCGTTGGAACCATTAAGAGATTATTTATGAAAAAACTGTGTTTGTTGGTTTGTATGTCACTGGGTCTTAGCGCTACAGCTGTAGCAAAAGGCGATGCGGAAGCGGGCAAAGCGAAGTCAGCGGTGTGTGCTGCGTGCCACGGCCCTGATGGCAATAGTATGATTGACATGAACCCTAAGCTAGCTGGGCAACATGAAAAGTACCTCGTTAAACAACTTACCGAGTTTAAGCTTGCGTCCCAAACAGGTGGCGAAGAAGGCCGTAACAATGCGGTAATGAACGGTATGGCCGCTCCTCTTTCTACACAAGATATGGAAGACTTAGCTGCGTACTTCTCTAGTCAAGAAGCGACGCCAGGTGAAACAGCAGAACAATATATAGAAGCTGGAAAAGCATTGTACCAAGGTGGTGACGAAGAGCGTGGGATTACTGCATGTATCGCGTGTCACGGACCGCAAGGTAATGGTTCATCACTATCAGGCTTCCCCGATATCAGTGGCCAACACGCCACCTATACCGCTTCTCAATTAAAATCATTTCGGTCAGGTCAGCGTCATAACAGTATGAATGGCATGATGCGCGACATCGCCATGAAATTAACCGATGAAGATATCGAGATATTGTCGAACTATGTCTCTGGTTTACATTAAGTTTTTAAAAAACCTCTTTTATTGTTAAAATTTTGTTACTTGATAAGTTGTATTTTAGAATTATTAGTGTAATCTAACGGCGTAGTTTGTTGTTGCCCTTGTAGGCTTACAAACTAAATAACAATAATAATAATGAAATATAAAAATATCCCACGGAAGATCGGATAAAGCGCCAAGAAGGTCAAAAACAAAAATAGCGCTCTGCTAAAAAAAACAATAAGGGGAGCACAGCTAGGGAAGCATAAAACACAAAGATGTGTAAATAACGGGAGAGGTGTCATCTGACACTCATTCAAAATAAGGTGATGGTGCAAACCATCGCCTTTTTTTCTTTTTATTACCTGAGCTTTTATTTGGTAGTATCTCTTACAGCATTAATAACAGCGTTTCACTAAAATCCTATGCGATGTCCTCTGTGCTCTACCTCCGCTATAACTCCTTATTTTAACGACAAGAAAAGACCGTATTTACAATGCAGTGAATGTGATCTTGTATTTGTACATCCCGACTTTCTACCTAGTGCACATACCGAGAGGAGTGAATACGATAAACACGAAAACAGCTTTAACGACGATGGTTATAAACAGTTTTTACGTAAACTTATAAACCCTCTTCTATCACTTATAAATACTGGCGAAACAGCATTGGATTTTGGATGTGGGCCAGCAGCAGTACTTGCAAAAATGTTGGAAGATGAAGGATTAAATGTCGACATCTACGATCCTTTCTATGCCCCCTTCGAGGAGGTGTTAAACCGAAGCTTTGACGTCATTACATGTACCGAAGCGATAGAACACTTCCACCACCCCGCAAAAGAATGGTCCATATTAACGAGCATGCTAAATCCTAATGGTATTCTGGCCATTATGACAAAAAGAGTGATTGATAAAGAACGTTTTGCAACGTGGCATTATAAGAACGACCCAACGCATGTGAGCTTTTTCAGTGAACGTACCTTTTCTTATCTTGCTCGACGTGATGGTTTTGATATCAAATTCCCCAGTAGTGATGTCGTTTTGATGAGGAAGCTTTAAGCAATTCGCGCTATAATGAAGAAGTCTTTTACACATTCTCTTATTTGGAATATATGTCACGTTCAAAAAAATCCCGTAAAGTTGGCCTTATCGGCGTTCGTAAGGATCCAGACTTTAAGCCTAGCGAAAATCGAAAATCTGATACTCCACGTCCTAAAAAACATAAAGGCAAGCCAGCAGGCAGTCGCCATAATGTAGAGCAAGGCAAAGCGGGTGGCGGAAAAAGTAGCGAAAAGAAAGATCCGCGTTTAGGCAGTAAGAAACCTATTGCATTAGTTAAGGCAAAAGGTGTTGCACCAACGCCTACCGAAAAGAAAAAATATGCTACGCCTGCACAAGAGCTAGCCGCCTTAGAAGCAGATCAACGTCTTGCCGATTTGTTAGATAACCTAGATGCAGATAAAAAGCTTACTAGAGAACAGCAGCGTTACGTTGATGAAAAGATGGCTCGACATCGCGTACTGTGCGACCTACTTGGCATTGTCGATGAAGACGATGAAGAAGAGAGCGATCCGTTTGATGAGTTAGACGCTATTAAGATTGACGACTTTAAGAACTAGAACGGGATATTTCAATGCTGTGGGTAGTACTAACTGGTGTAGCACTAGTAGTTATTTTGGGCCTTGGTGTTTACGCAGGTAAATTGCTATTTTTGCTTAAACAGCAGGGTATTCGACAGGATAAGGCCAAAAATTCACGTATAAGCAACATAACTGAAAGCGTGATACTTATCGCAAAGGCGATGGAGCAGCAGCAGTGCGACCTATCTGAGGGCGTTATACGTATTGTTAACTTACTCAACGCGTTACCGCTGAACGAGCCACCCGATTTTAAAGCAACCTATCCACATACCTATGCTTTGTTTGTCGAGATAAGTGGTTTTGCCGTGTTAGAAGCAAGACAAAAGCTGTCAAAGCAAGAGCGTAGAAAGCAAGACCAGGCGAGAGAGCAGATAGAATCTGAATACGAGTCGAAAGTATTAGATGAGTTACCTAAACTCAAACAATACTGTGAGTCAATTGCGTGAGTATTCTTTATACAGGCACTTAGTTATAGCTGCTTATTTATAGATATTTAGCTATACAAATGCTTAGCTGGAGCTGGCTATTCACCGACTAGGGAAAGCGCGACTTATAAAAAAGCAGTATTGGTATACTGCTTTTTTTGTGCCCGAGGGAATGTGTTTGCAAATATAGCTTCTTGTTCAAGCTTTGAGTTGCGCAACTTAAAAGCCTCTGTATTCCTTGTGCAGCTCCCTTACCGCATATCCTTCACGGCATACTTTTTACGGCAAGCTTTGTGGCTGCATCATAGCAATGACATCCTGTCTCATGATCGTTCACCATTCCAACTGCTTGCATAAATGCATAACAAATAGTTTCACCAACAAAGTTAAAGCCCGCCTTTTTCAATGCTTTTGACATTGCTTTAGACTCTTCTGTCGACGTTGGAATATCATCATGAGACTGCCAATTATTCACTAGTGTCTTTCCACCTGTAAATTGCCAAATATACTGATTAAAAGGCTGCGACTTTTCTATCTCCAAAAAGGCTTTTGCATTTCGAATGATAGACTTAATTTTTAGTCTGTTTCTCACAATACCGTTATCGTGCATTAACCTTTCTACGTCGTCTTCAGTCATTTGTACAATAGCGCTTGGCTCAAAATTATAGAAAGCGCGCTCGTAATTTTTTTGCTTTTTGAGAATGGTAAGCCAAGATAAGCCGGCTTGTTGGCCGTCGAGGCACAATTTAGCAAATAACGCCTGGCTATTGGTTTCTGGTACGCCCCACTCATTGTCGTGATATGCCTGGTAAATAGGATCATCAGTCACCCACGCACACCGCTTTATTGCGTTACTTGCCATCAAATATTAAATCCTTGTTGTAATACCGGCTTTCTAGGCTTTTTTTCACCCGTTACACCTACATACTCCGCGTCACAAATTGTATACTAAGCCATCTTTTTTATGACAGCTAACTATTAAGCAGCGGATGTATGCAGAAATACGATATTAAAACCTTTCAAGGGTTAATCCTAGCGCTTCAAGACTACTGGGCGCGTCAAGGCTGCGTTATAATTCAGCCTTTAGATATGGAAGTGGGTGCCGGCACATTTCACCCTATGACATTCCTACGCTCGTTAGGTCCTGAGCCAATGAGCAGTGCTTATGTTCAGCCATGTCGTCGACCTACCGACGGTCGCTATGGTGAGAACCCGAATCGCCTACAGCATTACTATCAGTTCCAGGTAATGCTAAAGCCCTCACCTGATAATATTCAAGAATTGTATCTGGGATCTTTGAAAGAATTAGGTTTCGACCCACTTGTACATGATATTCGTTTTGTTGAAGACAACTGGGAGTCACCAACACTTGGCGCATGGGGCTTAGGCTGGGAAGTGTGGCTAAATGGTATGGAAGTCACTCAGTTTACCTACTTCCAACAAGTTGGTGGTATCGAGTGCAAGCCTGTTACCGGTGAGATCACCTACGGCTTAGAACGTCTAGCCATGTACGTGCAGGGCGTAGACAGTATTTACGACCTCGTGTGGACAGATGGTCCTCTTGGTAAAGTGACCTACAGAGATGTGTTCCATCAAAACGAGGTTGAGCAATCAACGTATAATTTTGAGCATGCCAATGTAGAGGCATTGTTTAGAACGTTTGATGAATGTGAGGCGCAGAGCGAAATTTTGATTGAAAATAATCTTCCTTTGCCGGCTTACGAACAGGTTATGAAAGCGTCTCAGGCGTTTAATCTTCTAGACGCTCGTCACGCTATATCAGTAACTGAAAGGCAGCGTTACATTCTACGAGTACGTGCGTTAGCTAAGGCGTGTGCTGAAAGTTATTACCAAGCTCGCGAAGCATTAGGCTTTCCGCTTTGCAACAAGGAGGCATAGGCGTGCGTACGGAAAATTGTTTAGTTGAATTAGGAACTGAAGAGCTACCACCAAAGGCACTTAAAACACTTGGTGAAGCATTTGCTCAACAGTTTGAATTAGCACTTACCACTGCCAACCTTCCTTTTGGTTCAGTAAGCTGGTTCGCCGCGCCTAGGCGTTTAGCGGTTTATGTTTCTAATTTGGCAGAAGGTCAAGAAGATAAAGTCGTTGAAAAAAGAGGCCCTGCGGTAAGCGCAGCCTTCGATGCCGATGGCAACCCCACTAAAGCGGCACAAGGCTGGGCACGTGGCAACGGAATTGACGTTGCTGACGCAGAGCGTCTGGTTACAGACAAAGGCGAATGGTTGCTGCATAAGGCACACGTTCCAGGTCAAGGTGTAAGCACCCTTCTTGAGGGTTTAATCAATCAGGCCATAAGTAAACTACCTATTCCAAAGCCTATGCGCTGGGGTAGTCATAGCACGCAATTCATTCGCCCTGTCCATACGCTTTGTGTACTTTATGGCAGCGAAGTTATCAATATCAACACCCTTGGTTTAGCAAGTAGCAGAACCGTACAGGGACACCGCTTCCACGGCGAAGCTCGGTTTGAACTTGATCATGCTGATAATTATGCAACGGCTCTTGAGTCGCAATATGTCATTGCAGACTTTGAAGCGCGTAAAGCGAAAACTCGTCAACAGTTAGAAGACGCTGCTACAGCGTTATCCCTAAAGGCTGACTATGATGAAGCACTGCTCGAAGAGATTGCTTCACTCGTTGAATGGCCAGTAGTGATGCAGGCAGGGTTTGATGAAGGCTTCCTTGCGGTACCAAAAGAAGCGCTCATCTATACGATGAAAGACGACCAAAAATATGTTCCTCTTCTAGACGCCAATGGCGACTTGGTGAATACCTTCCTATTTGTAAGTAATATTGAAAGTAGCGACCCTATTCAGGTCATTTCAGGCAATGAAAAAGTTATCCGCCCTCGCCTAGCTGATGCTGAGTTCTTCTATAACAGCGATAGAAAAGTATCCTTAGAGAGCCGTCTTGATAGCCTTAGCACCGTGCTATTTCAAAAGCAACTTGGTACGCTTAAAGAAAAATCAGAGCGCATCTCTGTGTTGTCAGGCTTTATTGCAGCACAAATAAATGCAGACGAAGCACATGCGACACGTGCCGGACTGTTAGCTAAAGCAGACCTCATGTCCAACATGGTTATGGAATTCCCAGACGTACAGGGCGTAATGGGAAAATACTATGCCTTAAACGACAACGAGCACTCTGACGTTGCACAAGCCCTGTATGAACAGTATATGCCTCGTTTTGCCGGTGATACTCTTCCGAGTAACGGCGTCAGCGCGTCAGTAGCGCTTGCTGATAAGCTAGATACGCTAGTTGGTATATTTGGTATTGGCCAGCTGCCTAAAGGTGACAAAGACCCATTTGCCCTTCGTCGTGCAGCCATTGGTGTACTGCGTATTATCACTGAGTTATCACTTCCACTTGATTTAACTACATTGGTAACAAAATCAATTGAAGTTTATGGAGAAAAACTTTCAAATGACAAAGCTCAATCGCAGGTTGTAGATTTTGTCCTTGGTCGTTTTACAGCGTTACTTCAGGATAAACAGGTAGCGATTGATGTTATTCAGTCGGTCGCGGCAAGACGCCCTACTAAGCCAG
Source organism: Alteromonas sp. P256 (assembly GCF_036864455.1). Classification (NCBI taxonomy): domain Bacteria; kingdom Pseudomonadati; phylum Pseudomonadota; class Gammaproteobacteria; order Alteromonadales; family Alteromonadaceae; genus Alteromonas; species Alteromonas sp. P256. Next base: position 25,748 of record NZ_JAZETM010000006.1, read on the forward strand.
CTGACTACCTTGCGCGAATTAATGCTGTGGCTCTATTTAAATCGTTAGATGAGTCTGAAGCTCTAGCGGCAGCAAATAAACGCGTAGCGAATATTCTGGCAAAGCAACATGTCGATATTGACGCTACAGTACACATTAATGATGCCCTTCTTTCAGAAACATCAGAAAAAGCGTTATTTGAAGCACTGTCTGAGTCAGAAATGAAAGTGAGTGAAGCGCTTGGTTCGCAAGATTACACGGCTATTCTTACCACTCTTGCAACGCTGCGTGTCGCTATTGATGATTTCTTCGATAACGTTATGGTTATGGCAGAAGACGAAGCGGTTAAGAAAAACAGACTTGCGTTGTTGACGCTTTTAAGGCAACTTTTCCTTACTACCGCAGATATTTCTATACTTGCGAAGTCCTAGGCCAAATTTATGAGATAACAATATCTCGTAAAGTGAAATTTAAAGCCCGACTCTGTTGGGCTTTTTTATATCTGGAGTATTAGTGAAAAAGTTATTATCAGTTTTATTGTGTTGTCTTTCACTCTCAGCGTGTTCAAGCAAAAGTGGGTTTAGCATTCCAGAGCTCCCATCTTCATCACCTGCTATAGAGTTTGAGAATATGTATCTCAGAGGGGTTTTTAATTGGTGGGAAGCCGACCCTAGCTATAAGTTTACCCGTAAAGTCGTTGATAACAATAAAGCAGCATGGTCAGTTGATGTTGAGTTAATTGCAGATGGGCAACCTTACGACTTCAGATTGTCTGATGCTAACTGGACGCCTTCACAAAGCTGTGGAGGCAAGTACAAAGGCCAACCTGTAATGTTAGGCACAACGGTTTACTTAGCCTGTGAGCAAGGCTCAGAGAACCTTCAATTCACTCCATCATCTACCGGTATGTATCGCTTTGTTATTCGTCGCGCTGGCTCAAAAGAAGTGGCGCTCACCGTTACTAGGATATAATTAATGCGAAACTAAAATATAGCATTGGGTTTTTCTTTCACCCGCTTATCTATTTCTTTCTTCCACAAAAAAAGGCGATTTTAATAAATCGCCTTTTTTATTTTAACCCCATCTAAAGCTGAATTGCTTTGCTTTAGCAAACGGTGTTACTTTTTGACTAGGGTTAATCCAACAGCCTATACGTCAAGGTTTGCAACTTTCAGTGCATTCGCTTCAATGAACTCTCTACGAGGTTCAACCTGGTCGCCCATTAGCGTTGTGAACAATTGATCACAGCTAATAGCATCCTCAATGCTAACTTGAAGCATGCGACGACTGTCTGGGTCCATTGTAGTTTCCCATAATTGGCTTGGATTCATTTCACCAAGACCTTTATAGCGCTGAATGTACTGACCGCGTTTAGCTTCATTCATCAACCAATCAAGAGCTGCTTTAAATGAGTCTACGGGTTGCTTACGCTCCCCACGCTGAATATAAGCTTCAGGTCCCATCATATCGTTGATAGCAAGGTTCAAGTCACGTAAACGTGCATACTCGTTAGAATCGATAAACTCTCTATCAATAATATACTCGTAGTCGATACCGTGCATACGCATAATAATAGTAATGTAATATTCGCTTAACTCTTGATCGCGTCTAATTTCATAACTGTACGTCGCACCATCGTTCTCGCGTTCAGTAAGCTGAGCAACAAAGTGCTTAGCAACGTTTTCTAGCGCGTCCTCATTTTTCAAATCTTGGACGTCAAGTGTTGGCGTATATAGCATTCTATAAAGCATAGACTGTGGCATTAACCGCTTCATACGATTAATCATTTTTTCCACGGCTTGATACTGCTTAACAAGATTCTCAAGACCAACACCCGAAATGCCTGGGTCATCAGAACTCGTGTGTAATGAAGAACCATCTACGGCTATGGACGTTAGGTAATTTGTTAATGAATCATCATCTTTCAAATACTGTTCTTGCTTGCCCTTTTTTACTTTATAAAGTGGTGGCTGAGCAATATACACGTACCCACGCTCAATAATTTCTGGCATTTGACGGTAGAAGAAAGTCAGTAGCAACGTTCGAATATGAGAACCGTCCACATCCGCATCCGTCATGATAATGATGCTGTGGTAGCGCAACTTTTCAGGGTTGTATTCATCACGTCCAATCCCACAACCAAGAGCGGTAATCAGCGTTGCCACTTCTTGAGAAGAAAGCATTTTATCAAAGCGCGCTTTTTCTACGTTTAGAATCTTACCTTTAAGCGGAAGAATAGCTTGGTTTTTTCTGTTTCTGCCCTGCTTGGCTGAACCGCCAGCAGAGTCACCTTCCACGATATAAAGCTCACTCAATGCCGGGTCTTTTTCCTGGCAATCAGCAAGCTTACCAGGAAGACCTGCTAAATCTAATGCGCCCTTTCGACGAGTCATATCACGGGCTTTTCGAGCGGCTTCCCGAGCGCGAGCAGCATCGATTATCTTGTTCGCGATAATTTTACTCTCAGAAGGGTTTTCTAAAAGAAACTCTGCAAGCTTTTCATTCATTGCTGATTCAACCACAGGACGAACCTCTGAAGAAACCAGTTTGTCTTTTGTTTGCGAGCTAAACTTAGGATCAGGCACTTTTACAGAAATAACTGCGGTTAGACCTTCACGAGCATCATCGCCACTGGCGTTAGTTTTTGCTTTCTTGTTTAACCCTTCCTTTTCCATGTAGTTATTTAACGTACGTGTTAAAGCGCCACGAAAACCGGCTAAATGGCTTCCGCCGTCGCGCTGAGGAATGTTATTGGTAAAGCAAAATACATTTTCTTGGAAGCTATCATTCCACTGCATAGCAACTTCAACGCTAATACCGTCTTCCCGTTCAGCACTAAAATGGAACACTTTTTGGTGAATAGCTGTCTTTTTATCATTGAGATATTCGACAAACGCTTTGATACCACCTTCGTATTTGAAGTGGTCCTCTTTACCGTCTCTTTCGTCTTTCAGCTTAATCGATACGCCAGAATTCAAGAATGAGAGTTCGCGTAAACGTTTAGCAAGAATGTCGTAATGATAAAGGGTATTAGTAAATGTTTCTTCGCTTGGCCAGAAGCGGATCATAGTTCCACTTTTATCTGTATCGCCCGTTACAGCTAGTGGTTCTTGTGGAACACCATGTTTATACTCTTGCTCATGGGCTTTACCGTTACGTCGGATGCGTAACTTGAGTCGGCTTGAAAGTGCATTTACAACAGAAACGCCAACACCGTGAAGACCACCAGAAACTTTATATGAGTTATCATCAAACTTACCGCCAGCATGTAGAACCGTCATGATAACTTCGGCTGCAGAAACACCCTCTTCTTCATGAAGCTCTGTTGGTATACCGCGACCATCATCAGATACAGAAATAGAACCGTCGCTGTGTATAAGCACGACAATTTCAGAACAGTGACCAGCAAGGGCTTCGTCAATTGAATTGTCGACCACCTCAAAAACCATGTGATGCAAACCGGTGCCATCATCGGTATCACCAATGTACATACCCGGACGTTTTCTTACAGCGTCTAATCCTTTAAGTACCTTAATACTGGACGAGTCGTAGTTGTTCTCTTCTGACATACTAGCTTTTACTCCTCTTTCACGTTTCCATGTTCCACGTGAAACATTTTCTTTTCGTTGTATTTTTGTATAAATTCGAGTTGAGTGGATTCAATTGCAGTAACGAAAACCTGCGTGTCCATCCTTAATAACCCGTCAATAAATTGTTCTCTTTTATCGGCGTCTAGTTCTGCACCGACGTCATCTAACAGAAAAATACTTTTTCTATTTGTAGTGGTATTAAATAATTCTGTTTGTGACATTTGTAGCGCCGCGACAGCCATTCTAAGCTGACCTCGGGATAACAGCTCTTGGGCATTAACACCATTCACTTTAAGCTTAACATCAGCTTTGTGCGGCCCAGAAGAAGTATGTCCTATTTTACCATCATACTCTTTCTTTTTAACTAGGCTTTCTGATAAAGACGCATCTTTTTCCCATCCTTTATAGTAACTCAGTTTGACTTCAAAGGTTGGTAAGAATTCTTTGGCGTATTTTTCAAATATTGGTGTCAATGAAAGCAGGTACTCTTCTCTGATCTCAGTAAGTTTTTCACCTAACAACGCAAATTGACTTTCCCAATACTGGTTTTCTGGAGCGGATAGATTAGCCTGCTGTTTTAGTAGTGCATTTCTATGCTTTAAGAATTTGGCATATTGATTCGCAACCGACTGAAACTCATGTTTCACGTGAAACAATCCCCAGTCACAAAACCGACGTCTTTCAGAGGGAGAGCCTATAATGAGGTCAGTACTTTGCGGCGTGAATAATTGAATAGGTACCAAGCTCACTAAATCAGAAAGCTTTTTAGAATGTTCACCATCGATACTACAGGTAAATTGGTCTCCCCTAGTTCGCTGAAAACCTATCTTTTGCTTATCACCATTTTCGTTATGACACGATGCAAATACACTAAACTCATTCTTATCGTGTTGAATAACAGCGCTGTGTTTGTTGGTGCGAAAAGAACGGCCAAACCCAAGGTAATAAAGCGCCTCTATAAGAGACGATTTACCGCTACCGTTAACACCTTGGATGATCGTTAAAGAAGGAGACGGGGAGAAACTAATAGACGACAAATTACGGAAGTTCGCAATTTGAACCTGGTCCAATTTCATAATAGAACTCTAAAGGGAATAAAAGCGATACATTGATAACCAATGCACCGCTCTATCGATAGCAATTAAAATAATGCTGTAGGCCTTAAATTGATGTTGTTACTTTCTGCAGTGCTACAAACGCATAGGCATGATGACATAAAGCGCAGCGTCATCGGCATTATCTTCAATTAACGCACTCGCATTTGAATCAGACAGGCTAACCTTAACCATATCTGAATTTAAAGAATTCAATACATCAATGAGGTACGCAACGTTGAAGCCAATTTCAAGGTCATCGCCTTCGTACTGCACGTCTACGTTTTCCTCAGCCTCTTCTTGCTCTGGGTTGTTGGCCGTAATTTTCAGCTCGCCAGTAGCAAGATTTAAGCGAACGCCTCTGAATTTTTCATTCGATAGAATTGCTGCGCGTGAAAAGGCTTCTTTTAACACCGCTTTGCTGGCAATAATTTCTTTATCGCCATTTTGAGGAAGTACCCTACGATAATCAGGGAAACGCCCGTCTACTAATTTTGACGTAAAGATAAAGTCATTTGAAAATATACGAAGATGATTGGCACCAATCTGCACCTTTAACGATTTATCATCGTCAGAGATTAACCGAGAAATTTCTAATACGCCCTTTCTAGGAATAATGACTTGGCGTGCCGGTAATGCAGTTTCATAGTTAAGACGACAAAGCGCTAATCTATGGCCATCTGTCGCCACTGTGCGAATGACATTTTCCTCGGTCTCTAGCGACATTCCATTCAAATAATAGCGCACGTCTTGCTGCGCCATTGAAAAACTGGTGGAATCGATTAGACGTTTAAGGTCACTGCAAGACAATTCGAACTCAACCTCACCCTCCCAGTCTTCCAAATTTGGATAGTCGCTGGCAGACAAAGTGGATAGAGTGTAACGACCGCGGCCAGCTCTAATGAGTGCTTTACTGCCATCGATGGAGAAGTGAATATCAGTACCTTCAGAAATGCCACGAATAATATCAAAAAGCTTTTTGGCAGGTACGGTAATTTCCCCTTCGGTAAATTCAGATTCAAGCTTAATGCTTGAAATAAGCTCAACCTCTAAATCTGTACCGGTTAACCACAATGCGCCTTCGCTAACTTTAATCAGTACGTTAGATAAAATAGGCAACGTGTGTCTACGCTCAACAGCACCAGACACGAGTTGGAGGGGTTGTAAAAACTGTTCGCGGCTTATAGTAAATTTCATCGCAGTGCTATCTCGCCTCTAAGGTCGTATTATTTAGGAAGACAATGTCCTAATGAGGTTTTTATAGTCTTCTTTTATATCATGACTTTCTTCTCTTAGCTGCTCTATTTTTCTACACGCATGGAGTACCGTAGTATGGTCCCTTCCACCAAAGGCATTACCGAGTTCTGGTAAGCTGTGGTTGGTCAACTCTTTGGCCAGCGCCATTGCAACTTGACGAGGACGAGCAACACTTCTACTTCTTCGCTTAGATAAAATATCAGCTACCTTTATCTTATAATAATCTGCCACGGTTTTCTGAATATTATCAACAGTTACAAGCTTTTCTTGTAAAGCGAGAAGGTCACGCAATGCCTCTCTGACAAAATCAATAGTAATGGGTCGACCAGTAAAATTAGCATTGGCAATAACCCGATTTAATGCCCCTTCTAATTCCCTAACATTAGAACGCAATCGTTTCGCGATAAAGAATGCCACTTCATTAGGAAGGTGAATGCGATTCTCTGCAGCTTTCCGCATTAAGATCGCAACCCGTGTTTCAAGTTCTGGCGGTTCGATCGCAATGGTCAAGCCCCATCCAAACCGGGATTTTAACCGATCCTCAACGCCATCGATCTCTTTTGGATAACGATCCGATGTCAAAATGATCTGCTGATTTCCTTCCAACAACGCATTGAAGGTATGAAAGAACTCTTCTTGCGATCGCTCTTTATTAGCAAAAAATTGAATATCATCAATAAGCAGAGCATCAACAGAGCGGTAAAAACGCTTGAAATCTTCGATAGCGTTATTCTGCAATGCTTTCACCATGTCTTGCACGAATCGTTCGGAGTGCATGTACACAATCTTTGCATCACCATTATTTGCAACAATACCGTTACCTACTGCATGCAATAAGTGAGTTTTACCTAAGCCGGTGCCACCATATATAAACAGTGGGTTATATGAACCACCAGGATTATTCGCTACTTGCGTCGCGGCCGCGCGAGCAAGTTGGTTTGATTTACCCTCTACAAAATTATCAAATTGATAGGTTGGGTTGATATTGCTCTTATGCTTCATTGCCTCGGGAATAGGTACTACTCTGGGCGATGGCTGAGTACGAGGCGCGGACGCTTGATTAGCTGCTCTGTTTTGCTCATGGTAACTTCGGCTGCTGTTTGCATTTATACTGCTGTTCCTATCCCCAGAACTGCTATCTCCTGAGCTTCTATCACCAAAGCTTTTATCACCGAAGCTTTTATCACCAGAATTATTATCGCCAAAATCATTGCCCCTAGAGAAACCACCACTATTCTGCGGGGAATGATGTTGGTTCGTATTACTGTGATTATAAGGGTTATGAGACGTCGGACTCTGATTAGCTGACGATTGCTGCGATTGCGACGCAGACTGAGAATGTCCTTGTTGTATAGAACCTGATTGATTAGAACCGGGCTGAGATTGGGCGCTGTGCTGATAAGCGTTCTGACGTGGTGCAGACTGTGACATACCTGATGAAGAAGCTGAATTTTGTTGCGACGAGTGGTTGACTCGTTGACGGTTCATTACTTCAAGGTGCAATTGTGGCGTACTTTCACCTGCAAACTCACGGAGAAGACCCGTAATATTATCTAAATATTTATCTCTCACCCAATCTAAAACAAAGCGGTTCGGCGCAAAAAGAGCTACATATCCCTCTTGTTCTTCACAAACAAGCGGTCTAATCCACATACTGAATTGTTGCGTCGGTAGTTCTTGACGCAGGCGTTCAAGACATTGGTTCCATAAGGACATGGTACGTTGTTAGCTCCCGTTGCTCGCGAAAAACCAAATAGAGTAGTGTCGACATCGCGTAAGAGGAAGCCGTGAACGTTCTTAGAAGGTATGTTGAATAATCGCGAGAAAGTAAATTATCGTTCTAGTCTGTGGATTATCTTATTTTATCAACAAAAAGTAAATCCCGATCTCAGCAGATCGCTACGATCAAATTGATAACTCTTTGTAAATTATTATTTTTTCCTTTAGATCAAAACGAACTTACTTTAGACTTTCTTACACCTAAAAATAAAATAAAAGCCCTTGATCTGATCCCCACATTCATGATTTTACACACCCTACTGTGGATAACCTATGCTATAAAAGTGGGTTATTCACAGCCTTAATGAATTTAAATAACTCATTTCAATAAAAAATAGTAAAAATTGTTCAATTATTCTCCCCAAAAGCTACATTATGCATTGACACGAGCCCCCGAGATCTCTAGAATTCAGCGTCCTTTTTCGATGGGCTTTTCTGGTGAGAACTCCACATTATTTTAATAATGAAATAATGTGTTACCAAAAAACGCCTATGTTTGTAACTAAATATAAGTGAGACTTTGGTCATGAAAAGAACATTTCAACCGAGCAATCTTAAGCGCAAGCGTTCTCACGGTTTTCGTGCTCGTATGGCGACTAAAAATGGTCGTAAAGTACTAGCAGCTCGCCGTGCAAAAGGCCGCGCTCGTCTTTCAGCTTAATTAGAAAGACGCCAAAAGTGGGCGAAAATAATTTTTCAAGGGAGTTGCGTCTGTTGACTCCCTCCCACTTTACTTATGTGTTTGATAACGCAATCCCAGCTGTATCTCCCTCTTTTACTATTCTAGCTAGAAAAAACTCTCATAATAATTCGCGACTCGGTATTACCATAGCGAAAAAACGCGTCCGTAAAGCCCATGATAGAAATAGGCTCAAACGACTTGTACGTGAAAGTTTTAGACACAAACAACATCACTTACCAAATGTAGATATTATCGTTATAGGTAAGTCAGGTGCCGATAATCTTAGCAACCAAGAAGTTTTTGCAACTTTAGAAAAGCTATGGAAAAAATTAAACAAGCGTTGCGGAAACTCTTAATTGCAGTTCCTCTGGCATTGATAAAATTTTATCAATGGTTTATTTCGCCTGTTTTAGGCCAACGATGTCGTTTCCATCCGTCCTGTTCTTGGTATGCTATAGACGCACTAAAAACACACGGATTAGTAAAAGGCGGTTGGTTATCGTTTAAACGCATATTAAAATGTCAGCCTTTGCATGCCGGGGGTTACGATCCGGTACCAGAAAAACAACAAGATAAACACTCAAAATAAAGAGACCTATATGGAATCGCAACGCAGTTTTCTGATAATTGGCCTAGCGCTAGTTACCTTTTTGCTATGGCAAGCTTGGCAAAAAGATTATGGGCCACAGCCTATAAATCCTGTTCAGCAAGAACAGACGCAACAAGCAAATCAAGGTGTACCTTCTTTTGACGAAGCACAAAGTGAAGATGTTCCTACAAGCGATAGTGTACCTGCTGCACAAGCCATAGCTCAAACGCAAAACACAAATCGCATTATCGAGGTAAAAACTGACACGCTAGATGTGCGTATCGATTTATTAGGCGGCGATGTTATCTCTGCAAATCTAATAAAATTTCCAGTGACTCAGGGTTCTGATGAGCCTTACAGTTTATTGCGTTCGGGCATGGGGTTGTACGTTGCGCAAAGTGGATTAATTGGTAAGCAAGGCCCAGATGCTAGCGCAACTGGCAGACCCGTTTATACCGCACAACAATCGGCTTATCAGCTTAATGGCGATACCTTAGTGGTGCCATTAACATGGAAGAATAGTCAGGGTCTTTCAATTACTAAAACCTTTACGTTTACCCAAGGCCACTACGATGTGAGCGTAAGTTATGATGTGCAAAACGCAACGAGCACCGCTGCAAACGTTCAGCCATATGCCCAGCTAAAGCAGGTTATGGACTTTGAAGACGACGGTAATATGTTTATGCCGACCTATCGCGGTGCGGCATTCTCTACAGAAGATGATAGATACGATAAGTATTCTTTTGATGAGATAGAGGACGAAAACCTACGCAAAACCACTAAAGCTGGTTGGGTGGGAATGCTAGAGCACTATTTCGTGTCTGCATGGGTTCCTTCTCAAGAACAAACCAACACCCTTTATTCTCGCAATATTAATAATCAGTTTGCAGTTATTGGTGTGCTTTCACCTGCTGAGACCATCAACGCCGGAGAGTCTAAAACAATTGCCTCAACGCTCTATATGGGTCCTAAAGACCAAGATAGCCTTGCAAAAATAGCGCGAGGTCTAGACCTAACTGTTGATTACGGCATTCTATTTTGGATTTCTCAGCCGTTGTTTTCACTGCTTACCTTCTTACATAGCCTTGTGAATAACTGGGGTGTTGCAATCATTCTTATCACTATTGTGGTTAAAGGCGCTATGTATTGGCTAACCAAAAAGCAATACGAGTCAATGGCCCGTATGCGTAACTTAGCCCCTAAGATGCAGCAGCTTAAAGACCGCTTTGGCGACGATAGACAAAAAATGTCTCAAGCGATGATGGAGTTGTATCGCAAAGAAAAAGTAAACCCTATGGGTGGCTGTCTACCTTTGCTTTTACAAATGCCTATTTTCCTAGCCCTGTATTGGGTATTAATGGAAAGTGTTGAACTTCGCCATGCAGACTTTGTGCTATGGATAACCGATTTATCGACTAAAGACCCCTACTTTGTGTTGCCAGTATTAACTGGTGCAAGCATGTATTTACTACAAAAATTGCAACCCACTACCATTACCGACCCTATGCAGCAAAAAATAATGCAGTGGATGCCGGTGATGATGAGTGTGTTCTTCTTATGGTTCCCTGCAGGTCTGGTACTATACTGGTTGGTGAGTAATGTCATCACACTGGTTCAAGCCAAAATGATCTATGCTTCCATGGAGAAGCGGGGCATAAGCAATAAATAACATATTGTTTGTTTAATTATACAGCCCGCCTAAGCGGGCTGTTTTGTCTAACGAGGAATTTACTGTGCCATCATTTGATATTGTTTCAGAAATAAATATGGAAGAAGTACGAAACGCAACGGAAAACGCAAGCAGAGAGCTTTCTACGCGTTTCGATTTTCGCGGAATTGAAGCTAGCTTTGATTACAAAGAGAAAACCGTTGTTATGAAAGCAGAGGCTGAATTTCAACTTCAGCAAATGGAAAGCATGTTTAGAACGGCTTGTTCAAAACGAAATGTGGATACGTCTTCCATAGATGTAAAACCTTTTGATGCCCATGGCAAAACCTATCGCCAAACCATTGCGTTTAAAGAGGGTATTGAGCAACCTATGGCGAAGAAAATCGTTAAGCTGATTAAAGATGCCAAACTCAAGGTTCAAACTGCGATTCAGGGTGAAGAGCTGCGCGTGACGGGTAAAAAACGCGACGACCTTCAACAAGTAATGGCATTGGTTAAATCGTCTGACCTTGGTCAACCGTTTCAATTTAAGAATTTTCGCGATTAATTATGGATTCACTCACCTTCTCAACGGACACTATTACTGCTCAGGCAACGGCTCCAGGACGAGGCGGTGTGGGAATTATTCGCGTGTCAGGCCCAAAGGCAAAGGAAGTCGCACACGCGTTAGTGCCCTGTGAACTCACACCTAGACAAGCTGCCTATACTTCGTTTATTGATAGTAAAAAAACCGTCATAGACCAAGGCATCGCGCTTTTCTTTAAGGGCCCTAACTCATTTACTGGCGAAGATGTACTTGAGCTTCAAGGGCACGGCGGTCAAGTTGTCATGGACATGCTTATTAACGCGGTACTCGCTACAGGCTGTGCTCGATTAGCCAATCCTGGCGAGTTTAGCGAGCAAGCTTTTCTCAATGATAAGCTCGATTTAGCTCAGGCAGAGGCCATTGCTGACTTAATAGACGCAAGTTCACAACAGGCTGCACGCAGTGCGTTACGCTCCCTTCAAGGTGATTTTTCAACACAAATCCAAACCTTATCCGACCAAATTATTCATCTTCGCATGTATGTTGAAGCAGCGATTGATTTTCCTGAAGAAGAAATAGACTTTCTTTCTGATGGCAAAGTGTCTGGGGACCTTGCAGCCATTGTTCAAAGCTTGGCTTCAGTGCGGGAGCAAGCAAAGCAAGGCTCTCTTTTACGCGAAGGTATGCAGGTGGTTATCGCCGGTAGACCCAATGCTGGTAAATCAAGCTTACTGAATGCACTGGCAGGTAGAGAAAGTGCCATAGTCACCGACATTGCCGGTACAACCCGAGATGTATTAAAAGAGCATATTCATATTGATGGTATGCCCGTTCACATTATCGATACGGCGGGTCTACGAGAAAGCCCCGACAAAGTAGAGCAAATTGGTATTGAACGTGCCTGGCAAGCGATAAGCGATGCTGATCACGTTCTCTTTGTCGTAGATTCAACGGCCACATCTATCATCGACCCGTTCGAGATTTGGCCGGAGTTTATGCAGCGTTTACCCCTAGGTATTCCGGTTACTGTAGTAAGAAATAAGGCCGATTTAAGCACTTTAGATGTAGGCCAAAGTACCGTTGCCACCCAGCAAGGCGATATATCTGTTATCAATTTGTCTGCTAAACAGGGGGATGGCGTTGATACGTTAAAGTCTCATTTAGCAACCACCATGGGGTTCGATACGACAACGGAGGGCCAATTCATTGCTCGCCGTAGACACATTGACGCACTCGATCAAGCAAATAATCACGTGACAACGGGAGAGCAACAGCTGCATGATGCAATGGCGGGTGAACTCTTAGCCGAAGAATTGCGGTTAGCCCATCAGGCACTTTGCGAAATCACGGGTGAATTTACCTCTGATGATCTTCTTGGAAAGATATTTTCTTCTTTTTGTATTGGTAAATAGTTAATGACTAAGCACTTTGAAATTATAGTTGGCACGATGTTAGGTGCTGCGGAATACGTTGCAGACGCTCTTGCAGAAACGTTGAAGCAAAAGGGGTTTACTTACACTATTCACCTTGAGCCTAATCTTGACAATATATCTACATCGGCGCACTGGTTAGTGTGCACCTCCACCCACGGCGCTGGCGAACTACCCGACAATATACAGCCCTTTGCAGGGCAGTTAAAAACTACTGACCTGTCCTCAGTCAGTGCCTATATTGTGGGATTAGGCGATACAAGCTATGACACATTCTGTTACGGCGCTAAAACCATGGAATCACTCATCACAGAGCGTGGCGGTACCCTTAATGCTCCAGCGCTTCATGTTGATGTGCTTGAGCATCCAATCCCAGAAGACATCGCCAGTGAATGGTTTGAAGGCGTACTAGAACCCGCATGAGTAAGCCTCTTACCCAAGCTGAACTAACGGTTCTGCAGTCTCCCATTTCCAATGACTGTCGCGTGCTGTACATGCTGGGCCTGCGCACAAATGCCAACACCGCTACCACGTCTTCATCGGCTATTGATTATAAGTCATTGCTAGCACTACTTAACGGTGACAGCAAAGAACCTCACTATTTACGAGGAAGACAAATCAATAGCCTGCTAAAACAGCTAGAACAAGTGGGCCTAGTTACCCTCCCCCTTGATATCGACTTAGAGCGCAGTATTAACGGCAAAACATTACTGCTGCCGTTACTGAGTGAACCTGTTTCAGATTTTGATGTGCTGCACAAACAGCACACCGCTATGACCCAAGACTGGAAACCAAACAGCGCCCTATTTAAAGAAATGGCGAACTTACTGGGCATTATTGACAAAACCTTTGACGATAATGATATCGGAGAATTCGTAGCGTACTGGTTAGGGCGACCTAGTTCTATATTTAGTGAGTTTCAGTGGACGCAAAAATTTGCTAACAATATTAAGCGTAAGAGACTGGCGTCAGGCTACTCTGCAACAAAAGTTGTGGGAAGTCAGCAAGTGAAAGTTGCAGCAGGCATAGAAGCGGATGATAATGCTAAGAAGTTGGTCGCCAAGTACGCCTCATCAAAAAAGAGTTAATTCAATATGGATCGCATTACAGATAAAATCGCAAATTTAGCCAAGGCGTTGAATAAGCCCGTCGATCCGGATAACGAATACATCGACTACAAAACGCTGCGTAAGCAATATGAAGCGCAGGCTAATGAAGAGATCTCGCAACTACAGCAGCGCAGCAAGAAAGCGCGTGTGGAGGCCATACACGGGCGTTCCGATCTCAATCCTAAGTGGACCTTCTCTAACCTCGTTGAAGATAGCGATGATGTAATAGAAGCGGTATCCATTGCTCAGTCATTTATCGCGGCACATGATGACCCTGCGTGGCGTCAAAGCGGCTCTCACATGATGATTTTCTACGGCGATTATGGGCGCGGTAAATCACATATTGCAGGTGCAATTGCGCATCAGCTTATCGACCAATACGAAATATCTGTGTTGTACAGGCAGCTTTCTACTATTTTGGAGATGCGAAATTTCTCTTTCGATTTTTCAGCCTCAGATAATGCAGGCCAACGATTTAGAGAGATACACCACGAACTTCTTAACGTTGACTTGCTGATCCTCGATGAAGTATGCGTTAACGAAAGCATCTTAAAAAAGAACGCACAAAGCTGGTTTGGTAATCTTTTACGTCAAAGACTAGTGAATAAGAAAAACTGTATTCTTATTACCAACCATAACCTTGCAGAACTAGAGAATGCGCTAGGACGCTATTGCTATGAGTCAATACGAGAATACGATACCTACAAGGTGCGTTTTCAAGGTCCTAGCAGGCGCGATGAATTAACGGCTGATCATGAAGAAGAAAGCGCTTTAGCCACACCGAGGTACCAACCAAACCAGGTGCGTTAATCGTATTAGCGTAACGCCGTTACAATCAAAATATTTCAAATTAAAGACAACAGAGGGCTCATCTCTGTTGTCTTTTTTTTATTTTTACTTCTTAAAATTATAAAAACGGATAAATATTTTTTGTGAACGCAATTATTTTTATAATAATGGGATCACGCGATCAGATGATCCATAGGGAAATTGTGGAAAGATCTCCTCCACAGGAAGATCCCTTTGAACACCTTGTATTTGCTCGATCCTGCGATCCCAATGTCGAATTAGCAAACATTTTATCCCCAGCTGGATCACATCTTGATCAGGCCTGTGGATAGGATCCTACAACGCCCTGTGTATAAGCTCTGATCGTAAAAAGAATAACTTTTTTGAAATTAGCTTGTGTGGATAAGTAGGGTGTTTATACACAAGATCAATAGGGGGTTATATAGCTGTGTTTCCCAAAGTTGTTGATCGCGTAAGACGATGATCTAAATGCGTTTTGATCGGTTACCCACAGATCTTGCCGATCCTAATAAAAGTAAATATAAAACATATCTAAAAGAGATCTTAAGATCATTAAAGCCGATCACACTTTTTCAAACCTCTAGTTTGAGGAAAATTTAATCATTTTCTTTAGGTAATAAGTCAGCTAAAATACGTGCCCTTTTTTCAGCAAATGCTGAATAAAAGATTTTGGTTTATCGATAGTTTTCAGTGAGGTTTACACCATGTTTTATGCTCAAGCATTTGATGTCATCGTTGTAGGTGGTGGTCATGCAGGCACAGAAGCCGCTCTAGCCGCTGCACGCATGGGGGCGAATACACTTTTGCTTACTCACAATATCGAGACCATTGGCCAGATGTCGTGCAACCCTGCGATCGGTGGAATTGGTAAGGGTCACTTGGTTAAAGAGATCGACGCTTTAGGCGGAGCAATGGCACTGGCTACGGATCACGGTGGCATTCAATTTAGAACGTTGAACTCAAGCAAAGGCCCTGCCGTACGAGCAACACGCGCTCAGGCGGATCGGACGCTTTACAAAAATGCGATCCGCAGCATTGTCGAAAATCAACCTAACCTCACGTTATTTCAGCAAAGCGTAGACGACTTGGTTGTCGAAAACGATCGCGTATGCGGCGTTGTCACCCAAATGGGCTTAAAGTTTAAAGCGCAAACTGTTGTTTTGACGGTAGGTACTTTCCTAGGTGGTACTATCCACATTGGGTTAGAAAATTATCGCGGCGGTCGAGCAGGCGATCCGCCGTCTATCGCATTGGCTGACCGACTGCGAGCACTGCCATTTCGCGTAGATCGCTTAAAGACAGGTACACCTGCAAGACTTGATGCACGGTCCCTTGATTTTTCGGTTATGCAAGCTCAACCAGGCGACAACCCTACTCCGGTTGTTTCGTTTATGGGTAACCGTGATATGCATCCAACACAAATTCCGTGTTATATCACTCACACTAACGAAAAAACCCATGACATTATCCGCGGCGGATTAGACCGTTCTCCAATGTTCACTGGAAATATCGAGGGAATAGGGCCTCGCTACTGCCCTAGCATTGAAGATAAAATTACGCGATTTGCAGATAAAAACTCGCATCAGATTTTTGTTGAGCCTGAAGGACTGAACAGTATTGAAGTTTATCCAAACGGGATCTCAACCAGTTTACCTTTCGATATTCAAATGAACCTTGTTCGCTCTATCAAAGGTTTTGAAAATGCGCATATCGTTAGACCCGGTTACGCTATTGAATATGATTTCTTTGATCCGCGGGATCTCAAGCAAACCCTAGAAACTAAATTTATTGATGGACTATTTTTTGCAGGCCAAATCAATGGCACTACTGGCTATGAAGAAGCCGGTGCCCAAGGACTAGTGGCTGGTGCTAACGCTGCACTTCAAGTTCAGCAAAAAGACCCGCTTATCTTGCGTCGGGATCAGGCTTACATGGGTGTGCTTATCGATGATCTAGCTACCATGGGGACCAAAGAACCTTATCGCATGTTTACCAGCCGCGCCGAATACAGACTATTACTGCGGGAAGACAATGCAGATAGTCGTCTGACGGCCCGTGGAAGAGACATTGGTTTAGTTGATGATGCGCGTTGGGCTAAGTTTAACGAAAAGATGGAAGCCGTTGAAACTGAGACTCAGCGTATGCGTAGTCAGTGGATACACAAAGATCACGTTGCAACACCTCAACTTAACACCATGTTAAAAACACCGGTGAGTCGTGAGCATTCCTTAGAGGAAATAATTCGTCGCCCAGAGATGACCTATGCTCAGTTGATGGAAATTGAAAGCGTTGGACCTGGACTTACCGATCCGATAGCTGCTGAGCAGGTAGAAATCCAAATTAAATACGCAGGTTATATTGCGCGTCAGATGGATGAAATAGCCAAAGCACAGCGCCACGAGAATACTCTGCTTCCACGTGATATGGATTTCAGTAAAATTTCTGGTCTTAGCAATGAAGTTATTACTAAACTTACTGAGGCTCGACCTGAGACAATAGGTAAAGCGTCGCGAATTTCAGGTATCACACCAGCGGCGATATCGCTGCTTCTGGTTTACCTAAAAAAACATGGCATGCTAAGAAAACACGAAAAAATCAGCGCCTAACCGCGCTCCTTATCAAGACAGAATCCTTTTGATGACTACACAGCAAGATTTGCATTGTATATTGGCCTCTGGACTCGAGGCCCTTTCACTTGATTTAACCGATAAGCAGCAACAACAACTTGTTGAATTTGTTTTACTTATCGATAAATGGAACAAAGCCTATAACCTCACTTCCGTGAGGTGTCCAAAGCAAATGATGGTGAAACACATTTTAGATTCACTCGCCATTGTGCCGCACTTGACCGGTGAGAATATTATTGATGTGGGAACCGGACCTGGATTACCAGGAATGCCCTTAGCCATAGCGTTTCCAGATAAAACCTTTACGCTGTTAGATAGTTTGGGTAAACGGGTTCGCTTTATGACACAATGCGTGCATACGCTCAAACTCACCAATGTAACGCCCGTCAACAGCCGTGTAGAAAATCATGTCGGCGACAAGCCATATGATATTGTACTTAGTCGCGCTTTCGCATCGCTAAAAGATATGTTGCACTGGTGCGAACATCTGGTAGATTCAGATGGGCAGTTTTTAGCACTAAAAGGTCAATTTCCACAAAGCGAGATAGATGAAGTAAGTGATCACTTTCAAGTTGTGAATACTGAAAACATCACAGTACCGAATTTGGATGGAGAAAGACATTTAGTTTGGCTGAAAAAGACACAGCAACGTTAAAACAGGATTTAGTGTGGCAAAGGTAATCGCAATCGCGAATCAAAAAGGCGGTGTGGGTAAAACAACCACAGCGGTAAATGTTGCAGCTTCCATGGCGGCGACTAAGCGAAAAGTCTTGCTTATCGACCTTGATCCTCAAGGAAATGCGACAATGGGAAGCGGCGTTGACAAATATGAAGTCGATGCAACGGCATTCGAGCTACTTATCGAAGAAAAGCCCATCGATGAAGTCATCGTTAAAAATACCTCTGGTAAATACGATCTTATTGCAGCAAACGGTGACGTGACTGCTGCTGAAATTAAACTCATGGAAATGTTTGCCAGAGAAGTGCGCCTGCGCAACTCGCTAAAACCCGTTATCGATTATTACGACTTTATCTTTATTGACTGCCCGCCGTCGCTTAACCAACTCACTGTTAACGCATTAGCGGCATCAGATTCTGTGATGGTTCCTATGCAGTGCGAATATTATGCCCTTGAGGGATTGACTGCATTGATGGATACCATCCAAAAATTGGCATCTGTAGTGAATCCTGAATTGAAGATCGAAGGCGTTTTGCGTACTATGTACGACCCTCGAAATCGCCTTGCTAACGATGTTTCAGAGCAATTAAAGCGTCATTTTGGTGAGCAGGTATATCGCACGGTGATACCAAGAAACGTTCGTCTTGCTGAAGCCCCAAGTTTTGGAACGCCAGCAATGTACTATGATAAGTCGTCGACCGGCGCTAAAGCCTATTTAGCACTTGCTGGTGAAATTTTGCGACGCAGGGACAAAACTTCGCCTTCTCAGGCAAAAGCGAGTTAAACAAAAATAAACTGCTACCTATCAGCACATGCCATAGAGGACACTATGTCAGCACGTAAAAGAGGCCTTGGCCGAGGGTTAGATGCGCTTCTTGCTACTAGCCAATCATCGTCTCAAAGAGAACAGGATGCCGCAGAGGTTGTATCAACGAACGGTGAGTTAAGTAAAATTCCCATCGAATTTTTGGTACCTGGAAAATATCAGCCTCGTAAAGACATGTCGCCAGATGCGCTAGAAGAATTAGCATCATCAATTCGTGCCCAGGGCATTATTCAACCTATCGTTGTGCGTAAAGTGGATGAAAATCGCTTTGAAATTATAGCTGGCGAACGTCGTTGGCGTGCATCCCAACTAGCGCAGCTTGATGAAGTACCTTGCCTAATTAAAAACGTGCCTGATGAGGCTGCTGTTGCCATTGCGCTTATTGAAAATATTCAGCGTGAAGATTTAAACGCAATGGAAGAAGCGCAGGCGTTAGACCGTTTAATGAGTGAGTTTTCATTGACCCACCAAGAAGTGGCTGAAGCGGTTGGGAAATCTCGTACAACGGTTTCTAACTTATTGCGGTTGAATAATCTTAACGACGATGTAAAAACATTGGTTGAGCACGGAGATATTGAAATGGGCCATGCAAGGGCATTACTTGCCTTAGATGGCGACACTCAATCTGACACCGCACAAATTGTATCGGGTAAGGGACTCACGGTAAGAGACACTGAAAAGCTAGTGAAAAAGCTTTTAGAGCCCGCAAAACCCAAGCCGGAAAAGAAAATTGATCCCGATGTTCAAAACCTTATGACGCGACTTTCAGAAAATTTAGGCGCGCAGGTGAATATAGACCACAACGCGAAAGGCAAAGGAAAACTGACAATTAGCTTTAGTGATTTAGAGCAATTAGATGGAATTATATCTAAAATTCAATAGGTTGGTGGGTCTTTATATTATTGTTTGCCGTGGCATTCATGCACTAGAAATGAGGTTGGTTAACAACAACGGACACTCTCCTTTCCGGTTATAGCAATAGGAAATTTTCAGAATAACTTTCAAAAAGCGTTGTACTGTTGAAAATTGTCGGTAAAACAGTATACTTCTGACGCTTTTTGTAAGACGTGAACAAGCAGCGAGATAGTGTGACAAACAAGTTAGCGAAACGCGGGTTGACCCTCGCCAAAAAAGGGCTACTTTTTCAAATTGTCACGGCCGCCGTAATGGTTGCAATAGCAGCGCTTGTTGGCGGATTAATAACGGCTAGTTCAGCCGCGACAGGTGCCTTAATCAGTATCTTGCCGAAAATAGTTTTTACTGCATTCGCGTTTCGTTACGCAGGCGCGAGTAAAAATGAACTTGTTGCACGCAGTTTTAGCCAAGGTTCAAAAATGAAATTGGCGCTGACAATTATTTTATTTGTAATTGCATTTAGATTTTTACACGTTGTGCCACTTGTTTTGTTTATGGCATTTGTGATTACAACCGTTAGCCACGCGCTAGCAATGTTTCATTACGGTTCGAAAGAATAACAACGACATTAGCGTAACCGTTAGAAACACGATAACCAGTTACTAAATTTTTACACTTTACAACTTGGGTTAAACAATGGCATCTGAATACACTACCTCAGAATACATCAAGCACCACTTGACCAATGCCACCATGTGCTCAACTGACAATGGAATCGCTTTTAACAAAGCGTGTTCTGATGCTGGTTTTTGGGCATGGCATGTCGATACACTGGCATGGTCAATTGGACTTGGTTTACTTTTTCTAATTATCTTTAGAAGCGTTGCGTCTAAAGCAACCACTGGCGTACCTGGCAAAATGCAGGCATTCGTTGAGTTGGTTGTCGAGTTTGTTGATGACAACGTGAAAAGCACCTTCCATGGACGTAGTGCACTTATTGCACCCCTTGCGCTGACTATATTCGTCTGGGTTTTATTGATGAACCTAATGGACTTAGTGCCTGTTGACCTTATTCCTTGGGTATCTGGGTTAATTGGCCAAGCCGCATTTGGTATGGACCCGCACGACGTTTATAACAAAGCGGTACCAACCACTGACTTGAACCTAACTTTTGCCTTAGCAACAGGCGTATTCATTTTAATCTTATTTTATTCAATCAAGATGAAAGGGATTGGTGGTTTCATGAAAGAGCTGACTATGCAGCCTTTCGGACACCCTGCGTTTATCCCAATAAACTTTATTCTTGAGACAGTAACACTGTTAGCGCGTCCGTTATCACTTGCGCTACGTTTGTTCGGTAACCTTTATGCCAGTGAGCTTATCTTTATTTTGATTGCCACTATCGGTTACTTCCAGCTTCCACTACATTTCATGTGGGCTGTGTTCCATATTTTGGTACTTCCGCTACAAGCGTTTATTTTCATGATGCTGACCATCGTGTACTTAAGCTTGGCGTGTGAAGAACATTAAGCATTAACGAGCGCTGATTAAACCTGGAAAATTGGCGCCGTTTTTACAGAGTTTTACTTTTAACTTTAAATTTAACTTAAAATCGGAGACGTAAATGTTATACATCGCTGCTGCACTACTGATTGGTCTTGGTGCCCTAGGTACCGCTATTGGTTTCGGTCTACTTGGTGGCAAATTCCTAGAATCTGCTGCTCGTCAACCTGAACTAGCACCTCAACTACAAGTTAAGATGTTCATCGTAGCGGGTCTTATCGATGCCATCGCAATGATCGGTGTTGGTATCGCTCTATACCTATTGTTCGCTGTTGGTGCCTAATTCTACTAACCACTTTTTTAGCGAACTTTAAGAGGAGGGGCGATTTTGAATTTTAACGCCACTTTTATAGGTCAATTAATCGCCTTCGCTGTGTTCGTGGTGTTCTGCATGAAATATGTGTGGCCACCGCTGATTGCAGCGATTGAAGAGCGTCAAAAGAAGATAGCCGATGGGCTTGAAGCTTCTGAACGCGCAGAGAAAGACTTAGAACTTGCTCAAGCGAAAGCCACTGAGCAAATGAAAGACGCGAAAGCGCAAGCAGCTGAAATTATCGAGCAGGCCAAAAAGCGCGCCAACCAATTGGTTGACGAAGAAACGCAGAAAGGCCATGCAGAACGCGAAAAAATTATCGCGTCTGGTTATGCCGAAGTTGAAGCTGAACGCAATCGTGCCAAAGAAGATTTGCGCAAGCAGGTATCTGCATTAGCAGTTGCTGGCGCGCAGCAAATCTTACAACGTGAAATCGATGCTAACGCACAAAACGACATTGTTGAAAAACTTGTCGCTGAGCTTTGAGAAGGAGATGAGCCATGTCTGAATTGACAACCGTTGCTCGTCCTTACGCTAAAGCCGCTTTCGATTTTGCCGTCGAGAAAAGTGCTGTTGCAAAATGGCAAGAAATGCTCACCTTCGCCGGTGCAGTTGCTGCTAACGATGAAATGTACGAGTTATTAACTGGTGCCGTTGCCGCTGACACGCTGTCGGACATTTTTGTGAATGTTTGTGGTGAGCAACTCGATGAATACGGTCAAAACCTGATGAAGGTGCTGGCCGAAAATAAACGTTTAGCCGCGTTGCCTGAAATCTCTGCGTTATTTGATGCTTTTAAAGCAGATTATGACAAAGAAATAGAAGTTGACGTAACGTCAGCCTCAGCGCTGACTGACGCACAACAATCTGAACTGATTGCGTCGTTGGAAAAACGTTTGGCACGTAAAGTGAAGCTTAATTGTAACGTGGACCCTGCCCTGATCGCTGGAATGGTAATAAATGCCGGTGATACAGTAATTGATGGTTCCGTAAAGTCGAAATTGAACCGTCTAGCAGACGCGTTGCAAGCATAACGGGGATAAGAGCATGCAACTTAATTCCACTGAAATTGCTGAACTGATCAAGAAAAGAATTGAACAGTTCAATGTAAGCAGTGAAGCACGCAATGAAGGTACTATCGTCGCAGTAACCGACGGTATTATCCGTATTCATGGCCTTGCCGATGTAATGCAAGGTGAAATGATCGAGCTTCCAGGAAGCCGCTACGCAATGGCACTAAACCTTGAGCGTGACTCAGTAGGTGCTGTTGTTATGGGTCCATATGCGGACCTGAAGGAAGGCGATAAAGTACAATCTTCAGGTCGTATTCTTGAAGTTCCGGTAGGCTACGCTCTACTTGGTCGTGTTGTTAACACACTAGGTGAGCCAATCGATGGAAAAGGCGCAATTGAAGCAGCAGGTTTTGAACCTGTTGAAAAAATTGCACCAGGCGTAATTGAACGTCAGCCAGTCGACCAGCCAATCCAAACAGGTTATAAATCTGTTGATGCGATGGTGCCAGTAGGCCGTGGACAGCGTGAGCTGATCATAGGTGACCGCCAGTGCGGTAAAACTGCAATGGCGATTGACGCTATCATCAATCAAAAAGGTACAGGCGTTAAGTGCGTGTACGTGGCGATTGGTCAAAAAGCATCAACTATTGCAAACGTTGTACGTAAACTAGAAGAGCACGGAGCGTTAGAGCACACAATTATTGTTGCTGCTTCTGCCTCTGAATCTGCTGCGCTTCAATACTTAGCGCCGTATTCTGGTTGTACAATGGGTGAGTTTTTCCGTGACCACGGTGAAGATGCATTAATCGTATATGATGATTTGTCAAAGCAAGCTGTTGCTTATCGTCAAATTTCATTGCTACTTAAGCGTCCACCAGGTCGTGAAGCCTATCCAGGTGATGTTTTCTATCTTCACTCGCGTCTACTAGAGCGCGCTGCACGTGTAAACGATCAATACGTTGAACGTTTCACCAAAGGCGAAGTGAAAGGTAAAACAGGTTCATTAACTGCGCTTCCAATTATCGAAACGCAAGCTGGTGACGTATCTGCATTCGTACCTACTAACGTAATCTCGATTACTGATGGTCAGATCTTCCTAGAAACTGACTTGTTCAACTCAGGTATCCGTCCAGCCGTAAACGCGGGTGTATCGGTATCTCGTGTTGGTGGTGCTGCACAGACTAAAATCATCAAGAAGCTAGGTGGTGGTATTCGTTTAGCACTTGCACAGTATCGTGAACTTGCTGCGTTCTCGCAGTTTGCTTCAGACCTTGATGATGCGACTCGTGAGCAACTTGAGCACGGTGAGCGCGTTACCGAACTGATGAAGCAAAAGCAATATGCTCCACTTTCAATTGCTGATATGGGTGCATCCCTGTTCGCGGTAGAAAAAGGGTTTCTAAAGAGCGTTGAGCTGGACAAAATCTTAGATTTTGAAGCCTCTCTTCACTCGTATTTGAACAGCGAGCACGCTGACCTTATGAAGACTATCAACGAAACAGGTAACTACAACGACGAGATTGCCTCTAAGTTGAATGACGCATTAACTAGTTTTAAAGCGACACAAACTTGGTAATCAATGCAGCCGGTAATGTGTAACAGCATCGCCGGCAACACGTTGAGTAATCGGAGAGATAGTCATGGCCAGCGGTAAAGAGATAAAAGGTAAGATTGGGAGTATTAAAAATACTCAAAAAATTACCAGTGCAATGGAAATGGTTGCTGCGTCTAAAATGAAAAAGGCGCAGGAACGTATGGCCACCGGCCGTCCGTACGCACAAAACATGCTAAAAGTGATTGGTCACATTGCTAACGGTAACCTTGAGTATCGCCATCCTTACTTGGAAGAGCGTGAAGTCAAGCGTGTTGGTTATATTGTGGTTTCCACTGACCGAGGCTTATGTGGTGGTTTAAACACCAACGAATTTAAGCTTGTCGCTCAGAACGTTAAACAATGGCGTGATCAGGGTGTTGAAGTGGATTTCGCTGCATTAGGCGCGAAGGCTTGTAGTTTCTTCAATCGATTTGGCGGTAGCTTGCTAGCAGCCGAATCAGGATTGGGTGACAAGCCGACAGTGAGTGATGTAGTGGGTGTAGTGCGCGTAATGCTTAAGGCGTACGACGAAGGCAAGATTGACCGAGTATTCTTGGTTTTCAATGACTTCGTTAACACCATGACACAGAAACCTGTGAGCAATCAGTTATTGCCTTTGCCAAAGTCACAAGACGAAGAATATCAACATCGTTGGGATTACATTTACGAGCCGGATCCAAAAGAAATTTTGGAATCACTAATGGTTCGTTACATTGAATCTCAGGTGTATCAGGGTGTTGTAGAAAACGCAGCGTCAGAACAAGCTGCGCGAATGGTTGCCATGAAGGCAGCAACCGACAATGCCGGCGATCTTATTGATGATCTGCAACTGGTATATAACAAAGCGCGTCAAGCTGCAATCACACAGGAAATTAGTGAGATTGTTAGCGGTGCCGCAGCGGTGTAGGCAAAGGTTTAAAAGAGATAACGAGGACAAATTATGAGTCAAGGTAAGGTCGTCCAAATCATTGGCGCCGTTGTGGACATTGAGTTTCCACAAGATGCGGTTCCAAGAGTTTATGACGCACTACGAGTTACCGAAGGTGACTTATCAGGTTTAACCCTGGAAGTGCAACAACAGTTAGGTGGTGGTGTTGTTCGTACCATCGCACTAGGTACAACAGATGGACTACGTCGTGGTCTTTCAGTAGAAAACTCTGGTGGCCCAATTATGGTTCCAGTTGGTACGTCCACACTAGGTCGTATCATGGACGTATTGGGTAACCCAATCGACGAAGCAGGTCCAATTGGTGAAGAAGAGCGTATGTCTATTCACCGTGAAGCGCCTAGCTACGAAGATCAGTCTAGCTCAGTAGAAATACTTGAGACAGGTATTAAAGTAATCGACTTGGTTTGTCCATTCGCTAAGGGTGGTAAAGTTGGTTTGTTCGGTGGTGCCGGTGTTGGTAAAACCGTTAACATGATGGAGCTTATCCGTAACATCGCAATCGAGCACAGTGGTTTCTCTGTATTCGCCGGTGTTGGTGAGCGTACTCGTGAAGGTAACGATTTCTATCATGAAATGAACGACTCTAACGTACTTGATAAAGTATCGTTGGTGTACGGTCAGATGAACGAGCCTCCAGGTAACCGTCTTCGCGTAGCACTTACTGGTCTTACAATGGCCGAGAAGTTCCGTGACGAAGGTCGTGATGTACTATTCTTCGTAGATAACATCTATCGTTACACACTAGCAGGTACTGAAGTATCAGCACTTCTAGGTCGTATGCCTTCTGCGGTAGGTTATCAGCCTACGCTAGCGGAAGAGATGGGTGTGCTTCAAGAACGTATTACGTCAACGAAGACTGGTTCAATCACTTCAATCCAAGCGGTATACGTACCTGCGGATGACTTGACGGATCCGTCACCTGCGACAACCTTTGCTCACTTAGACGCAACGGTAGTACTTTCACGTGACATTGCATCTTTAGGTATTTACCCAGCGGTAGACCCTCTAGATTCAACATCTCGTCAGCTTGACCCACTAGTAATCGGTCAAGAGCACTACGATATTGCGCGTGGCGTACAGACTGTTCTTCAGCGCTATAAAGAGCTGAAAGACATCATCGCGATTCTAGGTATGGACGAACTGTCTGAAGAAGATAAGCAAGTGGTATCACGTGCTCGTAAAATTCAGCGTTTCCTATCTCAGCCTTTCTTCGTAGCAGAAGTATTTACAGGTTCTCCGGGTAAGTATGTATCTCTTAAAGACACAATCAGTGGCTTTAAAGGTATCCTGGAAGGTGAATATGACGATCTTCCAGAGCAAGCATTCTACATGGTTGGCTCTATCGAAGAAGCGCGAGAGAAAGCCAATAAAGCATAATTAGGTGGCTAGCTAACGCTAGCCCTTATAATGCTTACGTACCTAATCAGGAGGTTCACATGGCAATGACAGTACATTTGGACGTAGTAAGCGCAGAAAGACAAATTTTTTCTGGTCTTGTAGAAACGATTCAAGTGACAGGTAGCGAAGGTGAATTGGGTATACACCCAGGTCACGCGCCACTTATCTCTGCTATAAAACCTGGTATGGTGCGTTTGGTTAAACAGTTCGGTGAAGAAGAAGTAATTTATGTTGCTGGTGGTGTACTTGAAGTACAGCCTGGTAACGTTACCGTACTGGCTGATACCGCGGTTCGAGCTGAAGATCTTGACGAGCAGGCAGCAGAAGAAGCCAAACGACGTGCAGAAGAGCACATCGCCAACCCAGGCGCTGACTTCGATTATGCAGAGGCAGCTCACCAGCTAGCTGAAGCAATCGCGCAACTTCGTCTTATTCAGAAGTTACGCAAATAAGCGAGCAGTTATATGAAAAAACCCGCCAATAGGCGGGTTTTTTGTTTCTTGAAAAAAGAGTAAGTATTTATTTTTTATTACAAATATTGTTATTGCCAGGTGCTATGTCTTAAGCGTATCGTTTGAGTCTGCTTTTAGACGATTCCAGATTACGGTTGTATTAAAAAGTGAAAAGACATTTGAATAAACAATGAATTTAATCCCTGACAGCAGTACGAGAAACATATTCCTGATTGCACTAGTTCCATGCTTGGTTGTTTCAGTATTAATCTTCTTCCAGTTTTTTGCGGCTTACGGTTTTAACACCACTGAAACTGGTGAATTTTTGCGTACGAATTTTCCATTTGGCTTGTTGATGAGTTTAGGTAGCGGCTACTTATGGTTGTGTTTAAATTTTAACAATTTAAATGTAATTAGCGCATTAATATCATTATTGATAAAGACTAACCGATTGAGCGAATTTAGTTTCAAGAGAAAACAACTAAGAAGCAGATTCAAACTTGATGCTTTTAATGCATTAGTCGTCGCATGTATCTTAGTTACATTTTTGGTTTTTGTAGAAAACCTATTGTCAGCACCGCCTACCCTCCATCAATATGCTTATCTTATGAATAATATTGTCTTTTTCTTCTTTTTAGGTTTAGCAATTGTACAGATAAGCTCGAGCCTCAATTATCTTAAAAAGGATGTACTTGTAAATGTCTCAAATGAGACTGACCATATAAATGGATTGTTCGTAATCGTAAAGCTCGGTATATCGTACATATCAAAACTGATTTACTTAGCGCTAATAATACCGTTGCTTTATATTCATAAAGAAATGATGGTAAGTGAGCTACTCATTTTCTTTATATTCTTTATCTTGATCATTTGCGGACCCATAAGAAAAACTTGGAAGTTATACTGTAATTGGTGTGAACAGAAACTACGTAATTCAGACAAATTTGATGAATCAGGCTATAGTAGTCGGACTTTTTCTGGTCCAGTAAGCGCTGATACCATTGACACTAATAGTGAAAGCTCAAGTGCGAGAGGTTTACTTGAAATTAAAAAGTATATTGCCAGTCTTAGCCTCATATTACTTTTCTGGCTTGCAGTTCATATTTTCAATAGTTAAAAGGTAACAACGTAGCATTAATCTTTAGTAGTGCTGCTTTTCTAATGATGAAATCACAAAATATCTCATTAATTCTTTACCCTATTGCACTGCTTTGTGTGCTAATAACAGTACACATTCTCGTGGGTACTATCAGTATTCCCATTCCATCTGTAAATGCTCAGCGAGACTTCAATACTGCACTAGGTATTAGCTTATTGACCTGTTATTTCTTATTTGCTCTGCGCTATATTCATAGAAAAGTGGCGCGGAACTTAGATAAAATGTTGGAGATGAATCGGCAGTACCAAAGTTTTTATTATCATCGCAGCGAAATATCTCGAAAGTTTAAACAGCATCTAATCTGCTCAACATCGATTGGGTTTATTATGCCTATTGTTTATATGGTTGCAGAAGGTGTAATCATGCGTATAAATGAACCAGAGGTGTTTTTTATCGCTGTTACCGCTATTCCTTTCTGGGTGCTTACCTCTCTATTCTGCCTTCAAATTTTAACCAATAACCGATATTTAAGAACCCTGTCGAAGGTAGTAGAGAGAGAAAGCCTATCAAAACAAATTTCAGTGCTACAAAATTTGCTTACGTTTGGATTAACCACAGCTTTTACTTCATTATTTGCGATGGCGATAATGCCTGTATTTTGGATTAATCAACCCGTACATGTATCTGACTTAACGGTAATCTTTATCTTTGGTACGAGCTTTTCCTTGATTGTTCTTTGGCCCATGCTGCAGCTAATTAGGCGCTTGAAATCCTTGTCGCAGCAATTGATAGCTGCTAATGAACAGGAAATAACAAAGCTTATACAAAGCGCAGATTCTAATAAAGCGAGTAGAAAAATAGAAGAATTATTGAATGAAATGGAAAGATACAAAGCACCGTTAACGCGAGGTCATGCTGTGTATTTGAATTTTTGCTTTTTACCACTCCCTTTTTCATGGCTTCTTTTATCTGTTGTAGAGTTTAGTTTCACCTACTAAATCTATTTAATCATTATCGTTCTATTCATTACCACGACGATGAGATTTAGGACCTCGCCAATGCTGCTGCATCGCTTGCTGTGCTTTGTGTAATGGCGCGACGTCGGTGTTAAACGCATATGATAAAGTGTACGCCACGGCCTCTAGGGTTGATAACGCGTTACTAACGCGGGTATGCCGAATGGCGTAGTGAGTGTTAGGTGCTTCACTGAAATGATAGGCGGGTAATGTTTGAAGCCAACTGTATTTTTGCATCATACCAAAAGCCTGTTTCCAGCTTCCATCTATAAAAATAACGGTATCTACACCCCTAAGCGGTGTTACTAAATCACTTTCTATCGCTATACTTTCTTCACTCGGGTAAATAACCGCAGAATTTGCTGCATTGCATTGTTCATGCAGCATATTAACGGTATCAGAATCGTCTGTACTGATAATTTTTGCTGTTGGTATACACAATGATACTAGACGTGCCGTATTCTTCGCGTGCTCTCGTTCTTTTGCATGCTGTAAAATGACTACATTCACAGGTACGCTGACGATGTCTATATCGCTACACACACAGGTGGTTTGTGGGTAGTTGCATGAAGAGCAGTAAATTCGTAGCGAGTTTTTTGACATGGTCTTGATAAGCAGCTATCTGATAGAAATAAACGCCTGTGTAGTTTATCGGCAAATACAGTAGTTAGGAAGATTGTTTAATATACATGACAGAGATAAACACGGTAAAATTAAGAATTGAAAAGACACTGTCACTGGTCCCTGCTGGAAACGTCGTTAGCTACGGTCAACTCGCTGATTTGTGCGGTTTGCCAGGAAGAGCGAGACTAATGGGAAAGTGTTTGAGGTCGCTAGATGGCCAACACAATTGGCACCGAGTGCTAAGAGCCGATGGTAAAATTGCGTTTCCTCAAGGTTCAAAGTTAGCGCACGAGCAAAGTACACGTCTTTTAGATGAGGGAGTGTTGGTAAAAAATGGTAGAGTCAGGATGAAAGATTACGGTTGGCAACCAGACTTGTATACCGTACTGTCTAAATTAGAGTATTAGTTAGCTTAGCCACACCTTTGTAGTTATCAAGAGTGCAGTACAACGAATGCTAAAAAAAATAAGTATTGATGAATTAAAGCCGGGTATGTTTGTTCATAAGATTCTTGAACAGAAAGGCTCGTTGGCGGTAAAAAACCAGGGTAAAGTGACTTCGCAAGACGTAGTAAAGCTGCTTAAAAAGCAAGGCGTTAAAATACTTGCTATTGATACCGATAAAGCATTCACGCCAATGCCAGAAAAACGCGAACATGAATCCTCCTCAGTTGCACCTCACTTGGCAAAAAAAAGCGCTACAAAGAAATCGAATGTTTCATTAGAGAGTGAGCTTACTAGGGCAGAAAAGCTACATGCTCAAGGTAAAGCAATACAACAGCTTTTACTAAATAATGTTAAAAAAGAAACTCCTTTCGATGCCAGTATCCCCAAGGCGTTTTCCAATAAACTGGTAGAGTCGGTAGATAGAAACCCCGATGCACTACTGTGTTTGACAAAAATTCGCGAAAAAGACGACTACCTTCTCGAGCACTCATTAAACGTTGCTATTCTACTGGCTAATTTCGCAACATTTATGGGGATGTCTGAAGAAGAAGTACAGGACCTATCTTACGCAGGTTTTCTTCATGACTTAGGAAAAATAAACATTCCCGACGAAATTCTACATAAGCCGGGAAGGCTTACCGATGCAGAAATGGACGTGATGAAAAGTCATGTGAATCACGGCGTTGATTACTTGCAGAATACTGATGTGGCAAAGCCCTTAATTCAAGCAATAAGCGAACACCACGAGCGTTTAGATGGACTCGGATACCCTGCAGGTAAGAAAGGTGACGAAATAAGTCAAGCGGGCAGGATGTTGGCCATTGCTGATATGTATGATGCCTTAACTGCTGATCGGGTCTATAAGAGTGGCATGTCCAGTCAGAAAGCGTTTTCTATATTGATGAACGACGCCCCAACAAGGTTAGATGTTGCGCTAGTACAGCAATTCATAAAATGCCTAGGCGTTTATCCCGTGGGAAGTTTGGTGCTGTTGTCAAACGATCGATTAGCCATGGTGCTAAAACAAAACGATTCTCCGCTTTCCCCTATTGTGAAGGTGTTTTATTCAGTGAAAAGCAGTCATTATTTAACGCCTAAAGATATTGACCTCTCAAGCGATGACTCATTAAAAATACAAAGAGCGGTTATTGCCTCAGACTACAAGATAGATGTGAATAGCTTCTTTGAGCGCTCAGTGTCTATCGGATAATTGCGCGCTAATCTAACTCCACTCCTTTTTACATAACCCGTACAACTACTTATTACAGGAATTGTTCCTTGATGCAATATCAGCGAGGTGTTGTTAATGAGCAACAGTTGTTAGTGAGTATGTAGAGATTACAAACGATTGTGCGTTGAAAATGCAGATATGTTTACTTTTTACAAGAATCTAGCAACACCTCCATATCATAATGCGGTGTTAATCGTGGGTTCAGCTTCATTTATTTAATCTAACCCTATACGCCGTCAAGCCTTTCGCTATAAAGGGGCGACGCAAACTTAGGGAAACCCATAAACGTCAGGTATACGCCCGCAGCAATTGAAAGTGGATCAGTTATTGCTGCTAACTGTAAATACGTAAGTTTATAAACAAGTCAATTTATTACCGTCGGACGTGAACAAAAAGTTTCACAAAACGACTAATAGTGATGAATCAACAAAGCGCTTGGCAGGTACATTTATCGTTTATTTCATTAAACGATTACAGCGCCAAGCGAAAAAGAGGACGTTATGAAAAAAACATTAGCTGTAAGTATGATTGCTGCTTCACTCACCGTTGCAGGCTGTGCGACCGATCCGAACAATACACAAAAAGGTGCCGCAATTGGCGCTGTGTTAGGCGCTGTGCTAGGAAAGGCAACGGGCGATAACGACAAAAGTCGATATGCGTGGGGCGCCGCGGTAGGCGCCATTGCGGGTGGTGCAATTGGTAACTACATGGACAAGCAGGAAGAAGAGCTGCGTAGCGAGCTATCTGATACAGGTGTTCAAGTGGTACGAGAAGGTGACAATCTTCGCCTTATACTGCCTGGCGACATTACCTTCGCGACTGACAGCTCAAGTATTAGCCCAAGCTTTAATCCGGTTTTACAAGACGTCGCAAAGGTAGTGAACAACTACGAGAAAACCGTGTTAATGATTAAAGGTCACACAGATGACGTTGGTGCTGAACAATACAATCAGTCTTTGTCTGAACGAAGAGCCGGTGCGGTGAAAAATCAGCTTATCAACTTTTCAGTGAATTCAACGCGTATCACGACAGTCGGTATGGGTGAGTATTCACCGAAAGTGCCAAACAGCAGTGCGGCCAACCGTTCGATGAACCGTCGTGTTGAAATGGAAATTCAACCACTGACGCAATCAAATACCTAATTACAGGGTTTATTTGGTGAAAAATAGAGTCACATAGATGACTCTATTTTTTTTGCTGTTTTATCCAGCGGGTTGATTTTTCTGCTTTTTAATCTGTAGTGCAACAGAAGAAGCCAGGCTATTGGGGATTGGTATAGCGAGGTGATATTGGCTTATCTTCCAGGTACCGTTGGTCTTTATCAACACGCCAGTGCCTCGTGTTTCGCCTAATTTTTGGTTATCCAGTAATTCATCAAACCACGCTACCTGATTATCGGGCGAGAAGTAAATATGCCTATTGCGAGGCAAATAGGTCCAGCCTGTTCCCTTATCAAAATGGGGTTTTGCGTAGGCTTTAAAATCATCAATACTCCACACCTCATGGGCATCGGTACCAATAAATACAGCATTGGTAGCATATAACGCAAAGTAACCTTCATAATCAGCCACAGATGCTTTTTCATGCAGGGCATTAAGTACCCGTGAAACCTCGGTTTCATCAGATTTACTACGTTTATCATTTTCAATCCATTGTGCGCCAAATACTGCGGTGCCTACTAACAGAAGAATTACAGCTAAAACTCTATTCATATTAATGCCCTTGTACGAAAGTGTTATACACAGCATAGCGCGTTACTTTGCGTAAATCTTTATCGCTTTGCTGTCAAACGTTACAGGGAGGCTCAAATAGCCTTAAGAGCGCTCTTTAGGTGAAAGAGGCGGTGCTTCCATAGTCAAGAAAGATAGGTGCTGTGGAAGTAGGTAACGCTGAGTGTAATGCGCTCTCATCTGTGGCTTGTTCGTAAAAGCTTGATAAGCAGTAGCTTGCAGCAACCTTAGCGATATCTAGTGTTGAATAAGCCACTGTTGATACACGGTATGACAATGGGCTTCCCGCGGGTTTCAAAGGCGAATCTGGTGCCTGCGCTGAAATAATTGACAAATCATTTGGCAATTCCATACCTAGCTCTTTTGCACTGCTTACAATGAGTTTTACCAGCGCGTCGCTAGTACAAATAACTGCTGAAAAAGCGGCTTCTTTAGCAAGTAGTTCTAGCAAAGGATCGTCTGTACCTTCACTGCCCACATAAATGGAAAGCTCGGGCCGAAACGATGTGGAACCCGATACAGATAGACGAGAAAGAGCGGCTTTAAGTGCTACCGATATTTCATTAGTATGACTCACTAATTCAGAATTATCGCTAATTAGCGCAATATCGGTATGACCCAAGTCTCTGAGTTGTTTAAACGCGTATGCTGCCACCTCAAAAATAGACGCTGAAAACCCAGTCACACCACCTTTGAGTTCGCTCTGACTCAGAGTGACAACACTGTGCTTTTTATCCTGCAGGTGTTTTGTAGTAGACGCAATGGAAGGCGAGGCAATGGTATTAACAAATACTCCATCGCACCCTTGGGATAACAAAAACTCAATGGCCTCATTTTCCGATTCAAGGGTATCGTGAGAGAACGCGACTACACAATGCTTTTGGTATTGTCGCAAAATATGTTCAAAAGAAAAAAGTAAGTGGGAAGAAAACAACATATGCTTGTTTGGCAATACAACACCTACCGCATGGCTATGTTTAGATGCCAGTGAACGGGCTTTCTGACTCGGTGTATAGTGTAATTCGCTTGCCGCCTGTTTTACCTTATCAGCCATCGCGGCATTCACCGACGTCTTACCATTTAATACGCGAGATACCGTTGATAAGGATACGCCAGCCCGCGCTGCTACCTCATAGATGGTTGTCATTTAGCTCTTTCTTTTCACTAGGATATGAATAGTTTAACTGTCAGTAAGCGCTCACTATAGCCCAGCGCAAATATGCAGTGCTGGGCTTTTATTGCTTGAGATAACCACTATTCGATGTTTTGAATTTGCTCGCGCATCTGTTCAATCAGCACTTTTAGCTCTACAGCCGACTGCGTAATGTCGGTGCTTATTGATTTTGAGCCTAAGGTGTTTGATTCACGATTAAACTCCTGCATCATAAAATCCAAACGGCGACCTATGGCGCCTCCTTTTTTCATGATACTTCGCGTTTCGTTTACATGCGTATTCAAACGGTCAAGCTCTTCAGCTACATCTACTTTTTGGGCCAGCATGATCATTTCTTGTTCGAAGCGTCCGGCGTCTAGCTCTACTTTTGCTTCTTCAAAGCGTGCCTGCACTTTTTCTCGTTGCCACACCATAATTTCAGGCATGCGAGCGGCTACTTTTTCTACTTCGGCCTCAATAGCGTCTAAGCGCTGCGCTATCATAGCTTTAAGTGCATCGCCCTCTGAGGCACGTGCATCAATAAAATCTTTTAGGCCTTGATCGAAAGCGGCCATTACGTCTGCGTGAATGCTGTCCATATCGGCTTCTTCTGCCGCAATCACTCCAGGCCAGCGCAATACGTCTAAGGGGTTCACACCTGATGACTGTCCGTGAGACTGCACCCAATCAGCGGCTTGCATAACCTGTTTCGCTAAGTCTTCGTTTAAGCTTAACGTTGTTGTAGCCGCATCGTTTGCAGTAAAGCGCAAGGCGCATTCTACTTTGCCTCGAGC
This sequence comes from Alteromonas sp. P256, assembly GCF_036864455.1. Classification (NCBI taxonomy): domain Bacteria; kingdom Pseudomonadati; phylum Pseudomonadota; class Gammaproteobacteria; order Alteromonadales; family Alteromonadaceae; genus Alteromonas; species Alteromonas sp. P256. Next base: position 60,624 of record NZ_JAZETM010000006.1, read on the forward strand.
CAGCTTTTTACGAAAACGTTCGCGCAGCATGGGCTCAAGTGAGCGAAATTGTTCCGGCAAGCGGAAATAGGTCTCTAAAAAACGCTGATTAACAGAGCGTATTTCCCATACTGCAGAGCCCCACTCTTTTTTCGTCTCTACGCGGGCGAATGCTGTCATGCTATAAATCATAATTTTCCTTGGAGTTTGACTGAAAGCCTGCAAAAACAACGCGACCAACGTGTTGTATCGATAAATATACGGGCAGTCTTTCTCGTTAGTTATGTATTATATCAGTCCGCATAGATAATTACCCACTCAGCGGGACTTAAAATGTTCGTGATCGCGGCGTGTTACCGCAGGTGCAGTGGCTCTACAACAAGGTGACACAACTAAGAGTACGCACATTTAACCATTTCTATAAGGAATACGAGCAAAGTTCGTTTTCATAGGATGGGCCCATTGCGCTATACTTAGGCTCATTCATATTTCCAGTGAATGTGGTTTTAGCGTTCAACCACGTTTGGCCTTAAAAACATAAGCTGGAAATGACATTTAAGCACTTACGTTGTGGAGAACTCTATGCGTCCAAGCGGCAGAACCGCCAGTCAAATTCGTCCAGTTACTATTACTCGTCAATACACCTGCCATGCTGAGGGCTCGGTATTAGTTGAGTTCGGCAATACAAAGGTGCTGTGTAACGCAACGGTAGAGGAAGGCGTGCCTCGCTTTATGAAAGGGCAAGGAAAAGGATGGATAACTGCTGAATACAGCATGTTACCGCGCGCAACGCATACCCGAAGTGGCCGAGAAGCGGCTCGCGGAAAGCAAGGTGGCCGCACGCTAGAAATTCAACGCTTAATTGCTCGCTCGCTTCGCGCCGCAGTAGATTTAAAACTACTTGGAGAAAACACCATTACTTTAGATTGCGATGTTATTCAAGCCGATGGCGGAACGCGCACAGCATCGATAACTGGCGCCTGTGTAGCACTTGTAGACGCATTAACCTATATGCGTGCCAAAGGTATTTTAAAGGCAAACCCGCTCAAGCACATGATTGCTGCGCTGTCGGTTGGTATTTTTGAAGGCACTCCGATTGCCGACCTTGAATACACAGAAGATTCAGAAGCTGAAACTGACATGAACGTTGTTATGACAGAAACAGGCAAGCTAATTGAAGTACAGGGCACGGCAGAAGGCGAACCTTTCTCGTTTGAAGAGTTAGAAGAAATGCTGAAGATAGCGAAACACGGTCTTCGCGAATTGTTTGATATCCAAAAAGCGGCACTAGCGTAAGAGGTCTACATGAAAGCGTTTCAGCGTGATTTTATTGAGTTCGCCATTGCGCGCGGCGTACTAAAGTTTGGTGAATTTACGTTAAAGTCGGGCCGCATAAGTCCTTACTTTTTTAATGCTGGTTTGTTTAATCGCGGCGGTGACCTTGCAAAACTAGGTCGCTTTTATGCTGATGCATTAGTCGATGCAGGCGTAGAGTTTGACGTATTATTCGGGCCTGCCTACAAAGGTATTCCTATTGCTACCACCACGGCGGTAGCGTTAGCCGATAGCCATCAACGTGACGTGCCTTACTGCTTTAATCGCAAAGAGGCTAAAACTCACGGTGAAGGTGGAAACTTGGTAGGGAGTCCTCTCGAAGGACGGGTGATGCTGGTGGACGATGTGATCACCGCAGGAACGGCTATTCGTGAATCTATGGCGCTTATTGAGCAACAGCAGGCTAGTTTGTCTGGTGTTCTCATTGCCCTAGACAGACAAGAGCGAGGCAAAGGGGAGTTGTCAGCGATTCAGGAAGTTGAGCGCGATTTTAATACCACGGTGATTTCCATCGTTGCCCTTGCTGATGTGGTTGCCTATTTGCAAGAAAAAGGCGGTCATAGCGCCGATATTGATGCCATAAACACCTACCGTGAGAATTATGGCATCTGATTTTGATACTGCTTTTAATGAGGCAAACACCCATTTAGACGCGTTGGGGCTTCGCTGCCCTGAGCCGGTTATGATGGTGCGTTTAAACATTCGAAAATTAGCGGATGGGGAAACCCTGTCAGTGTCGGCAGACGACCCGTCAACGGCGAGGGATATCCCAAGCTTTTGTCGGTTTATGGGACACACGCTGGTAGCGTCTCAAACTGATACAATGCCATATCAATTTGTCATACAGAAAGGGTGCGTGTAAGCGCCCTTTTTATTCACCTTCGCTAAGCGCTTGCAAAAGTAGCTTTTGAACAGCCAATTTACTTTTTTTGTTTGAGCAATGAATATCGCTCAAATGCAGGTTTTCTCCGCTCAACATTCTTTTCAGTACAGACGCTCTGACACTTAACGAGATATAGCCCTCATTGGCTGTACGCTGTTTGGCGCTCATCGTGTTTTCCTCATTAAATAAATCAGTGGACGAGAGAAAGGCGGTTATTGGCGCGGTGGATACGTTTGCTAGCGGAAGAGCTGCCAACTGAATGGCCGCTATCAGAATTGCCATTGACTGCATCGTTGTTAGCTAACTTGGTGTTAACTAAAAGCAGACTGCTTTGTTCAAAAGCATGCATCGCAGTTTTAATTAACGCTAAGGTAGTATGGTTGGTAGCATGAAGAGGCAGAACTGCAATTAGCTGCTGCTGGCACTGCTGTAATACATTATGAGCTTCTTGCGAATTGCCATTACACTGCAAAAGAGAAGACAGATACATGCCTGCGGCCGAATAGGAAATTATATCCTCTCTCACGCTATTATCTTTGTAATTTGACACATTTTGTAATGCCGTGAGAACAAGCTTTGCGGCTTCTAACGTCTGATATGCCAGCGTGCACGCTTTATCAAGTTGCCCCTGAAGGCGGGCTTTTTGCATGCTATCTTGCAAGAAATGCCGATGCTTGCGCGCGTCAATTGGATTTAATTGAAGCCACTTTGTATAAACGGGGCATAAATGTTGTGTATTCACTGTTGCACCTCCTAGATAGGACTCGTTATTACACTAATGTAAATAGGAATCATTATCAATAAAGAAGTTCAACAAGAACGGCAAAAGGTTTTATAAAAATTTTTTGCGCAGTGGTAAAATACCAAAAAGCCTCATTATAAGAATGTGTTAGCGCCCCACCAAAGTAGAAGCACAATAAGTGTTGCTCCAATAATCGCCTTCATTTTGTAGCGCCTAATTATTTGCTCTGCCTTGTCGCCAGCATAATACACGGCTGCCGCAAGGCCGAAATAGCGAAGTGAGCGCGCTATAATCGTGGCCAGTAAAAACAAGGGGAGCGAATATTTTGTGGCACCTGCTGCAAGCATAGCTACCTGAAATGGAATGGGGGCAATGCCCAAGGTCATAACAAACCAAAATCCCTGCTGCTGCATTTGGTTTTTTACATTCTCAAATTGGTCCTGACTGAAGAAAGTGGAAATCACCCACTCTCCAATCAAATCAAAAAGATAATATCCCAAGGCATAGCCGAATATAGCCCCTATCACACAGCCCAAGGTTGCCATTGCCGCGATGTGCCATAGCGATTCTCTTCTTGCCTGCATTAGTGGCAACATCACGGCTTCCAAAGGAATAGGCACTATGGTCGACTCTAAAAACGAAGAAAGTGTAATACCTTTCAACATATGTTTCGAATCGACCAATTGCTTGGTCTTTTGCGCCATCTTTTTACTGAGCCTTTTATCAGGTGCCATGAAATCCTTTCTTAAAGTGCTATTTTTTACTGTTTGTGAACAACGCCGTCTTTCATTACAAACGACACATTTTCCATTAGGGTTATATCGTCAAACGGGTTACCTTTTACCGCAACAATATCTGCTAATTTACTCGGCTCCAACGTACCTAGTATATCGCTTACACCGAGTAAGTCTGCAGCATTCACCGTGGCGCTTGTTAGCGCATCGGCAGGCGTCATTCCCGCCTCAACCATTAGGGCAAACTCTTGTGCATTATCGCCATGGGCTGATACGCCACTGTCAGTTCCAAAAGCAATTTTCACGCCCGCTTTATGAGCGTTAGCAAATGTTTGCTGAATAAGGGGGCCAATTGCCGCTGCTTTCGGACGAACTAATTCTGGAAAGAAGCCATCGATTTTTGCTTTTTCTGCAACAAACTTGCCGGCAAGAATGGTGGGCACATAATATGTGCCGTTTGATTTCATCAACTCGTGAATCTCGTCATCCATGTAGGTGCCGTGTTCTATTGAGTCTACACCTGCTGTAATGGCTCGCTTCATGCCTTCTTTTCCGTGTGCATGAACGGCTACGGTCATTTCGTAATCTTTCGCCGTATCAACAATGGCCTCTAATTCATCGGTCATAAACTGTGGGTTCTGACCGTTTTTAGCTACGCTGAGTACACCGCCGGTGGCAGTAATCTTTATTAGGTTAGCACCGTCTTGATAGCGTGTTCTTACTGCTTCTCGGGCTTGCGCTTCTCCATTGACTACGCCTTGCTCAGGACCTACGTCTGGGCGAAGTAAATGAGACATACCATTAGATGGGTCGGCATGGCCGCCTGTGGTGGCAATAGATTTTCCTACCGTGTAAATGCGCGGTCCAACAGCATAGCCCTTATCGATAGCGGTTCTAAGGGCAATGGTTTCATTGTGCGAGTCACCGAGGTTTCGTACTGTTGTAAAGCCTGCGTCTAGGGTGATCTTTGCGTAATTTGCTGCACGCAATGCATAGTCTGCTTCATTAAGCGTGAATCGCTCTAAGTAGCTTTTTGGCCCGCCTTGTTGAGACGACAAGTGTACATGCATATCCATCAACCCCGGCATTACCGTGCTATCTTTTAAATCAATAACTGTATCGCCCTTCTCAGCGCTTACAAATCCTGATTTCACACTTTCAATTTTGTTATCTTCAATAACGATGGTTACCTTGTTGCGTAATTCGTTAGAGGTTCCGGTAAAGGCTTTGCCAGCATGGATGAGCGTGGCTGCTTGGGCGCTAAACGTAAGCGGTAAAAGCGTGCAAGATACAGCTAATGCGGTCAGTGTTTTTTTCATAATATAGTTCTTCTTTTGATGGATAATTACACAGTAATTTAATGTAAAGCACTCGTTAAAGTAACGCAAAGTATTACGCTATTAGTGGCGGGTTTTACTGAGTTTTATGAGGTATTTAGGAAGTGTTATTTTATGGTGTACGAATTTTGGGCTAATTAAACAGGATGTATTGAAAGAAAGCGAAAGAGTAGAAAAATAGGAAACGGACAAGGATTGTGGACAGGGATGATTAAAAGGTAAGCGAGGATTAACCTACCTTTCCAATAACAAAGTCGATGTTGGCTGAGTGAACAACGAAATGAGTTTCATTACCGCCTTTTATTTCTTTCGATTTTTCAAGTAGCTGGTAATACACATTTTGATGTAGGCGAGCCCACAGGTTTCTGCGAACACATACATAGGGTATTGCGGTAGCTTCTTTATCTCGAATTGCTTTTGGTGGAACGCGCAATTCCATTTGAACAACGCTATCTAAAACAACTTCATCGCCAGTCTGTGTAATCAGCACTAGCGCAGTGTTCTTGTCGCCGTTAGTGCTACTACCGCCGTTAGCGTCTGCTTCAATCTCTTTCCATTGAGTGATTAAAAAAGGCGTGTCTTCAACGGTAATCCCCACTTTTTCTACCGGCGTAACAAGAAAGTACTTATCGTCTTCTCGCTTAAGTACCGAAGAGAACAATTTTACCAAGCTAGCGCGACCTACTGGGGTACCTTCATAGAACCAGCGACCGTCTAGCGTCACTGTCATATTAATATCGCCGCAAAAATCAGGGTTCCATTTTTCTACAGGCGGAAGAGAGCGCGTCTTATCAGAGACGCCCTCTATTTGCTTTTGAAACTTAGTTAAGTCCATTTTGTTCAATCAACGCTTTTATTTCGCGAAGCTTCGCTTTAATACGGCGCATGTTGTCAGGCCCCGTTCTTAACAGTTGCTTTTGCGGGCCATCAAGGTTTTCTAAGCGTTCATCTGTGTATTTGTACATCACAGAATCTGAATAGACTTCTACCGGCACCGGTACCTCTGGCGTATCGAGCAATTCGTCTATTGCGCTGAGTAACACACTATTAAAATCTTTGTCAGGGTCGCCAATTTCAGCGTATTTAGCTTGAATATCGTCTTTGTAAGACTGATAAACCGTTAATAGCGCCTCATTATCAAATGACTCTAAAACATTCACATATGGTGTGTAGCGCTTATAGCTAGCAGCATCAATCCACTGCTTATCAGCTTGAGAATACACTCTGAAGTTCTGTTCTGGTGGGGTGAGCAACTGATGGTTAGGCGCCATTTTGTTGCCCGCCAAATTTGTCACAGAAACCACAAAGCGTTGAAGTAAGCCTTCGCTTACCAATAGTCTATTTACCGTGTTTTCATCGGCGGCTGCGCTATCTACTAGCGCTTCTTTCACTGCTGGATCGCTTACATCAAGCGGTTCGGGCTCAATTTCCTCAACTTCAGGGAGTGGTTCCACTTCGTCTTTCTCTTCAAGTTCGACAGGTGGGGGGGCAGGCTTTGTTTCAAATACTTCTGGTTCGTCAGATTCGGTAAGTACGGGCTCGTTGATTTCAGGCTTAGGTGCCTCTACAGGCTCTGGCGTTTCATCGCTTGGCCAAAAAACTATCGCAAGGATGACGACAAGGATTATTCCCGCTATCAGAAAGTGTGGGCCTAACGACTGTTTCTCTGTTGTTTCGCTCATAATGACTCCGCTGCTGAGATTTCCTTTAGGTAATACTACCAGACATAACACTCAATGTTAGAAAATCAAACAAGAGAAATGTTCCTTTTCTGCTTAAATTTTCAATCGTAATAATCTTTTAACGTTGAAAACACCGATTTCGATTTCTCTTACCCACAACAAAATGAGTGCTTTTTCCTAATGCTGCATGGGTTAACCATTCTGTGTCGTTGTAACAAGTGTCAACACCGCGCTTTCATTACATGGATAGCGCGTGCAGGCAACGAATAGGTTATAACACTGAGTAAAACTACACTTTGCTAGAAATATACACCGCTACAGATACCCACTATTACATGTATACATTGTTACAAACACACGTCGTTACGCATACATTTGTCATTATTTATGTCAATCATTGTAAATAGCTTGGGTTATTTTAAACATTTGTTTAACATGTAGGGACTGTTATCTTGGTTGCTCACTATGACCGTTATATTATTTGCTATTCCTTTGTTTTTTCTACTTATTGGTATTGAGCTTTATGCCGATTGTAAAAAGAAAACGGGGTACTATCGAACTAATGACGCTATCACAAGCTTAAGTGCGGGTGTGCTTTCTCGCATTGTGGCAATTGGTCATCAACTTATCCCCTTTACTATCTATGCGCTTTTCTTTGATGCGGTCGCTATGTTTGAGCTACCGCAAGCGTGGTGGGTGTGGGTTATTGCATTTGTAGCCTATGACTTTTTTTACTACTGGAATCATCGGCTTGGACATGAAATGAGCATACTCTGGGCCGCCCATGTAGTGCATCATTCAAGTGAAGATTACAATCTGACTACGGCATTGAGGCAAACAAGTGGTGCTGTGTTTAGCTGGATTTTTTATCTGCCGCTGGCGTTGGTTGGTTTTACGCTAGAGATGATAATAACGGTGGGAGCACTCAATTTGGTGTATCAGTTTTGGGTTCACACTCAACACATCACCACGTTGGGGTGGATGGAAAAGGTGTTTGTCACCCCTTCAAACCACCGGGTTCACCACGCCCAAAATCGCATTTATATCGATAAAAATTACGGAGGTGTTTTTATTCTTTGGGATCGGTTGTTTTCAACCTACATGCCCGAGAAAAAAGAAGAGCCCGTAGTTTTCGGTATTCGCGGTGCGCTAAAAAGCTTTAATCCACTTTGGGCTAACTTACAAATTTACAGTCAACTGGCTAAGGATAGCTATTATACCCGTTCATGGACTGACAAATTTCGCGTCTGGTTTGGTCGCACGGGGTGGCGACCAGCAGACGTATCAGAGCGCTTTCCTAAGGAAAAACTACCGTTGAGTAATTTTAGAAAATATCATCCACACATCCATAAGTCAGTGACGCGCTATAGTCTTTTACAACACGTAATTATGCTTGGCGCTGCGCTTTATTTTTTGCTCAATTTAGATTCGCTCTCAGGTATGCAGCAAATGGCTATTGTCCTCACCGTTGTGGTTATGAGTATTCAAAATGGCTTTATTCTGTCTCAATCTAAATTGGCGCTTGCGTTAGAGGGGCCGCGGTTACTCATGTTTCCACTACTGTGGATTGCTTCGGGCATTGGCATTGCGGCCTGGTGTTTCGCACTGTCTTCTGTCGTTGGCCTCGTTATGCTGTTATTTGCAGTGCGTTACAGTAATTATCGCCGCCCTATTGAAGAAGTCAGGCTATCAACTGAACCTGAAAACTTAGCGTAACGTAATAAAAACGTTTTGTTAGCGCCGGCGTTGTGTATAGCGTCAGTTGCTACCTGTATTAGGGCGTTTTTTGAGGTAGGTATGCATAAGTTTCTTTTTAGCGATTTAGAAGATACACCCACAGTAATAGACTACTTAGAAGTGCAGTCATATGAGATGAATGTGTATCTCGTTTATTTAATGGTTGGTGACAAAAGCGGGATGGTTTACGACAAAAAAGGTAAGCCAATGCGATTTTTTAGCACGGGTCATATTCGCGAATCATTTGCCCACTGCAGTGTCGAAAAGTCGGTGATGAAGCACGACACGCCCTATGACGAAATGATAGGTAATCCGCCTAAAAGTGCAGAGCAAATGGCGCTGCCCTTTAGTATGGATTTGCCTTACTAAACACCGTTCAGCTTGATAATCTTGTGCTAGGTGCTAGGTGCTAGGTGCTAGGTGCTAGGTGCTAGGTGCTAGGTGTTAGGAACAAGTAAACTAGGTGGTTTCTAGCCAAGGAGCCGCTAACGCTCGCATATTCACTTGCGCACCTAGTCGCCTAGCCAATAAAAACAATCCCCCTAGCTTTCTGTGAATAAATAGCGCATCAGCCGGTGGTGTATGCCAGAAGTCATGTTCCGTCGTGAGCGTCATACCCTTATCGTGCAGACGCTGAATAAGGTCGCTAGTGCCAAAATCATAGGGCTCGTTATGGTTAAGCGATTCGCACGCTTCCATGCCAATACCAATGACTGCATCAACCTGTTCGGGAGTGTGTGATTTATCTATTAGACCGATATCAAGGGCTGCCTCTGCCATTAACTGCTTATCTTGCAAAGCGGCACTATTAAGCAATGCTTTGTAGCCTATTGAAATACTCTCTGGGATTTCACGGGTTGCGCCAAAATCAAGAAGTACTATCTGCTTTGTCTCTGTATTAAACTTGTAATTGGCAAGGTTCGGATCGCTTTGAAGCAGCGTAAAGTTAAATACTTCATTGAAAAATAGCCCCATCAAGTCAGTCATAACAGCATTGCGTACTTCCTGAGATTCATTAAGCAGCGTATCTAGGTTCGAAGCCTCAATAAAGTCCATCGCGAGTACCGTTTCACTGGTAAGGGGCTCGTAAGTTTGAGGAATGATAAAGCGTTCTATCTGTGTAAGCTGCTGGCCATAACGCGTTAGCATAGCCGCTTCGCGGTTGTAGTCAGCCTCTTGATGAAGCTGTGTTTTTGCCTCACTAAGAAGAGGGTTAATATCTAAAGATTTCGGTATAAGACCCGTGAGCTTTATCAAGGTCGCGACATTATCCACATCGCTGTCGATACTTTTTCTCACCCCAGGGTATTGCACCTTTATAGCGAGCATTTTTCCATCCATGGTGATGGCCTTATGCACCTGACCAATAGATGCCGCTGCCACTGGCGCAAAAGAAAAATACAGTAGGCTGTCCTGCCACTTCTCGCCCCACGCCTTATTCAAGGTTTCGATAAGCTGCGCTTTAGGCATCGGGTCAGCATCTTCTCTTAAACGAGATAAGATAGTAGCAAGCTCAGGGGGTAAAAAGTCTCCTGCGTCCATAGAGATGAGCTGGCCGAGTTTCATGGCCGCGCCACGCATGCTAGCTAGCTGATTGGCCACATTCGTCATATTCTTTGGTGTTAATAGTAATGAGGCAAGGGCAGGTCTCTCGCCCTTTAACAGCTGTCCTGCGCCCTGAGTAACGACATTTCCGGCAATTTTACCCGCCAGAGCGCCTAGGCGACTCACCCGGGATAATCGAGAAGAGGGAATTGCTTTTGATTTTCTTTTAGGGGAGTCTTCGGACATGTCACCTACTCTATTTCGCTACGTTAAAAACGTAGCGGGGACGCCTCAAAAAAAGGCTATGAAATAATATAGGTATGTACGAGATAGAAGGCGGTTTTGATTAACGAATACGTGTAAAAGCAACTTATTTAGAAGCAGCTCGTTCGCCTATGCCAACTGGTATTAGATAATTTGCGACACCACCTGCAAGACAAAGCCAACTACACTGCCAAAGGCAAAACCTGTCCAACCGTTTGCGCCGCGATAACGCCACAGCGCCGCGCCAAAGAAACCACACCACAACATGGATGAATAAGTGGCAATCATTCCATCACCCATACCGGTATTGGGCAAAAACAGCATGATGATAAACGTCATCGCCATTCCACCACTTAAAAGCACCCACATGATGTTCTTTTTATCAGCGAAGGCATTGTTTGCGTTCGAGCCTTTTGAGCCGGAAGAGTCTTCAGAGTGCCCCAGCGCCGCGCGCTCTTCGAGATTGCTGGTGTCGGCTACTTCCTTTTTCTTTCTGTCTTTTCGAGCGTTGTGCGCAAATGCACTAGAAGCGCTGTTACTCATGATAATACCTTCATAGAATGACGTTCTCACGCAAACGTTAATGTATTGTTAAAATAAACGCTATAAGACTTCGGTGGTAGATGTACACAGGAAAAGCTTTTAAAAAGACTTAAAAAAGCCCGCAGATTTAATGCTAAAGAAGCATCCGCGGGCTTGGTATTGCAAACACTGGGTTTAGTGATGGTCGCTGTTAAAGCCCACCTCAAGCAGCGTGACATTGTCGGTAAAAGTAAGGGTTTTTAGTGGTCCGTTACCTTCAACGTTAATGGTGTTTACTTGGCTAGGCCATAAATCTCGAAGTGCATCGTGACGTATTTTCAAGCCCTCCAGAGCCGGTGGTTGAGCCGTTTCTTGGTAAACCCAAAAGTGCTTACCATCCACTTCAAAACCTACTTGCTCAAGCGCTAGCGAAGTATCTTCACTGTTTAACAGCGCAAAGTGGTGACCAACGTAATCAGCAAAGGCTTGCTGCGTCTTTTCGTCATCCATAATGTCGGCGTTCTTATCAAACAGAACTTTTACCGCATGCTCAGCATCATGCAAATTAAAACGATGCATTACTTCGATATTTTCGGTTCGTGGATTGAACAATACCGTCGTAATAGCCGCCTTAATTTGATGGGCCTTCACCGCTGTGCTGTATGCAAAGCTACCTGTTATTAATAACAGCGCAAGCAGGGCAACCGTGCCCTGCCTGATAGAAGACAACTTACTCGTCATCGTTGCCTTCATCATTCTCATCGTCTTCGTCATCTGTTTTTAACTCAGTTTTTGAGTCTTGCATAAGGTCGCGGTACTCGTATGAGTTGCGAGACTTACCTTTATACGCTTCGATGCGCGAGGGAATGATACGACGTGGATAGTGGTTGTTTTCAACATTCACATCGGCTGTTTCCCAATGTGGGTCAACGGTAACACTCACTAACTCTTTGTCTTTTTCCGTCACGATTAACTTGCTAACCGCTTTTGGCGTTCTGCGCCAAATTTCGGCAGGTATACGCATCTCTTCTTTAGTGCCGTCTTCATAAGCAAGCTCTAGAATGATAGGCATTACCAAGCCACCAAGGTTACTAAAATTAAGCACGTAATAGTTTTTATCTTCTCTTACTGCACGTTCAAATGCGGTGCGTTCCCACGGCTCTAGACCTTTCAAGAATTTTTGATAGCTATTACGCTCTTTGTTGGTCACGGTATAGCGATCGTTTTCGTCGTAAAAATCGCTGATGTCATCGAAGCGATCAACCCACAACTCTTTACCTTCTTCTTTGTTGCGAATAACGGTAAGCGACTGTGGTTTTTCCATTTCTGTCTGGCGTTCGCGGCCAAAGTCGATATCTGGATCTTCAGTGTTCAAGCGAAGCTTATAAACGCTGTCTAAGCTAATGTCTACGTGATCGGTTGAGTAGAACCAGCCACGCCAGAACCAATCTAAGTCAACACCTGATGCTTCTTCCATTGTGCGGAAAAAGTCAGATGGCGTTGGGCGTTTAAACATCCAACGTTGTGCATATTCTTTAAATGCAAAATCGAAAAGCTCGCGACCAAGAATGGTTTCACGCAAAATGTTAAGTGCTGCTGCAGGCTTAGTATACGCATTAGGACCTAAACGAAGTACCGAGTCTGACTGAGTCATAATTGGCACCTGAGTTTGAGACTTCATGTAGCCTGTAATATCACGTGGCTCAACACCCCATGGAATCGTTGGATCCCATTCACGGCCTGCTACACCATCAAGAAAGCTGTTTAACCCTTCATCCATCCACGTCCACTGGCGCTCGTCAGAGTTTACCGTCATCGGGAAATAAATGTGCCCCACTTCGTGAATAACAACGCCGATAAGAAAGCGTTTTTCAGCGAGTGAATACGTGCGAGAGCCGTCGTCTTGTAACTCGGTACGCGGGCCGTTAAACGTAATCATTGGGTATTCCATACCACCCACAGGGCCGTTAACCGACTGGGCTACTGGGTATGGATAGTCGAAACTAAAGCGGCTGTAAACGTCCATAGTATGAATAATGGATTCAGTTGAATACTTCTGCCATAGCTCACCACCTTCTTTAGGATAAAACGACATGGCCATTACAAGAGGCTGGGTGTCACCGCCTTGTTGGTAACCGCGCGCATCCCAGGCAAATTTACGTGATGAAGCCCATGCAAAGTCACGTACATTCTCTGCTTTAAACGTCCACGTTTTTAGCTTTGATGTACCTTCTTTCTCATTCTCAATAGCTTCTTCAGGCGTTACAATAAAAACAATGCGATCTGCTTTTTCTGCCTTTTTCAAACGCTCGCGCTGAGTTTTGGTCAGCACGTCTTTTGGGTTTTGAAGCTCACCTGTCGATGACACAATGTGATCCGCTGGTACGGTAATGTCTACTTCGTAGTTACCAAACTCTAGTGTGAATTCGCCGCGGCCAATGAACTCTTTGTTTGTCCACGCTTCGTAATCTGTGTACGCGGCCAAACGAGGAAACCACTGGGCTAGCAAGAAGATGTCATTGCCGCCTTCACGTTCATCATCAGGGAAGTGCTCGTAACCTGCGCGAGCAGATACCGCATCTTCTTCTACAATGTTAAATGCAAAATCGATGTCGAAAGTGACTTTCTTACCCGGGTTCAATGGCGTTGCCAAGTCCACTCGCATTAACGTACCAACCGTAGTATGGCGAAGGTCATTACCTGATTTATCTTCAACGCGAGAGATGGTGTAGCCTAGCTCATTATCTTCAACAAACTGCTGGCGACGAAGCGCGCCCATGCTCAGTTTTGCAGGTTTACTACCACTGGCTGCTTCTGTAGCCGGACCACGGTTTCCAATTCCACCAAATGTGGTAGTAAGCGCTGACATAGAGTCATCGCGGAATTTGTTTTGGTCTAATTGAATCCATAGATACTTCAGCGTATCTGGTGAATTGTTGTGATAAGTAATGGTTTCTTTTGCTTCAATACGACGCTCGCCTTCAAGCAATTTCACGTCGATATCGTAGTCAACTTGTTGCTGCCAATACTGATGGCCTGGTTCGCCAGCAGCATTTCGATATACATTTGGAGTAGGTAAAACTTCGTCTAGCTGACGGAATTTATCTTCAAAGTCGCCCTTAGTTTGCTTTATTGAGGCGTGTGCACTGGGAAGAGAAATCAGCATAGACAATACTGGCGCCAGCCAGAAAAAATGTCGTTTTGCGGTGCTCATGGTGTTTCCTTGCAACGTGTTAAGTTGGAATTATTATATGTTATCGCCTTTAGTATATAAGTCTGGCTCTGCGAATCCTAGTTCCCGACCGTAAACTACCCTCGGTTTAACGCAAAGTTTATGTAACAGAACGTTTTGTGATACGACTTTAACTGTCGTATTCTTATCTTCTTGTCCTTTTTTCATTTCCTTCCTCTATGAATAGTTTTTCTTGGCAGCGAGCTGTCGTTAAAGTGGGTAGTGCCTTAATTGCACCTGATGGCAGAGAATGCAGCGGCCGATACTTATTGGCATTAGCTCGATTTATTACCGCTAGCCGTGAACAGGGTAAAGAAGTCATTTTAGTGTCTTCAGGCAGCGTTGCTGCTGGTCGCAATAAGGTCTCTTCTGGTGCTAATGGTGTTGTATTGCGCAACACATCATCCATTGCTGAAAAGCAGGCAATGGCTGCCATCGGACAGAATTTAATGATGGCAAATTGGCAGCGTTTTTTCGATTTCCCCTGCGCGCAAGTACTGCTTACCGCTGACGACCTTCGCGATCGCACTCGCTATGTAAATATAAAAAATACGCTGCGAGAAATTCTCAATCACCATGCTTTGCCCATTATTAATGAAAATGACACGGTGGCGGTAAATGAACTTAAGGTGGGTGATAACGACAATCTCGGCGCTTACACCGCACTGGTTGCGCAAGCAGACACCCTTATTATTTGTTCTGATATTGATGGGCTTTACACCGGCGATCCTCGTAAAAACAAAGATGCTACGTTAATTCCTGTGGTTGAAAGCATTGATAGCACCATTTATGGGTTAGCCGGAGGAGCCGGAACGTCTGTTGGAACTGGCGGTATGCGCACAAAGATAGAGGCAGCAGATAAATGCATAAACAGCGGTATTCAAACATTGATTGTAAATGGCCGTAGGGGTGAGACATTTGACGCCCTGCTCGCGGGTAAGGTACCCGGTACTCTTTTTAAACCAACTCGTACACCTTCAAACGCCCGAAGACTTTGGCTTACTCATACACTTAAAACTGCTGGACGCATTGTTGTTGATAATGGCGCAAAGTTAGCTCTCGTTGAAAATGGCGCTTCACTGTTACCGTCGGGTATTGTTGATGTTGACGGAGAATTTGCTCAGGGAGAAGCTGTTGAGGTTATCTGTGATGGTCGCGCCATAGCCAAAGGCCTAAGTGTGTATAACGCAAAAGACTTATTACTCATAAAAGGGAAAAAGTCGAAAGATATTGCCAGTGTGCTAGGTTATGAAACAACAGATGTTGCCATACACAGAGACGATATGGTGCTTTTGTAGCAGAGAGAGCCCTTTTATACAGGATGCCCATGACAGAAATAACGCCAACACTCGCCGACTATCCGTTTTCAATTACTATTGCTACTCGCTGGCAGGACAATGATGCCTACGGTCACATCAATAATGTGATGTATTACAGCTTTTTCGATACGGCGGTAAATCGCTTTTTAATTGAGCAGGGTGGGTTAGATATTCACAACGGTAAGACCGTGGCGTACGTGGTTAGTAGTCAATGTCAGTACGTTGCCCCGGCAGCCTACCCTGAAAATATCTATGTTGGTATGAGTGTAAAAAAGGTAGGGAGGAGCTCAGTCACTTATGGACTGTCGGTTTACGCCGGAGAAAGCCAGCGAAGAGTCGCTCATGGGCAGTTTGTGCATGTGTTTGTCGATAGGGCTTCAGATAAATCTATTCCTATTCCTGTAAAGATAAAAGCGGCCCTTGAGTCGATAAGCGATGCCGTATGAGTTTACCTAATGTGGTGTTTCTTGATGCAGAGACATTAGATTTAGAGTCGCTGGATACTCAACAACTCAGTGATGTAGATGCATGCCTTACGTTGCATCAAAATACCCTTCCCAACGATGTTGTTACGCGAATTGAAAATGCTACTGCTGTACTGGTGAACAAAGTTGTACTAAGCGCAGAAGCGCTGTGCCAAGCACCCAAGTTAAAATATATTGGTGTTACAGCTACCGGCATGAATAATATCGACCTAGAGTATTGCAAAACAAATGATATTAAAGTGCAAAATGTTCAGGCATACGGGACCAGCAGTGTGGCGCAGCATGCGTTAACGCTACTGCTTAATTTGGCCACCCAGTTTGTGCACTATCAGCATGATGTAAAAGCGGGGGCTTGGTCTGAATCTTCCCATTTTTGTTTACTGTCTCACCCTGTTGTTGAATTAGAGAGAATGCACGCTGTCATTGTAGGTCATGGCGAGCTTGGCAAGCGGGTAGAAGGTTTATTTAAAGCTATGGGCATGCAGGTGACTATCGCTGGGCGCCCAGGAAGAGCCGACGATCCGCGCCCGTCGCTTTCATCGCTATTACCTAGTGCTGATGTGGTGAGCCTTCATTGTCCGTTGACGCAAGAGACAGACAAGTTGATAAACGCAGAAACCCTATCGTTAATGAAGCCAAATTGTTTTTTAATCAATACCGCGCGAGGTGGACTGGTTGATGAATCCGCCTTGCTTGGAGCACTTAAAAATAAACAAATTGGTGGGGCTGGGCTTGATGTATTGTCTGTTGAACCTCCACCCTCTGATCATATTTTAATGCAGGCCAATTTACCCAACTTGTTAATAACACCACACAATGCATGGGTGGGGAAACGCGCGCGACAAACCTTGCTCGATTCAGCGGTTAACCACTTAACGCAATTTTTAGCGCAATGATAACTGAGGATTAATGGGCGAATGAACAACCCAACCTTATTCTCATTGTGCTGTCTAATTTGGGGCTCAACTTGGATTGCGATTACCTATCAAATTGGCCATACATCTGAGACATTTGCTATAGCGCTGCGCTACTTACTCGCCGCCGTATGCTTGGGAATTTATTGTTTAGTAAAAAGGCTGCCGTTTGCCCTTCCCTTGCACATACACATGAAGATGGCTGCGGTGGGCTTATTTCTTTATAGCTTAAATTACACTCTGCTTTACATGGCACAGGCGCATATTATCAGTGCGCTTTTAGCGTTGATGAGCTCCTGTATTATTTATATTAACGTGGTGCTACGTCGCTGGTGGTTAAAAGAGCCTATTCGCAAAGAGGTAGTGATTGGGGCGACGTTTGGACTAAGCGGTATTGTGTGTTTGTTCGTACCCGAGTTCTCGAAAGTTTCCATGGACGCAGCGCTGGCTTTAGGATTAAGCATTGCCTTTGTCAGCTTTTTTTGTGCTTCAGTGGGCAACGTTATTTCTGAGCGGATTTTAACTTCTGGCACTCCGGTTATTCAGATGAACTTTTATGCCATGTCTTACGCGATGATTTTGCTATTTATAACGTCGTTATTGTTGCCGGGTAAGCTCATTATTCCCACCAGTTTAGAGTTTTATTTATCTCTGCTCTATCTGGCTTTGTTTGGCTCTGTTTTTGCCTTTGGTGCTTATATGAAGTTACTTCAACAAATGGGGGCAGATAAAGCGGCTTACGTGGTATTGGTATATCCCATGGTTGCGCTGGTAATTTCAACCTTCTTTGAGGGCTATCAATGGACAGCGTTCTCTTTCGTCGGTGTTGCTGTAGTACTAATGGGCAACGCAATTGCCATGGGCAAAATACCGCGCTTTATGCGTCGCCCTTTTTTATCTCACTAAATCAAATTTAACAAACTAAGGCCTATTAAAATAAGGCCTAACTAAGTAAACGGCTTAAAGCGCATTTATTTTTTTGTTTAGTTCATAAGCTGGCTCAGTCACTATAGCTTCTAGTGTTTCTATGCGCGCCATAAGCGCTTCTATTTGAGCGTCTTTTTCTTGTATTCGCTGCTGCTGTAGCGCTGCTTTGCTTGCTATAAACGGGTTACTGCACTTTCCGTTCATCCAGTCGTTCAAGCGCCACTGAAATTTCGCGTCTAAATAACTCGCGAATAGCGCAATAGAGGTGATACTTCCAAGTAACAATACAAGGCTTAATGTAGACATAGAACTCTCCTTCACTAGGGTAATTTATGTGTTGATTCAAGGCATTTGTTGTTACTAGTCACGGCTTTTCAGAATAAATTACAAAAAAGATTTAAAAACGTGTAATAAAAATAAATGGGTGCAGACTGTAACTGGGTGTGTTGAGCTTTTTGCTGCATTTTTGTAGTGGTCAACTCGCTACAGTAATGATTAGGGTATTTACGTACCTGCTAAACATAAAAACTTTTAGAAAGGGCAACCCGCTTGGGCCAAGGATTTGAAGACGTTTTTACACAATACGGAGCATTGTTAAGCCGCGTTGCAAATAGCTACGAAGCTAACGAGGCTATGCAGCAAGAGCTTTTGCAAGAGATTGCTATTGCTGTGTGGCAGGGGCTGTCGCGGTTCAAGGGCAATAGTAGTGTAAAAACCTATATTCTGAAAATTGCCCATAATCGCGCGGTAACCCACGTAGCAAGCCAAGTAAAACGTGTTGATACTCACCGATATGAAAGTGATACGTTGGGCTCTGATGGTTACCAAAGTCCACAGTATTCTCCAGAAGTCGTTTCTAGTCAGCAGCAATCGCTAGTACGTTTGCTGCAAGCCGTTCGTGCACTTCCCCTGCAGCCAAGACAAGTGCTTACCCTGTCGTTAGAAGGATTAAGCTATGACGAAATTGCCGAGGTATGCGGTATATCAAAAAATCATGTGGGTGTTATTTTGAAACGGGCAAAGCAAAAAGTGCTGCAGGAGGAACCCAATGCATAACGATGATAATAAAGATCGAGTAAAAGCTAATCGAGTAAAAGGGAGTGACACTGATTTGACTTTGCTATGGCAGAATCAGCCAGTTAACGATATCGACCTATCTGAAGTAAAAAAAAGCTTTAACAGCGAGCGAATAAAACAGCGTATTTATATGGTTATAGATTCTTTAGCGCTTCTGCCTTCTCTCTATTTTTTATCTATTTACTGGGGAGAGCTATCTTTTACCGCAAAAGGGTTATGTATTTTTATGGTGGCAACGGCCATTCCGTTTTTAATTTATCAATTGTGGCTGCGACGAGTGGCGGCTTTTGCCAAAGACTCACAAACTCTTGATCATTTACATCAATACACGCGCCAGATAAAAAATAATATACGCATTGCGTTCATCACCAAGCACTCTGCATGGCCCGCGCTTTTTGTGCTGCCTGCGTTTGCATTAGAGCGATACTTTTTTGGAGAATTAAGCCCCGAAAGATGGGAAAAAATCGCTTTCAGTTTTCCCATCGCAACACTCATTCTTGTTGTATGGGGTATTTGGGCACACAAGCGTCAACAGCGCTTTGAAAAACAACTCAAAGCGCTAGAAGAGATGGCAGAGCAGCGCACAGTTTAGGGCGCACTCTTGTTTCTTTAGTCGTTATTTTCTTTATCGCTTTGTTCGTCATCGTTCTCAGAACGCCTGCGATTTTCACCTAAGAAAAACTCATAGTAGAGGTCGAGAGCAAATTCAGACTGATCCTCTAACGTGGTTTGAATAGCTTCTAAATAGAGATTGGGTAGAAGCTGGTATTTTAACGCAAGATCTGGGGGAAGCTGTCTGCGTCGAAGCGTACTGTTTACATCGTTATTTCCAAGACCAACATCGACATTATACTCAACCGATAGCCTATCGTTTATCTGCCCTGTGAGGGAAAGCTTGTCCTCATTGGTGCTCAAGCTAAAGTCATCGATGCCAAGGGCGCTTCCCACCTGCCCGGTCAGCGTTTCTGTATTAGATAGTCCGAAGCCGAGTAATAGCGCCGCATAGTTAGGGTCAGATGAACCTGAATTGGGCCCAGAACCGGTTAGTAAATAGGATAAAACGCCCTGCTGATCCATTGCCGGCTGTGAAAATAGATTAATACTTGGCGAGTCTGCAGACCCGTCTATTCTAATGCCAGCAATCACATCGTCATCGGTTTTAGCTGGGTTTCGAATTGCCTCCACTAACAATGAAGGCTGGCTTATTGGGCCATTAAATTGTATTTCGCCAGTCTTTATTATCAGGTTTTGTCCGTAGGCGTTATATCGACCATTTAAAATCTGCAGGTCTCCGTATCCCACGAGGGCTGGCTGAGTATTTATGCGTATTCCACCATAAAGACTTGCCGTTAGACCAAAAGCTTCAATTTTCACTTCTTCTTTTTTGGCCTGGTCGATATTCACCATAACGCTAGCATGCACAATATCCAGCGGGTCTTCACTGCGAGGCTCTCCGCGCAAATGCACATCTTTTGACGGTGATACGGCGTTGTCAGGTAACGATGCAATTTCGATTCTGGCCCAAGGGATATTCACATCACCAGTGACGTCAATCTTTTCTTTTGTAGCAGCAATATCGATGTTTGGTGATACCTTAAGCCGCGTATTGGGTTGTCTAATTTCAAAAGAATCTCCCTGCAGCGTAAGGTTAGCACTGGGGGTAGACGACCAGTTTATATCGCCTTTTAGCGAGCCTTTGCCACCGCCCAATATAAACGAGCCGTCAAGATTAGCCTGTTGACCATCAAGCACAATTGACTGATTCCAATCAGACAGTGATACGGGGGTGTCTTGTATATCAATTGCACCATTTTCAATGGTGAGTTCGCCGTTTAAAGCGGGGTCGTCAATATAGCCGCCTAAAGTGATTTTGCCGTTCAGTAAACCTGTCAGCGTGCGAATTGCCGGAGACAAGGGTTTAAGTGGCGACACATCTAGCCCCTCCATCAAAAGCGAGCCTTCAAGAGGCTTTTTATCATCTAAGGGGCGAGTATTAAGGGTAAGTGTTGCATTACCAATATCTTCACTTGAAATTAACGAGGTAGACGTTAATTTTCCTTGCTTAATTTTACCTGAGGTCTCCATTGAGTTTATGGTCAACTCAATGGGCCTAGATTCTCCTAGCTGCCATTTGGCAGGACTTAACGAGGCTGTAAAGGTTGCGTCAATGGGGTCTGCCGCAGAGTAACTGCCCTGTGATTTCACTGTTAGTGCTGCGTCAGACGCCTTTGAAACCGTTAGGGGAACGAGCTCGTGAGCCCATAAGCCAACTGGCAACGATGAGGCTGTTACATCCCAACTGGCCTTGTTTTCTAAATAGTTAACATTTTCAATGCACAGTTCTCCTTCACCTCTTGAAGACCAGCAGTGGCTACTTATTATTGCAGTGATGGGGGCAGTTTGAGTGGGCATGCCAATATCGAGGTTAAACGGGGATGATAATAGCCAACGCATATTAGCAATTTCTAGCTTAGAGTCAGATATGGTGCCCTTCCAGTGCTGCGCTTTCCACGAGCCAGACATAGTAAGATTAACGGCATTATTAGGCAGGCTTAATGCTATTTCTGCATTGTGATTTTCATAGGTGCCGGAGACAGACACGTCGCCATTCAACGCTCCTTGCTGCGCGGCCTGAGCGTTCAAACTTGGCGAAACAGTAATATCAGATAAGGTGAGTTTGCTGGTTGTTGATGGGTTCTGCCAAGGGCCATTCGCTTTAATCGCACCTTTTACTGAGCCCGACACATCGCCATACAGCATGCTAATCTCTGCGATCTCCACATCAATATCGGCGTTTATGTAGCGTTTGTTGAGCACCTGAGCCACCGCTTTTATGCGGTTTTCGTTTTGCTCAACGTTGAGGTTTGCCACTAATAAATCGCTAGGGCCTGCGTATACAGCTTCACCTACTACTCGTATAGGTGAGCCCCGTAAATCGCCCGTAATATCCATATCACGTAAACTCACATGCAAACCTCCAGCCTCGGAGTATTGCAGTATGCTGTCGATATTTCCTTGCAGCTTCGCTGGGGAAAATTCACTAAACTGCTGAGCCGACACATTCGTCAGCGTTGTTTTGCCTTGCCATGCAATGGTGTCATTGAGGTACAAAGTACCCGTATTCTTAATACTGCCCTCTAAGGCCGATATATCAGCCTCATTCACATAAATATTGTTCTTTTTAAGTACTACATCTAACGCAACTGGAACGTCACCCATATCAGGTACATTCGCCGAACCATTGCCTTTAAGTTTGTAGTCGCCCATGGTACCGCTAATGGTTAGCTGGCCCGCATCTAAGCTTGCGCTTGGTACCATAGGAATAGGCTGAGCCTGCCAACTAGCGTCGAAATTTATTGGCAGCGACTCGGATAGAAAGTTTGCAGACAAGGAAGTGTTAGCAGTCACCATTCCAGTAGCTGCAATCGTCACATCAATATCATCAAGGGCTCCAGATGCATTCAAAGTAATATTTTGTTGCTGTCCATCTATTTTTGCAAAGCCATCTAACTCAATATCAAGGGGGTAATTATCTTTAAGGTTAGCTTCTATAAACCCCGCTACTTGACCTTGCTCATGCTTAACGTTCACTCTCTCTATGCGAATTGCTGAGCGTTGAAATGACATATCGGTTACTGATAGCAGAGCCAATCGCTGGGTGCTTTCATTTTGAGAAGAACTAGCATCTTGAGAAGAGCCTTTACCTTGAGAGGAGCCTGCACCTTGAGTGAAGCTTATATTTTCTATATTGAGCGCGCTAAATTTAATGGGAATGGGAGTGGCTATTGCCGGCAGTGACGGCACGTCGTAATTAAGCGAGTATGAAGTGGGTAGTGATGAACCGGAATATGTATCTGAGCCCGGGCCAGAGCCTGAACCTTGGCCTGATGGATTGCTTGGCGGTGTAGCTGCGCGGTTTGTACTCTTACTGCTATTTGGGTCTGTGCTATTACTATTAAGAGCAACAGCTAAGCCGCTTGCCTCTAAACTTTCAAATTCAATACGATTGGATCCAGAGAAATCCTCTAATAGTAAATCTTCAATTGTGATATTTGCATTGAGTAAGGCCACCGTCACATTCTTCAACGTAAGCTGCGCCACATCAACTGGAAGAGGCAGGGCAAAGGTGTCGCTCTGTTCACTCGCTGTATCGTTTTCTGCTGCAGCGGATACTTGTTCAACCGTGGCGTTTTCCACCTCAAGGCTGTTTACACAAACGCGAGGCTCAAAGACGCAGCGCCAGGTTATATCTGCATACAGCCGGCCTACGTCAACCCGCCACTGTGGATTGTTGTATGTCAATTTATGTATGGTTAGGGGGCCAGCAAATCCACCTTCAATATCCTCAATCTCTAGTTTATCAACAAAGGTATTGGCCAGTATCTTTACCGTAGGTCCGCCAAGAGGGCTGATGAGCAAAGCATATACTGCAACAACAAAAAATACCGGTGATAGCAATAGAGCGGAAATAGTACGCTTTTTCATATTTCAGGCCCTATTAACAAGTGAAAATTCCATTTGGCTTCGTCTGGAGCAAAACCTCGCGCAATATAAATTCTCACAGGACCTATAGGAGAAAGCCAATGTAGCCCTGGACCTACACTATAGGTAAGCTCGGCATCGGTGGTATTTGACGCGGTTCCTGCATCAACGAAAGCTGCCACCCGCCAATTATCGGCAAGCCGATAGGCATATTCCACGCTGCTTGTTAGTAGGTACTTACCACCAATGGACTCTATGTCAAAGTCGCCTGTACCAGGATTAAAGAGTTCAGCCTTTGGTGAAATATCTCTAAAGTCAAAACCTCTAACACTTTGATCGCCGCCGGCATAAAAACGCAGCGAGGTAGGAACGTCGGAAAAACTACTTGCCTTGATGGCGCCTAACTCACCGCGAATGGTCAATCGGTGTACATCGTTAAAAGTGGTAATAAACATTCCCTCAACAACCGCTTTGGCAAAGTCGATATCTGACCCCGCATCTTCTCGGCCTACTTGACCAAGAACTTGAAAATACAATCCGTTGTTAAAGTCTAACTCCCCATCTTTATTACGGTAGGTAATGGAGTACCCTGGCAGAACTAGCGAGGTGGTATTGGTATCCAATGCTCCTTGGTCGAAGGTTTCACGCAAGTAAGTAATAGAGCCGTCTTGTTGCCAAGGAGAATTGTCTTCTTGCCAATAGCGATGTGCAGACAGCGATAGCGTTTCACTTTCAAAGGAAGTATTGCTGTATTCAATAAATTGATAACCCGTTTCAAAACTAATGTAGTCGCGAGTGATGTTTTTCATAGGGATGCGGTAATCAGCAGAAACAGATTGTTCTGGTTGGGACACAAAAATATCCGCGTTTATTGAATGACCACGACTATTCACCCAGGGTCGTTCCCAGCCCAGGCTTATACGAGGGCCAGTATCGGTCGCGGCTCCAAGCGCTACATTGAACGAATCTGAGGGGCGATGCAGCAGCGATACTTCAATGGGAACTTGCAGTCCTTCGGCATCGCTCACTACCGGACGCGCGATAACACGGCTAAAATAGCCAGCCTGATTTAAACTGCGATTAAAATCGTTTAGTACAGAAGCAGAGTACGGGTCGCCTGGCTTAAACGGTCTGAGGCGAGAAATAATTGCTTTTGCTTTGTCGTCACCAACAATTTTTAGTTCGCCAAAATGATACTGAGGGCCGCTTTGCGCTATCAATAGTATGTTGGCCTGCTTCTCTTCCCTTACCAAGTCTAAGCGCGTTGCTTGCCAAAAAAAATCAAAGTATCCATGAGAGAGTGCATAATTGAACATTGAAGATTTAAAGCTTTCGTAAACCGGTTGGTTTAACACGTCGCCCTGCTTTAACTTGAAGGCGTTAAAGCGTTTACGGAATTCTTCGTCAATTCGACCCGCTCCAATGATTTCACGAGTCACCTTATTGACAGTTAACGGTGCGTTCAGCGATACCGACACCTTAACGGCACTCTCACCATTAACCGTTATAGACGTTTCGCTGTTGTAATAACCAAAAGGTTGAACGGCTGTAGCTACCGTTTCAGACACTTCGTCTTGCCAATAAGGGTCGCTCAATAAAGACTTTTCAACATCCAAATTGTTCAGGTGAATGCGGATATTCTCTTTTAGCTTACTGTTTTCGACCCCGGATATTGAATAGGATATGTCGCTTTCGGCGCTCACTGAAAAAGATGAGATAACCAAGATCAGAGCTAAAAATGGGGCAGCGACAGAAAATACACGTACCGAAGCTTGGCTGCGGCGTGATTTCATGCAGCAACACGTTGTACAGGTGTATGTAAGAAACAGTAGAAGTTTTTTTTCTACGGGTATTGAGGGCATGTAAATGCAGGATCCTTTAAGCATTAATTCGGTGTACGAGTTCACTCGCTAAAGTGTATTTACGGCTGAAAATAGTCACGAACACTCGCTGCAATATTATAACCTTTGACGCTCGTGATTTCCTTGTGTTTCTGTTTCTGTACCGGAGTCTTTTGCCACACCAGTACAAGTATTCAGCATACCACATTCACACATTCACACTGAAAAGCGCGACGAGAGAGAAAAATTTTGCGTTAACTGCAACAAAGTAGCAGGCTTTGCATTGGTTTCCTTCTTATTTAGATAGGTTCCTCACAAAGTAAGGCGTGGTGAATAGTGATTAAGCAAGTTTTCTCGTTTTACAGCATTAACCGATTAAGCCGTCAGTAATTGCGACAGATTCTCATAATGCTGGCGGCTTTTTAATCAGCTTTACGGTATAGTTGCCCCAAGCGCGCATCGGTGCGCTTTTTTCACTCCCCACTACTTTCATATAAGAGAAATTATGCCCCAAAATGCTCATGGCGCATCGCACGATGCCGCTGTTGTTCGAAAGCCTGTTCTAGGCATTGTTGAGTTTGTCGCATTGATGGCCACAATGACGTCCTTAGTTGCTCTTAGTATCGACGCAATGCTGCCAGCCTTATTGCAAATTGGGAAGTCGTTAAATGTGGAGCAGGCCCATCATACTCACTTGATTGTTACGGTTTTCTTTGTAGGCATGGCTTTTGGACAGATGTTTTTTGGCCCTTTTTCGGATAGCCGAGGACGCAGGCTGACTATTCTTGTGGGCCTTTGCATATTCGCGCTTGGTACGTTTGTGTGTATGTCGGCCACCTCACTTGAAACTATGCTGGTGGGAAGAGTCATTCAAGCGTTTGGGGTATCAGGGCCGCGCATTGCTTCAATGGCAATTATCCGCGACCTATACGTGGGAGACGCGATGGCGCGGGTGATGTCTTTTATCATGATGGTGTTTATTCTTGTGCCCATGTTAGCGCCTATTATTGGCCAGACAGTGATGGATTTATTTTCTTGGTTCCATATTTTTACGCTATTTCTTGTTGTTGCTACGATGGCCGGTATTTGGTTTTTCTCCCGACAAGGGGAAACCCTGCCAAGAGAACGGCGGAAAGCGTTTTCTTGGAAGCAGCTATTCGTATCTTCAAAATTAATTCTTACTAATCCATCGGTGATGGGATACACCTTCGCGATGGGCTGTATCTTTGGTTCTTTTCTTGCCTATTTAAGTGCTTCGCAAACTATTTTTCAGGTGTATTACAACGTGGGTGATATGTTCCCCTACATATTCGCTACCCTTGCCTTTTCTATTGGTTTAGCAAGCTATTTCAACGGCAAAATGGTGATGCGGTTTGGCATGAGGAAGCTGTGTCGATTTGCGCTAAAAGGTGCGAATGGTTTTGCTATCGTGTATCTAGCTTTGTTGATAGCCTACGATGGCCTGCCACCTTTAGCACTCACTGTATCGGTTATGTTTATTGGCTTTTTCTTTGTGGGGATTTTGTTTGGCAATCTAAATGCCATGGCCATGCAGCCATTAGGCGATGTGGCAGGGTTAGGAGCTGCGATTATTGGCTCGTTCTCTAGCCTTTTCTCGGTACCAGTCGCCCTGTTTGTTGACAGCTTTTTAGACGGTACCCTTATGCCAATTGGCATCGGTTTTTTCGTATTTTTTGCGTTGTCTTATGTGGCAGTGCGGTTTGCTGAACGTGTTAGAGTGTGCGGTGCGTAGGCATAAAAAAGCCCGACCAAAATGGTCGGGCAAAAGGGCTTATGAAAAGCACCTAACGACAGAAACTGTTTTACACTTCAATGGCCTTCATGTCAGTCATGTAGCCACGCAGGGTTGTTCCTACTGATTCCACACCGTGTGAGCGGATGGCCTCGTTAACTTCAACAAGGCGTTTGTTCTCTACTTGATTAGAAGTGGCAGGCAAACCTTTACCTATCACTGAAGTATCGATAGTAGGCATAAAGCTTTCACGCAAAATTGGAATGGCTGCGTTCGCAAACAAGTAGTTTCCATATTCTGCAGTATCTGAGATAACCACGTTCATTTCATACAAACGCTTACGTGCGATGGTATTTGAAATAAGTGGGGTTTCATGCAGTGATTCGTAATAAGCCGACTCAGGTAAAATGCCTGCTTCAACCATAACGTCAAAGGCAACTTCAACACCGCATTTGATCATGGCAACAAGTAGAATGCCGTGGTCGAAAAACTCTTGTTCACTAATTTTACCTTCGTAAGCTGGCGCGTTCTCAAAAGCGGTTTCACCGGTTTCTTCGCGCCACTTAAGTAGGTTTGCATCACCGTTCGCCCAATCTTCCATCATCGTGCGAGAGAATTCGCCGCTAATGATGTCGTCTTGGTGTTTTTCGAACAAAGGACGTAGTAACTCGGTTAGCTGATCTGAAAGCTCTGCGGCTTTCAACTTCGCTGGGTTCGACAGACGGTCCATCATGTTAGTAACACCGCCAATCTTCAGTGCTTCAGTAATGGCTTCTAGCCCATACTGAATAAGCGCACCGGCGTAGCCTGCATCAATACCGTCATCAACCATTTTCTCAAAAGCGAGTACTGCTGCAACTTGCTGCATACCGCACAAAATGGTTTGCTCACCCATAAGGTCAGACTTAACCTCAGCAACAAACGATGACTCTAATACACCTGCTCTGTCGCCGCCGGTAGCACTAGCCAGTGCCTTTGCAGTATCCCAACCTTTACTTTGCGGATCGTTTTCAGGGTGAACCGCAATCAGTGTTGGCACACCAAAGCCACGCTTATATTCTTCGCGTACTTCAGAGCCCGGGCTTTTCGGAGCGCACATGACAACAGTAATATCGTCACGAATTTGCTGGCCTTCTTCAACGATATTAAAACCGTGAGAATAGCTTAGTGTAGCGCCTTCTTTCATTAACGGCATTACCGCTTCTACAACGCTAGCGTGCTGCTTGTCAGGTGTTAGGTTGTAGACTAAGTCGGCATCGGGAATTAAGTCTTGGTAAGTACCAACGGTAAAATCGTTGCCCGATGCGCGTTTGTAAGAGTCACGCTGCTCATCGATGGCTGCTTGACGCAGTGCATAAGACACGTCTAAGCCTGAATCACGCATGTTTAAGCCTTGGTTAAGACCTTGCGCGCCGCAACCCACGATCACAATTTTTTTGCCTTTAAGGAACTGACAACCGTCAGCGAATTCATCGCGTGCCATGAAGCGACAGCGGCCAAGCTGATCTAGCTGCTGGCGAAGTGATAGGGTATTGAAATAATTAGCCATAAAAATTTCCGAACAACATTCATTTTTGTCAATATCAAACACCACCTTGGTGCTGACAGACCTCGTCTATGACGACTTGCTATGAAGATTAAAAGATTTCTTTTGTTTTGAAAAATGATATATTTGCAAGATAATATTGCAGATAGTGAAACGTTATGGATTTTCGCAGCTTACAACTCTTTAATCATTTAGCAACCAGCTTACATTTTGGTGATACGGCCGAAGCTATGTATGTGTCTCCTTCTACGCTAAGTCGCGTTATTCAAAGGCTGGAAGACGACTTAGGCTGCACCTTGTTTAAGCGCGATAACAGAAAAGTAGCCCTAACCCACAGTGGTCACAAGTTGCTGTCATTTTCAAAACAAGCCTTAAAAGAATGGCAGCAGCTGAAAATTGATTTAAAGGCAGACAGCGACGCACTGCAGGGTGAGATAAGTGTTTTTTGCTCGGTAACCGCCAGTCAAAGTCATTTACCAAGCATGTTACGGCAGTTTAGAGACCAGCACCCCGGGGTTGATATTCGACTTATTACGGGCGACCCTGCATTGGCAATCGAGAAGGTAAAAAGCAAGCAGTGTGACCTGTCTATCGCTATTTATACGCCTGACATGCCTACTGACCTTCACTTTTCAGCGCTTGACGATGTTCCCCTCGTGCTCATTGCACCTCGTGAATGGCGATTAACCCAATTAAGCCAGTTAGATTGGACTAAGCATAAGGTGATCATGCCCGAAACCGGGCCTACCCGACGAACCGCGTATCACTGGTTTGCAGAGCATGGAATTCGCCCTAATGTTTACGCCTATGTAGGCGGTAATGAAGCCATTGTGAGTATGGTGGCATTGGAATGCGGAGTAGGCTTTGTGCCAAAAGTTGTGTTAAACCACTCAAGTATGGCAAGTGCGGTAACCCAAATTCAGGTAGATGATATAGAGCCTTACGCCCTTGGATTATGCTGCCTTCAAAATAAGCAACATGAGCCTTTAGTCGACGCTTTCTTAAAATTAGATGTGCGCAGCTAATGTTTTAGTTAGTACCTATTTACTATCTATTGATGTGACAAAAACAGAAGCTAACTTTCTAGCTTTTTTAACAGCTACTTAGTTGTTTAATTAAGTTATCAAGGGCGCGATACCCTAAAGCTTCACTAATATGAGCCCGGCTTACGGCCTCTTCGCGGTGCAAATCAGCAATGGTTCTCGCTACTTTTAACGTGCGATGAAACACCCGCATCGATAAGTTGAGCTGTTTTGCTGCCGCCTTTAAAAAGTGGAGATCGCTGCCGTTTACTTTACACACGGAAGCCAGCTCTCCAGCACCTAGCGACGCGTTTGGCTTTCCCTGTCTCATTAGCTGAATATGGCGCGTGTCGGCGACTTCTTGTCTAACCGTGTGCATTGAATCGTCAGCGCTGGGCTTTGCGATAGGTAAGTCATAATCGGGAAGTCGGGGAACTTCAACTTGAATATCTATTCTATCAAGTAATGGGCCAGACAACCTATTCAAGTAATTAAGCTGTTGTTGAGGAGAAAGGCGATTGTCGTCGATATCACCTGTGGGACTGGGGTTCATTGCGGCAATCAGCTGAAAGTTTGCTGGGTACGTAGCACTGCCAGACGCCCTAGAAATATGCACGTCGCCTGTTTCTAATGGTTCTCGCAATACGTCTAATGCTTTTCTGCCGAATTCAGGTAATTCATCCAAAAACAATATGCCGTTATGGGCTAAGGATATTTCCCCAGGTACCGGGTTTGAACCGCCCCCAGTAAGGGCAATGGCAGAGCTTGTATGATGGGGAGAGCGCAAATGGCGATGCATAAATTTTTCAGCATTAAGCGTTTCGCCTTTTACCGAATAGACAGAGGCAACCTCTAAGGCTTCTTCTTCAGTGAGCGGAGGCAGCAGGGCAAGCATACGGCTGGCCAGCAAGCTTTTTCCTGTACCCGGAGGCCCAACCATCAATAAGTTATGTGCTCCACTTGCCGCAATAATCAGTGCGCGTTTTGCCTGTTCTTGCCCAATGATATCGTCCCACCCCACGTCGCTGTTACACGTAGAAGTAGGTGTGAACGGTTGGCCAGAGGAGAGCTTTTTATGGCCACTTAGGTGCTCAAAAACAGAGAGTAAGTCAAAAGCCGGCAGCCGAGCAGCGTGGGAAACCAGCGCCGCTTCAATATCATTATCGCCGGGGTAAATAAGCGGTATATCTTCGTTTGCGGCGGCTATAACCACGGGTATCAGGCCGCCAACAGGCTTTATGTCGCCATTAAGCGCAAGTTCGCCGACAAAGGCAATATTAAGTAAGCTCGTGTCAGGTAAGTAGCCGGCTGCAACCAATATGCCCATTGCAATGGGCAGGTCGAACCGCCCTCCAAATTTGGGAATATCGGCGGGGGCTAAATTAACGGTGATCCGCTTTGCAGGAAAATCGAAGCCACTGTTAATGAGCGCGCTTCTTACTCGCTCCCGTGCCTCTTTTACGCTAGTTTCTGCCATGCCCACTAACTGAAAAGCCGGCAAGCCGTTGGCCAAGTGAACTTCAACGGAGATCTCAGGTGCAGAAAGCCCCTGTCCTGCGAAGGTTTTAACAACGGCCATACTCATATATTTACCCCAGTACTGTCTTACTGCCTCTTGGTGGGTAAACAATGTAAATGAGGGAGCCGCCTTGCGTAACTGTACAAGGGGCGTGTTGATCTAACTCTGTTCGCTGTAAAATACCGGCAACTGCCAATGCCACCGCAAGCTGCCTAAGCGCAATAGCACTGTGGTTATCAGTGCAGCAATACCGCACCACTGTGTTGCAAGGTCGAAATACAGGCCAACGCCATAGGCAAAACCACCGGCAATACACGTCATCGCATACAGTTCACCGTTTAATACCAGCGGTACTTCTCGGCAGATAACATCTCGCAGCAGGCCACCAAACACTCCGGTTATTGTTCCCATGGCTACAGCAACCGCGATGCCAGTATCATTTGCTAAGGCTTTCTCAATCCCCACTACGTTAAATAGTGCCAAACCGAAGGCATCAGCAATTAACAGGTAATGAAAAGGAAATCGGGGGCTTATGCGCAGCCACAAAATAGGAATAAAAGCGGCAACAAGGGTGGTATATAAGTAATCTGTATCAGCAATCCAGAACACGGGTACGTCTAGCATTACATCACGCAGTGTGCCGCCGCCAATGGCTGTTGCGCTAGCCAGCACGATAACGCCAAATCCGTCCATACGCTTTTGATAGGCCATTAAGGTACCAGAAATCGCACATACCGCTACACCAGCAAGGTTTAGCCAATGAAACCAATCAAACATCTATACCCGCCCTGTATCTGAAAGTTACTATTTGTGAAAATGACTATTAAAAGCCGTTTAAACCGCAAAATACTTGATTCAATATTGGGTTTTATGATATTTCTTTGCGCACACTGTACGTACATAAATTCAGCGAGACAAAATCTCGACTTGCAGCGGCCACTGCGAGTGTATGTATAAAGCACGTTATAGTGTAGGACAAGGGTCGCCATAACCCTAACCGAACAACTTTTCATTTTGTGCGCGTGTCATGCAGATGCATTTACTTAAAAAGAGCACCTGCAGCTAGACACACAGCATGTCAATTATACCATTAAAAACAACGCCACAATGGTAAGTTTTAAACAGCCTTTTCTGTCGCAACGGCGAAGAGTATTGCGCTACATTCATGAT
Organism: Alteromonas sp. P256; assembly: GCF_036864455.1. Classification (NCBI taxonomy): domain Bacteria; kingdom Pseudomonadati; phylum Pseudomonadota; class Gammaproteobacteria; order Alteromonadales; family Alteromonadaceae; genus Alteromonas; species Alteromonas sp. P256. Next base: position 92,671 of record NZ_JAZETM010000006.1, read on the forward strand.
GATTCAGCACATGATGTTTTAGCGCTACTGTATTCTTTCGCTAACTAATTTCTGATGTTGCTGGTATTTACGCATGGGTTGACTATGGTCGATAGGTACCCTTTAAAATGGACGTCTTAGCCTAGACGCGAGATCAGCAACAGCAATAAAACTCACTTAGCAGGTAACGGTATCTGCTAAATTTTATTTGTTCGTTTGACTATATCAACAGGAGGGATTTATGCCCAAGTTACGTTCTGCAACCACCACGCAAGGCAGAAATATGGCAGGAGCTCGCGCGCTCTGGCGTGCCACAGGTATGAAAGACTCTGACTTCGGAAAGCCTATTGTTGCTATCGCCAACTCATTTACCCAGTTTGTACCAGGGCATGTGCACCTTAAAGATATGGGGCAGTTAGTTGCTCGCAGTGTTGAGGCCGCAGGCGGTGTAGCCAAAGAATTTAACACCATCGCAGTAGATGACGGTATTGCCATGGGTCACAGCGGTATGCTTTACAGCCTTCCATCACGAGAAATTATCGCCGACGGTGTGGAGTACATGGTTAACGCACACTGTGCAGACGCTATTGTTTGTATCTCAAATTGCGACAAAATTACGCCGGGAATGCTAATGGCGTCGATGCGCCTAAATGTACCAGTTGTGTTTGTATCGGGCGGGCCTATGGAAGCCGGCAAAACCAAACTGTCTGATCAACTTATTAAACTTGATTTGGTCGATGCCATGGTGGCCGCCGCTGACGACAAAATAAGCGATGCGGACTCAGATGAAATAGAGCGCTCAGCGTGTCCTACCTGCGGTTCGTGCTCGGGTATGTTTACGGCAAACTCAATGAACTGCCTGACGGAGGCGCTAGGGTTATCCCTGCCAGGGAACGGCTCTATGTTGGCAACCCATGCCGATCGTGAAGGGTTATTCAAAAAAGCGGGTGAGCAAATAGTCGAGTTGTGTAAGCGTTACTATGGCGATAACGATGAGAGCGTATTGCCGCGTAATATTGCTAATTTTAGCGCCTTTGAAAATGCCATGAGCCTTGATATCGCCATGGGCGGTTCAACGAACACCATATTGCACCTTCTTGCGGCTGCAATGGAAGGCGAAGTGCCATTTACTATGGATGATATAGATAGGCTGTCTCGTAAAGTCCCTCATTTATGCAAGGTTGCGCCTGCTACTCCGCAATACCATATGGAAGACGTGCATCGCGCTGGTGGTGTTATCGGCATTCTCAACGAATTAAATAAAGCCGGCTTACTGAATAAAGATACTTTCCACGTTCTAGGTAAGCCGCTTACCGATGTCATTAGCGACTGGGATATTACTAATCCTGAGAATAAAAAAGCCATCGAGTTTTTCCGTGCCGGCCCAGCAGGTATTCGTACCACTAAAGCATTCAGTCAAAGCTGCCGTTGGGATGAAGCTGATGCAGACAGGGAAAATGGCTGTATTCGTTCAATTGAAAATGCGTTTAGCCAAGAGGGCGGCCTTGCGGTGCTTTACGGTAACGTGGCTGAAAACGGCTGTATTGTAAAAACCGCTGGCGTGGATGAATCTATACTGACGTTTGACGGCACTGCACGTATTTACGAAAGCCAAGATGACGCGGTTGCGGGCATTTTAGGCGATGAAGTCAAAGCAGGCGATGTGGTATTCATTCGTTATGAAGGCCCTCGTGGTGGACCGGGTATGCAAGAAATGTTGTATCCAACGTCTTACCTCAAGTCTAAAGGGCTTGGCAAACAGTGCGCACTGGTTACCGACGGTCGATTCAGTGGCGGTACTAGCGGCTTGTCTATCGGTCACTGTTCCCCTGAAGCTGCAAGCGGTGGTGGTATTGCTTTGGTTGAGCATGGCGACAAAATCAAAATTGATATTCCTAATCGCACCATCAACATTGAGATAAGCGATGAAGCCTTGGCTGAGCGACGAGCGAAAATGGAAGCAAGCGATAAACCGTGGCGTCCAAAAGATCGCGTTCGCGAAGTGTCCACATCGCTTAAAACATTTGCGGCCCTTGCCACAAGCGCAGATAAAGGTGCGGTTCGAGACGTGACGAAATTGGAAGGGTTATGAGTGTAAGCGATCACGAGTATCTAAAGAAAATTCTGTTGGCGCCGGTGTATGATGTTGCCGTTGCCAGCGAGTTGTCTTTTATGTCTTTGCTATCGGCCGAGTTGGGCAACAACATCTTTTTAAAGCGCGAAGATCAGCAGCCGGTCAAAAGCTTCAAGCTTCGCGGTGCGTACAACCGAATTCACTCCCTTTCTCAAGCGCAGCTTGAGGCGGGCGTGATAGGTGCATCGGCGGGTAATCATGCGCAGGGCCTTGCATATAGCGCTAAAATGAAGGGTATTAAGGCCACTATCGTCATGCCTGAAACCACGCCTGACATAAAAATAGACGCTGTACGTCGCTTTGGTGGTGAGAATGTAGAGGTTGTGCTGCACGGCACGAGCTTTGACCAAGCCAGTGGTCATGCAAAATTCCTATGCCAAGAGTTTGGCTATACGTTTGTTCCTCCTTTTGACGATCCTGATGTAATTGCAGGTCAAGGCACCGTAGCCCGTGAGTTACTAGAGCAAAACCCGAACCTTGATATTCTATTTGTAGCCGTTGGCGGCGGCGGGTTAGCCGCGGGTATTTCTGTGTATCTTAAGCAGCTTAAACCTAGCATCAAAATTGTTGCCGTAGAGTCAGAAGAGTCAGCTTGCTTTATTAAAGCTAAAGCGGCGGGTGAGCCAACCGAACTGGATAGTGTAGGCATTTTTGCTGATGGTGTGGCGGTAAAAGTTATGGGCCAAGAGACCTTCAGACTGTGTAATCGCCTAATCGATGAAACCATTACGGTGACAAACGACGAAATATGCGGCGCTATTAAGGATATTTTTGACGATACCCGCGTTATTGCTGAGCCAGCTGGTGCGTTATCGGTTGCAGCTATTCGTAAATATGCCAAAGAGCACAACCTACAAGGAAAGTCCTTAGGCGGCATTTTGTGTGGGGCTAATATTAATTTTCATACGTTGCGCTATGTGTCTGAACGCTGTGAGTTAGGCGAGCAGAAAGAAGCCGTGTTTGCGGTAAAAATTCCAGAGACCAAAGGTGCGTTTAAGCAGTTCTGTGAGTGCGTTGGCGCTAAAGCGATAACCGAATTCAATTATCGTTATGCCAGTGAAAACGAAGCGCATATTTTTGTAGGCGTAAAACTCAAGGGAGGACAGCAGGAATTTGCTGCGCTTCAATCAGACTTAGAAAATAAGGGGTACGACTGCTTTAACTTAACGGATAACGAGTTAGCGAAGCTGCACGTTCGTCATATGGTGGGGGGAAGACCGCCTAGCATACTTAACGAACAGGTATTTAGTTTTGAATTTCCAGAACGCCCTGGCGCCCTGCTTAACTTCTTAAACAAGCTAGGCGAGCAGTGGAACATCACCTTGTTCCACTATCGTAACCACGGGGCTGCTGAAGGGCTTGTGTTAGTTGGCTTTGATATATTGCCAGAAAGCCGTGAAGCCTTTAATCAACACGTGGTAGAGCTTGGTTATAAATTTGAAGAGGTCTCGGACAACCCTGCATACCGGTTCTTCTTGTCTCAACCTGCACGCTAACGATTTGCTCGCTAGCAATTATTAGCAATACCAGTCAGTTTTTCCTTACACTGCTTCAACGTAAGCCTTAGCTTACCTTGGAGCAGTATAAGGGCACTTTTTTTACCAAGATTTTCTATTAAAACCTTTTTATTTAAAACGCTTTAGTCCTTGCTCGAATTAAGTGCAACATTTTCAAGATGTTGCATCATCTCAGGCCAAATGAGCGCCATAACGTCTTCACGAAGGGCTTCGCATTCTTCAGAGTACTTCAAGCTGCCGTCTTTTTCTGAGTCTAACCAGTGGTTTTCTTTTAAGGCACTGATAAAGCTTGATAATACGTTCTTATCGTAAAACTCTGGCGAGCTTAGGCCATAAAGAACAGAAAGACGTTCTGCTACTTTCTTACTTTCTCTCTCAAGTGCGCCTCTGCTGATAGACTTTTCTTTATCCAATATGGTCAGTACAACAGCGTAGCGCTGCAGCGTTTCCTGCATACACCGGCTTAACAACCATGCAGAATGGTATTGCTTACAGTGTGCGTCAGGAGGAAGTAACTCGTTATCAACCTCGCGCAATAGCCCGTTGGTAACTAATGTTGTGATAAGTGCATCGGTATGAGCAAGGGCTTCATCTTGAGAAAGGTGAAGGAAAAGCTCTTTTTGCAGCAGTGGATAAAGTGACGCAATAAGCTCAAACACCTTATTCTTGCTGATCCCTTTTTTAGCAAAAACCGATGCCATTATTAGCCCAGGAATGGCGAACAAGTGCAAAATGTTATTGCGGTAGTAGGTTAAGTAAACAGCCGATTTAGGTTGCGGGCTTATTAGTCTGCCGTAATCGTCATCTTGTATGTCAAAGCGGCCAAGTTTCAGCGTGTCTTTCAGCAATTCGTCGGCAGACGCCTCGGGAATTGTTGCATCATTACTAAACGGAGCCTGTTTGAACAAGTCGATAAAGTCGCCCATCGCCTGCTTAAGCTCTGCTTCGCTCATGGTTTGCGTTTTTGAAGACAACAGGCACAGCGAAATAAGCGCCATACCGTTAAGCGCCGCTGCTCTATTGATGCGGGTCATCACATCGTTAGCCAGTTCGTTAACTGCCGGCGTTAACCATGCTGGCTTTTTCTCTGGCTCGGCTTCACGGCACTCTCGCCAATTTGGAACGTGAGATTCTAAAAACTGATTAAGTTGAATTGGCTCGCCAAAGTTTACGTAGCCATGGCCATAATTTTTAAGCTTTTTGATGGCGGTGAAAACTTGAAGGTTCGATTCCTTTTTCTTTTTAGAGCCTTTCAGCTCATTCAAATAGCTTTTCACTTCCATCACGTTTTCGTAGCCAATGTAAACGGGTACAAGGCTAACCGGGCGATTTACACCTTTCAGCATCGCTTGAATGGTCATTGCCAGCATGCCCGTTTTAGGTGGAATAAGCCTTCCCGTGCGGCTTCGGCCGCCCTCGGGATAGTATTTCACCGAATAACCTTTATTAAACAAGAGCTCTAAGTATTCTCTGAATACGGCAGTGTAAAGTTTATTTCCAGCAAAACTACGTCTTAAGAAAAACGCACCGCAGCGGCGAAATATTTTACCTACCGGCCAGAAGTTTAAGTTAATGCCGGCGGCAATATGCGGTGTCACCATGCCTTCGTGATAAATAACATAGGTGAGCAAAAGGTAGTCCATGTGGCTTCGATGGCAGGGCACATAAATAATTTCGTGTCCATTAGCCGCAAGCTCGCGAATGCGCTCTGCGTGACCCACGCTGATACCGTTATAAATCTTGTTCCAAATTCGGGTAAGTATTCTGTCACCAAAGCGAATTAAGCCTTCACGATAATCCGCAGCTACTTCGGTGATGTAAGACTGCGCCCGCTCTTTCGCTTTTTCGTGTGAAATCTTTTTCGCCCGAGACTCTTCTGCCATTGCACGACGCACGGCATCAGAGCCCAATACGCTGTTGTTGAGCTCTTGTCGCTCTAGCAATGTGGGGCCGGTCATACTTTGGCGTTTGCGATGAAAGTGAGTACTTGCCACTCTCACAAGCTTTTGCGCAATGCTTTGATCACTACCGTGCTGATTTGCCATTGTGCGAGCGGAGACGGCTTTCGAATAATTGACAAAGTTATCGCGTCCTAAAAACAAGACAATTAATAGCTTTTGAAGCCAGCTTGGTGCCGCTTTGTAGGTAATTAAGTCTCCTAAACCTGGCTTGCCTTTACCCGGTGTTCTTCCCCAGGTGATAAATACGGGCACTACCTGAAGATCTAAATTTTCGTGGTCGCGATGCAAATGGAATAAATCAGTAAAGACATCTTCAATGCCGGTGCTGTCGCCACCTGAGCGAAAAAGCGGCTGAGTTTTTCTTAAAAATAAGGTGGAAGGGTATTCTCTGCCCGCAAGAGTCAGCGTATCCGTAGGACTAGGCAGTCCTAACGCTTGTGTAGACATTCTTAGCGCTAACTGGTCGGTGACCGAGTTAGTGGGTAATAAATAGACAATGGGCTTTTCTTTATCGATTCCAAGCTCAGAGTCGACGTTCACTGGAATACTGTGTGCTTTAACAAGCAACTTAACAGGATAATGAAATACCGATAAAAAGGCTTTTCGCATCCACGACATGAATTCTGTCATCCTATGAAATAAAAACGCGATGAGTGTATCACAAAACCGGTAATGTCTCCTTTTAAGCTGAATTTGAGCAGGCGAATTAGCGCAACACTGAACATTAACGTAAGTGACGAATTAATAGCAAAAACGACCTAATCATTAACGCTAAACGTCGCGCTATATCTTAACGTGTATAACGCATGGCCACATTGCAGCGCTCGTAGGCACTTCCGTACTTGTTCATTGTTTCTTTGCAGTGCTCAAATCCATTTTTTAAATAAAGGTGAATAGCCGCCTCACAGCGCTTATTGGTGAGTAAAAATAAGGTGTTGTGAGCGATAGAGGGCGCTAAGGTTAATACATATTGTAATAGCTGCTCACCTACTTTAAGGCCTCGTGCATTAGAAGCCACGCCCATTTTTGTAAGCTCAAAAACGCCTTCCGATTTTTTTGCCAATGCGCAGGCTCCCACCACACCTAGGGTTGGGTGTTTGGCGAACCAGATGTGGCCACCGTTATTAATAATAAACTCTCTAGGGCGAGAAATAACATCTTCATCAACGGGTTCAAGAACAAACATAGTTTCTATCCATTCTCTATTTATCGAGTCGAAGTAAGGCGATAAATTATCGCTAAAAGGTAAAAACTCCAGAGGTAAAGACTGTTCCATAGGTGAAAATTAACTGAATGGTAAGTAATGCTATGCTAGATAAAAAACGCCACAATGAATAGGGTTGTTAGTATCTTTATCATTAAGCATTGTATCAATGGAACATTGAGACCTTTACAGTACCGTCAAAGAAATAGGGGTTGTAGAAGTCAGAATTCTGGCTAAAAAATTGTTTTGTAATCATTTTTAAGTTGGCGTTTCATGTATATCTCACTATTTTTATATTAGATTTTATTTACGAGCGAAAAATCTTGGACAATAGGCTTTCCACAACTATCGATGCAACGATGCCCAATAGCGAGCTTCCGCTAGATTTAGACGATTTAATGACATTATTGGCAGAAGCTTATGATGTGCCCATTGCGTTAATTGGTATTGTTGGTAAGCAAGACGAAGTGATAAAAGCGAGTCATGGCACTGATATCGAGTATATTCCTCGTGAGAACGCGTTTTGTAGTCATGTTGTGGAGTCCGGCGAGCCCCTAATTATTCCCGATGCGACAAAAGACGAGCGTTTTCAACACTCACAAAATGTAATCGACGATAACGACGTTGTATTTTATGCCGGAACGCCTATTCATATTGAAGGTGAATCGGTGGGCGCTGTATGCCTCATTGACTCACAGCCAAGAAGTATTGGCGAAAAACACCTCACATTATTAAAGCGAATAGGCTTACTAGTGAGTAAGTACATTGGTCTTTCACGTGAGCACGAAATACTTAAACGTGAGCACGGCCTAATCGAGAAGTCCCCAATAGTTCTTGCGACGTGGAATTTCGATACCTCCCTTAAGTTAGCGTACATTTCTAAAAACGCACACGCAGTAATTGGTGCTGATGCGGCAGATTTACTAGACGGCAGGATCGAATTTACTGATTTGATGTGTGATGAGTCAGACGCTGATTTTACTTTTGCGATGCAGGCACACATGGAAGGGGTTGAAACCCATGTCTGTCGGCTAAAAATGTCTGTGCCTACTCGCACTATTTGGGTGAGTATGATTTCCACCGCCAGCTTTAACGACAATGGAAGCCTTTTTTCGGTGCAGGCGTTTTTGTTTGATACCAGCGATCAAAAATACGTGGAGGACAAGCTTAACGAGACCAATCAGCGAATGCGCCTGCTCTTAGAGGCTTCAGAGCTTGGAACATGGGATTGGAACTTAAAAGCGGATGTGAATCAGGTAAACAGGCGATGGTGCGAAATTGTAGGCATCGATTATGAGTACTACGATACAAGCTATGGATATTCCCGGCAGCTTATTCATCCCGCTGATCTCGTGCAATTTGAACACCACCTGGATGAACATTTGCGAGGTAAGACAAGCGTATTTAATACTACGTTTAGAATGAAGCACGCCAATGGTAACTGGGTGTGGGTGGAGTCTTATGGCAAAATTGTCGAAAATGACGCCATGGGGAAACCGCTAAGAGTCGCCGGTATTCACCGTGATATTACGGGAAGAATGGAGAGCGAAATCCATGAAAGGAAAAAAACGCAGCTGTTGCAGTTTATCAATAAGACGCGAGCATCTTATTTAGAAAGCAACGATCTTACACTGGCCTGTCAGACCGTACTCCCCGAGTTAATTGAGCTATCAGACAGTCAGTTTGCTTTTATTGCACAAATGCAGGATAAAGACAGTGCGCCAAAACTCTTTATTCATGCCATTTCAGATATTGTGTGGGACAGCACTAGCTTTACGCAGTACGCAGAGTATAAAAAACGAAACCTGTATTTCACCAACTTTGATAACTTGTTTGGCAAAGTTATTACAACCGGTGATGTGATTATTAGCAACACCCCCAAAACTCACCCTGCCTCTAGAGGCACGCCTAAAGGTCACCCTCGCATTAACCGCTTTCTTGGTCTTCCCATTAAGATAAAAGATGAAGTTGTGGGTATGATTGGATTAGCCAATAAGTTTGAATTTTACAAAGCGTCAGATGCAGCGTTTTTTCAGCCGTTCTTAGATGCGTTAGCCGGTTTATTCTATGCGGTTGATTTAGAAACCGCACGGGCAGAAGCAGAAGAAAAGCTGCGTATGCTAGCAATGACCGATCCCCTTACCGGCTTGTTAAACAGGCGAGCTTTCTTAGATGAATGCAATCTCATCTCCCAAACTCACCAGCAAGTCGCCATAGCCATTATCGACATAGATTACTTTAAGAGTGTCAATGACACCTACGGGCACGATGCCGGCGACTATGCATTAAAAGAGGTTGCATCAATCACTCGCTCTTTTTGCAGTGAGCATGGCGTTGTGGCTAGGTTAGGCGGTGAAGAATTCGCCATTGTGTTAGTCAACAAAACCCCAAATGAAGTGAACAGCATCTTTGAGAGTCTTCGGGAGGCTATAAACGCTACACAACTTGCTTACAAAAACGATCGAATCAGTATTACTATCAGCACTGGGGTTAGCTATACATCAGACTGCTTTGATATCGATTTTAGTACCTATTTGTCGGTGGCCGATCAGGCGCTGTACGAGGCTAAGTCAAGTGGCAGAAACCGCACCTGCTGGCAGCCAGGTTTACTTTAACTGCTTACTTGACCGCGATAGCCGTTTTTTTGTCTATGACAGCGTGTCTGCGCTTGTCATTTATGTTTAGGTGTATATACTTACAGGAACTGTATAGACAGACAGGTCTTTTATGCGCCCACTCACAGCTCGACAAACTGAAGTTTTAGAACTTATAAAATCAAACATGCAAGAAACGGGAATGCCGCCTACGCGTGCAGAAATAGCCCGTCACCTAGGTTTTAGGTCTGCTAATGCTGCTGAAGAACATCTAAAGGCACTTGCGCGTAAAGGCGTTATTGAAATTTTGCCAGGAACGTCTCGCGGTATCAAACTGACTGTTCCTATTGAAGAAGAAGTGGTTGAAGAGGAAGGATTACCGTTAATTGGTAGAGTCGCCGCTGGTGAACCTATTCTTGCTCAAGAGCACGTAGAGTCGCACTACAAAGTGGACCCTGCCCTATTTCAGCCTCACGCAGACTTTTTGCTTCGCGTAAACGGCATGAGTATGAAAGACATTGGTATACTCGATGGCGACTTGCTAGCAGTACATCGCACTACCGACGTTCACAACGGTCAAGTTGTAGTAGCAAGAGTTGACGAAGACGTGACGGTGAAGCGCTTAGAAAGACGCGGTAGAGAAGTATTACTTCATGCTGAAAACGATGATTTTTCGCCTATTAAAGTCGACTTGGCAAACGAGCCGTTTGCCATTGAAGGTATTGCCGTTGGCGTTATTCGAAACGCTGACTGGATGTAGCCTTTTATGACGTTATTATGAAAGCGGCTCAATAGCCGCTTTTTTTAGCACTTAAGTTTGTTGATATGCTTAATAAAGCTACTATTAGCTAAGACTTTCAGTGCTTATAAATATCATTAATACATTTCTATATCTGATAAAAATTCTCACACGCTTTATAGCTAATATTAGCAAGGCATTACACACTATATTGCCTTGGTCTTGTGTGAAATTTGTTCAATTTTTCGCGGTTAACGGTTGATTTTTAGAAACTAAATGTTGTTTTCCGTTACAAGAGAATCGGTGTAGTTTTCACTACAAATAACCTGACTACCCCCTGATTTACCTCGCTTCACTCTGCATCATAAAACCCACAGCTCAAACAGCGTTAGATTAAATTTTAACCATCTCATTAAATTTTTAACAGAAAAGACTAGACGGAACGCCATTATTGCGCAATTCTTATACAAGCTTTAACAAAATAATAACAATGACTTTGAATTCAATTTACAAATCGATGTATTGAGTTAATCGTTCACAAACCACTTGGTAGAGACTGCGCATAACAACATTTGGCGTTAATGGGTCTACCATTACGGAGGTGCTGAGTGAAATCACTAAAGACTGCGACTGCAAAATGGTATGCAAGTGTACCATTTTTGTTTTTTTCTCAATTCCTTTTTGCGCAAGAGGCGGCTGAAGAATTGTCTTCGCTAAACCTTAGACGGGGCGCTACCGATATAAGCGGCCAGGTGTACGATCTGCACATGCTTATGTTCTTTATTTGTGTAGCCATCGCTGTAGTTGTGTTTGGCGTCATGTTTGCCTCCATGTATCTGCACAGAAAATCCCGTGGCGCAAAGCCCGCGAATTTCCACGAAAATGTGAAAGTGGAAATTGCATGGACAGTGGTTCCATTTCTCATCCTAATCTTTATGGCCGTACCTGCAGCTAATACGCTTATCGCCATGGAAGATACATCTGAAGCTGACATGACCGTGCTAGTCACGGGGTCGCAGTGGAAATGGCACTACAAGTATATGGACAGCGACGTTGAGTATTACTCGTTACTTGCTACTCAGCGCGAACAAATTCAAAACAAATTCACAAAAACCGACAATTATTTATTAGAAGTCGATCGTCCTCTGGTTATACCAACAGGGCAAAAAGTGCGGTTTTTGATCACGTCAGATGATGTTATTCATTCGTGGTGGGTACCTGATTTTGCCGTTAAAAAAGATGCGAACCCTGGTTTCATCAACGAAGCATGGGCAAAGGTGAATGAGCCTGGCGTATATCGAGGCCAGTGTGCAGAGCTGTGCGGTAAAGATCATGGGTATATGCCCATAGTGGTTATTGCAAAAGAACCTTCAGAGTTTAACGCATGGATGGGCGAGCAAGAAGAGCGCGTTCGCCAAGCTAAAGAAGAAGAGCAACGCCTACTATCAATGAATATGTCTATGGATGAACTGATGACAGAGGGCGAGCGTGTATACAACGCAACATGCGCGGCGTGTCATATGCCAAATGGCGAAGGTTTACCGGGCGTTTTCCCTGCGCTTAAAGGTAGCAAGATGGCATTGGAAGATCAGCAAGGGCACATTGAAATAGTGCTTCACGGTAAGGCCGGAACGGCGATGCAGTCGTTCAGCAAAATGCTAAGCCTAAAAGAAATTGCAGCGGTTGTTACTTATGAGCGAAATGCATGGGGTAATAACACCGGCGACATGGTTCAGGCTAAAGATGTCAACGCCGCAGCATCAGGAAACTAGGAGCGAGTTATGAGTAAAGCAACCGAAGTAATTTCGCCAGATACCTCTGTGCATCACGATGAGCATGAGCACCACGACCATATACCTAAGGGCATTACGCGGTGGCTGTTTACAACGAACCACAAAGATATAGGTACATTGTATCTCTGGTTTGCCTTCATCATGTTTTTGGTGGGCGGCGCCATGGCAATGGTTATCCGTGCGGAGCTTTTCCAACCCGGACTGCAAATTGTCGAACCAAATTTCTTTAACCAGATGACCACGGTTCATGGGCTTATTATGGTCTTTGGTGCCGTAATGCCGGCCTTTACAGGTTTGGCTAACTGGCTAATACCAATGATGATAGGCGCGCCAGACATGGCGCTTCCCAGAATGAACAACTGGAGCTTTTGGATTTTGCCAGGGGCGTTCTTAATTCTACTTAGTTCGTTATTTATGGAAGGTGGCGGTCCGGCATTTGGTTGGACTTTCTATGCTCCGCTATCAACAACGTACAGCGGTGATTCAACCGCGCTGTTTGTGTTCTCTGTGCATATCATGGGTATCTCTTCAATAATGGGAGCGATAAACGTTATCGTCACCATATTTAATATGCGTGCCCCAGGTATGACGTGGATGAAAATGCCTTTGTTCGTATGGACATGGTTGATTACTGCGTTCTTGCTTATCGCCGTTATGCCTGTACTCGCTGGTGCGGTGACAATGGTTTTGACGGACAAGTTTTTTGGTACGAGCTTCTTCGATGCCGCCGGTGGCGGAGACCCGGTCATGTTCCAGCATATTTTCTGGTTCTTCGGTCATCCGGAAGTGTACATAATGATATTGCCCGCATTTGGTATTATTTCTCAAATTGTGCCAACGTTTTCCCGAAAACCGCTGTTTGGTTACGCCTCTATGGTATACGCAACGGCGTCGATTGCACTGCTGTCTTTCGTAGTGTGGGCTCACCATATGTTTACCACGGGTATGCCGGTATACATGGAAATGTTCTTTATGTTCGCCACCATGCTTATCTCTGTGCCGACGGGGGTGAAGGTATTCAACTGGGTAGCCACAATGTGGCGAGGCTCGCTGACATTTGAAATGCCAATGATGTTCGCTATTGCGTTTATCGTGCTATTCACTATTGGCGGCTTATCGGGACTCATGCTGGCGATAACACCGGTTGATTTCCAATACCATGACACTTACTTCGTGGTTGCGCATTTCCATTATGTATTGGTTACTGGCGCGGTCTTTTCCATTATGGCGGCGGTGTATTACTGGCTGCCTAAGTGGACGGGCAAGATGTACAACACCACGCTGGCAAAATGGCATTTCTGGTGCTCGTTAGTATCGGTAAATGTGCTGTTTTTCCCCATGCACTTTGTTGGATTGGCAGGTATGCCACGCCGAATCCCAGACTATGCACTTCAGTTTGCCGACTTTAATAAGTGGATAAGCCTAGGCGGTTTTGCCTTCGGTTTATCACAACTTATTTTCTTAGCACTATTGATTAAAGCATGTAAGAAGCAAGGTGAACCAGTATCGGCTCAGGTGTGGGACGGTGCAGAAGGACTCGAGTGGGAAATACCTTCTCCAGCCCCTTACCACACATTTGAAACACCCCCACTAGTGAAGTAAGTATGAAGTGAGAATTGGACTTAGTGGTGCAAGGGGGCGACATGTTTTACTCCCCTTGCCCGCCAAGTGATTCAGGTCTCAACCGGAGGCGAAGTGTATGACGCAAGCAAGTGCAAACAATAAAATGGTCGTGAAATTAATTGCCATTGTTATTGGTATGTTTGGATTCGGCTTTGCTCTAGTACCACTTTACGATGTGTTTTGTGATATTGCAGGCATCAACGGAAAAACAGAAGGGACCGCAGCGGTTTATCAATCGGTAGAGATAGATGAAAGCAGAGAAGTGACCGTTGAGTTCATCACTCGCACGAACACCGGAATGCCGTGGGAGTTTCGAGCAGAAACCAAGCGAATCAAAGTACACCCAGGCGAATTGAACACAGTGTCCTTTTACGTTCGCAATCCTGCTTCAAGCAATATCATTGCTCAGGCAATACCGTCGGTATCCCCTGGCACTGCCGCTATTTACCTTAACAAAACAGAATGCTTTTGCTTTAACCAACAGCCTTTACAGGCTGGAGCAGAAGCCTATATGCCTATGCAGTTTTACGTAGATCCACAGCTTCCAGAAGAAATAACGTTTTTTACATTGCAGTACACACTCTATGACGTCACCGCGAGAGCAAGTGACCTAACAACTAAACCGAATCCTTTTATGGAATCGTCAGCACAAAGCGGCGAATAGCCCATTAAGGATAAGGAGATAATGATGCAGCAAGAATATCAAAAATATTATGTACCCGCGCAAAGTCCGTGGCCCATCGTAGGTGCGATTGCCCTGTTTTTAATTGCAGTCGGGGCCGGTAACTTTGTGGTTGAAGCAACGAAGGGCGAAAGCGGTTACGGCAGCTATATATTGCTTGCCGGTATTGTCGTTTTACTTGTCATGCTGGTGGGATGGTTTAAGAACCAAATTGATGAATCGATGGCGGGCTTGTACAGCGACCAGTTAGGTCGTTCGTATCGACAGGGAATGAGTTGGTTCATCTTCTCTGAGGTGATGTTTTTCGGCGCATTTTTTGGTGCGTTGTATTACGCCCGATTTATTGCAGTACCCTGGCTTGGCGGCGATTCTAACAACGCCATGACCAATGAAGTACTGTGGCCTGGGTTTGAAGCTATGTGGCCATTGGTAAGCACACCTGGCGGCATATCTACCCAAGAAATGAGCCCGGGGGGCCTACCTACCATTAATACCATTATTCTGCTTATCTCATCGGTAACGCTGCACTTTGCACATGTGGGGCTAGAGCAGAACAAACGCAAGCAACTTACCGTTATGCTGGGTATTACCATTTTGCTTGGCTGCGGGTTCTTGTTCCTACAGGTTGAAGAGTATATCCATGCCTACCGCGACCTAGGGTTAACGCTGCAATCAGGTATTTACGGCAACACCTTCTTTATGCTCACCGGGTTTCACGGCATGCACGTTACCCTTGGCACCATTATTCTTATTGTGATGTTTTTTAGAGTATTGAAAGGTCATTTTACGCCTAAAGAGCACTTTGCCTTTCAAGCGGGAAGTTGGTATTGGCACTTCGTTGATGTGGTGTGGGTAATGTTGTTTATTTTCGTTTACGTGCTGTAGGTCGGGTTAAGCGCTGCTTCGTCTTAATGTGTATGCCTATGGCAATGATAATGAAAACGAGAAAAAGCGCCAAACCTCAGTAAGGTCGGGGGTTTGGCGAAATAACCCCGGTACTAATAGCAATTAGTATTAGCACAACAATGATGACTGAGGTGAAAACCCGTCGACCTATATATTTGCTCATTGGCCCGTCTTTAGGATCGTTTTTCATCATCACGCGCATGGCCATGAAAAGATTAACAATCATAAACAGTACCAGAGCGACAAGAATTATTTTTATTAACATAACCATCTCTTCTTTTATTATTTGTTTTGGTTGGAGCTGTTAAACATGCCACAACGTTCACAGTTTTTAATTCCCTGGTTACTCACCGCGCTTAGTGTTGCGGCGATGTGCGGCCTTGGGTTTTGGCAACTGGAACGCATGGTGGAAAAACAGCAACGTTTAGCTAGCATAGCGCAAAAGCAAAGCAATGAAAGCCTCTCGTTAATTGATGCCCTGTCACAAGAAGACCCTAGAGATATCTCCATTAACTTTGTGGGAACGCCAGACAGTACTCGCCCCCTATTGCTTGATAATCAAATTCACGAACAGCAGGTTGGCTTTGATGTATTCGCCCCTGTGTCAACGAATGCAGGTTGGATTTTGGTGAATTATGGTTGGATAGCTGCCCCTGACCTTCAGCGCACTATTCCTGAAGTAAATCTGCCTAAGGGCAACAAGGAATTTGAGGGAGTTATCACCGTACCCGGCAGTAACCCCCTTATCACAGAAACGAATGTTAATTTTTCTCAGTTTCCCGCACTTATTCAACAGGTAGCGTTTGCATCGCTAAGTCAGAGTTTAAACATCAAACTTCTTCCTTACGTTGTAGAGCTTACTTCACAAGACTCGGCTTTTGTTCGCGATTATAAGCCGGTAGTTATGCCTCCAGAAAAACACTTAGGGTATGCGGTGCAATGGTTCGGTTTAGCCATTGCAGCAGCTGCAATAGGTGGGTTTGCAATCAGTAAAAAAGGACGTATTCATGAGTAATACTACATCCAAAAAAACACTAATAATTATGGTCGCTGTATTTGTGCTCCCCGTGGTGTTAGCAAAGCTCGCCCTAGAAAACGATTGGTTTAACAAAGCCTCAACGAATAAGGGCGCACTGCTTGAGCCCACTATCAATTTAACGACCTTGCTAGAAGACAGTTCACCCACGTGGCGTCTTTTGTACGTCATGCCCGCGCAGTGCGATTCGCGCTGTGAAAATGCACTTTTCAGTATTAATCAAGTGTGGTTAGCGCTCGGCAAAGAGTCTGACCGTGCCCAAGCATTAGTGTTGGCTACACCAACGAGTGACGCTAACGCGCTGGCTTCTCTTGTGGATTATCCAAACGTTGCCACGCTGTCGGTAGATGATACTGCGCAACTCGCTTCTCAAAGTGTGTATGTGGTAGATACGCTTAATAACGCCATGCTTTTTTATCAAATTAGCGACGACAAAGAAGAAGCGGTGATGGAAAGTCGCAATATGTTAGCCGATATCAAAAAACTGCTTAAATTGTCTCGCATAGGGTGATAGTTATGAAAAAGCTCACGTTATTCAGTCTCTTTTTAGCCGCAGTCGTCATTATTCTCGGGGCATACACTCGCCTTACCGACGCCGGTTTGGGCTGTCCAGATTGGCCCGGCTGTTACGGCAACCTAACGGTGCCCCTTAGTGATGAAAAGGTGAATGCGGCGAATGCCGCTTACCCAGAAAGGCCGGTAGAGGCATTCAAGGCATGGAACGAAATGATACATCGTTACTTTGCTGGCACCTTAGGTTTGTGCATTGCCGCCATTGCGCTTATCGCTTTTAGGCAGCGCAAGCAAGGCACCCCTTTTAAACTGCCTTTACTACTGCTGGGGCTTGTTACCTTTCAAGCTGCACTTGGTATGTGGACAGTCACTCTTAATTTATTGCCAGTGGTTGTTATGGGCCACTTATTAGGCGGTTTCAGCGTTCTTTCCTGTTTGTTTCTTTTGTATTTACGACTGCGAGAAGCTGACACTAGCACCAGCTCAGTTTCACAAAGCACAGTCTCAAAAAGCACAGTTTCACAAGAGCCAGTTTCTATGGACTCAGCTGAGCAAGTCGCGTCGCCTTCAGTGGCCGGCCTTTCACGGATGAAAACTTTCGCATTGTTTGGTGTGGGTGTGCTTGTGATTCAAATTGCACTTGGAGGGTGGACATCAGCGAACTACGCCGCGTTGGCGTGCACTGATATGCCTATTTGTGAAGAAGGATGGCAAAGTCGACTTGATTTTGCAGGCGCATTCAGTGTTCCAGAAGCAGAGAACTATGAGTTTGGCGCACATGATTATGGTGAGCGAGCAACGATGCACATAGTGCATCGGGCCGGAGCACTGATTACCTTTTCATATCTACTGACCTTAGGGCTCACACTCTTTTTTAAACACGGTGCTTCTCTGCAGCTAAAGCGCGTTAGCGCGATAATGATTGGCTGCCTGTTTGCGCAAGTTGCTTTAGGGGTTAGCAATGTGGTGTTCGCTTTGCCATTAGCCGTGGCGGTATTACACAACGCGTTTGCCGCTATATTGCTTTTGTCCCTACTGTGGATAGTATTTTCACTGATTAAACACACGTCAGCTGCACCTACTTATGATTTGTCAGTGCATGCGGCACGTCATACAACCTTATCGTCTCACGCTTTACCACAAGCCCTATCTAAGGCTACAGGAGGTCTTCATGGCTAAATCAGCCTCTCTTCAATCTCGAGTCACCCGTTCACACAATGCTGTATCGTGGAAAGATTATTATGAAATGACAAAACCGAACGTGGTGATGTTACTGCTACTGACTGCGCTAGTGGGAATGTGCTTAGCAACGCCTACGTGGGTAAATGCGCTTACCCTAGTCAGTGGTTTGGCTGGCATTGGTATGCTGTCTGCTTCGGCAGCGGTAATTAACCATGTAGTCGATCATAAAATAGATAGCGTAATGGCGCGTACCTTTAATCGGCCGGTGGCAAAAGGAAAGGTAAGTATCAGTAATGCCCTGTGGTTCGCCGGTACACTAGGCGCGGTAGGCTTTGTGGTATTGGCGGTTTTTGTCAATATGCTGACGGCGTGGCTAACCCTCGCCAGCTTAGTGGGTTATGCCTTCGTGTATACCATGTACTTAAAGCGGGCAACACCACAAAATATTGTTATTGGTGGTCTGGCAGGGGCTGCACCTCCACTTCTTGGCTGGACCGCAGTAACGGGTGAAATTCATGCACACGCACTGCTCTTAGTGCTTATTATATTCACCTGGACACCGCCGCATTTTTGGGCGCTGGCTATTCATCGAGAAAAGGACTATGCCAAAGCAAAAGTGCCTATGCTACCCGTAACCCACGGCATAGATTTCACTAAAACGTCAGTGTTGCTGTATACCGTTTTACTAGGATTGGTGTGCCTACTGCCCTACTTAACCGGCATGAGTGATATGATTTATCTTGTTGGTTCAAGCGCATTAAATCTAGGCTTTTTGCTTTACGCCATTAAGTTAAAGTTTGCAGCTGATGATCAAACAGCGATGAAAACTTTTAGGTTCTCAATTATTCATCTCATGGTATTGTTTGTGGTATTGCTACTTGACCATTACATACCAGTGAGTTTATGAATCAAAAGTTTATAGTTGGTGTTGTTGCATTTGTTGCTCTTATAGGCGGTGTTATTGGTGCGCTTTATATAGCACCGCCTAGTACTGACAATGGTGAAACACCGTCTTATTTCCAGGCATATCCGCAACCTCGAGCGGTTGCACCTTTTACACTTTTACATCACTCCGGGGAGGCGTTCACCGAGCAATCATTAAAAGAGCAGTGGAGTTTAGTGTTTGTGGGCTATACCTTTTGCCCCGATATTTGCCCCACGACTATGGCTGAGCTAAACGGCATTTACCCGCAGCTGCAGCAGTTAGAAAGCTCCTATCCTGTGCGTGTCGTTTTTGTCTCAATTGACCCTGAAAGAGACTCTCTAGATAGACTTTCTGAGTATGTAGGCTATTTTAATAAAGAGTTCATTGCGGTTACAGGTGAGCATAAGTCGTTATTTCCGTTAGTCAGAAACCTTGGCATGATGTACGCCGTTTCTGAAAGTACAGATAACCCGAATTACCTCGTAGACCACAGCGCTTCAATTGTACTTATCGACCCTAAAGGACGTGCTGTAGGAAGATTTAAGCCCACTAGAGAGCCGGGCAAACTATCGATAAGCGATCCTCAGCAAATACTGGCTGACATGCCAATAATTATTGCGAAGTAGTTCTATGGAAATCAATATAAGACAGGGCGTGGCATCTGATGCCCCATTCGCGACACCGTTAATTTTAAGTGCTGCAGAGCCACTGTTAAATGCTATTTTTGGACATGCTAAAGACAAAACGGCGTTGGGCTATTTAACCCATGCATGGCAACTCGGTGGCGGGCAATACGGATTTGAGAATCATTGGGTGGCAGAAAAAGACAATCAAATTTTAGGCTTAGTCACTGCGTGGCATAGTAAGCTTGGCGTTGCATTTGATAGAGCCACCTTAGACAGCATAACGTCGTACTTTACCCTAGATGAAGCTATTGCTGTAGTAATGCGAAATCAAACAGTGGCAGTGAATCTAACCCCTCCTAGCAATACCGAATTAATGATTGGTCATTTGGCTGTGGCAGAAAGTGGCAAACGCCAAGGTATTGGCCGTTCATTAGTCAACGCTATGCAAGCAAAAGCGACTGAACTACAAAAACGCCACATTGTGTTAGATGTAGAAGTATCGAATACTACCGCCATCCGGTTTTATCAATCATTAGGCTTTAGCGAAGAAACTATCAATAAAGGCTTCATTCGGTTTAATCGAAACGTGTAACACGCGCTTTTTTTAAGTGAGATGTTAATCAGGGTAACGGCCATCGTCATTTGCTAAGAAAAATGGCATGGAATACCAATAGAAGCGACCTGCCATGCTTTTCGATGGTGCGGTACAGTTTATTCGTGAGCGGCCAACGGGCAGCGTACTTTCTATGGCAAAGCTTACCTTTTCTCCATCCACATGAGTTTTTATATTGTTACCAGAGTAGAAGCAGTTCACTTGGTTTAGGCTAACATCTTCTTCATCTACGGTGAGTGTTATCGTGTCAGATAGGGTATTACTGCGCACTCGTGGCTCAGCATGGGTAGTGTGTACCACCGGCATAGCAAGACTGTTTAACTTGGTTTTTAAAGTGTTGAGGTTTGCGTAAGGCCCCGCAGCTGGGAAGCGAGGTAATGCAAGGAGATTACTGGTTTCACCTACGGCACCAGAATGTTGGCCAAAGCCCACGTAGCCGTTTTCTTCAAGCTTTGCCGTTAGCGCTAAAGTATATTCTCCAAATGGATAGGCAAGGTATTTAAGACTGACACCCAATTCAATCTCTATTTTCTTTTCTGCAGCTTCAACATTCTCGAACACGCGCTCAAGCCAGTTCTCATCGGTAAATTCATCATTAAGCATGTGCAAGTGATCAAGGGTGTGATTTGCAAAGATAACGCCTTCACTCTGCATCCTCTTCACTTCTTTCCAAGTAAGCTGTTGCGGTGCTACGCCAATTTCATCTGGGTTAATAAATACCGTATACGAGAAGTCCAATTTCTTCAGAATGGGGTGAGCATTTTCTAAAATATTGGCATAACCGTCATCAAAGGTAATAGCCACAGCATCTTTTGGCAGCGGCTTACCCTCGACAATGGCATTTACAATGTTGGTAAGGGGGAGCACTGTGTGATTGTTGGCTATGTACTCCATGTGCGACTTGAAGGTGTCCGGTGTCACACTGGTACTCGACGGCGTTTGCGTGGAAACGTGATGATAAAGCAATATGGCCGCGTTGGTCATTTGAGTTGGCGAGGGTGCTTTCTCAGATGCAAAGACGCAGTGAAATGACAGCAGCGTGAAAAGTGCAATGCAAACACGCAGGCCACCGAGTGCTGCGAATGAGGGTTTACGCTCTCTGTTCAGCGTTATTAGCATGGTACACTTCTCCTTATTGAACCTAATTTCAGTCTATGTTTGAGAGCCTTGATGTCAATTGCCACCAAACAGCCAAAACCGTTATGGTTTGATCATACACGTTTGCTTGCGCTTGCGCTGCCCATGATCTTGGCCAATATTACCACACCGCTTCTTGGTTTAGTCGATACCGCGGTACTTGGTCATATGCAAATACCTGCCATGCTAGCAGGGGCATCTGTCGGTGCGCTTATTCTTACTCAAATTTACTGGGTTTGTGGCTTTTTACGTATGTCTTCCACAGGCTTAAGTGCACAAGCGAAAGGAAGCCAAGCCCCTAAAGTGGAGTCTGCCAAAGTACTGTGGCAGACCATTGCCTTTTCTTGCATCCTCGGTCTTATTATTCTGCTACTACAGCAGCCCATACTGCATGCTGGCCTAGCGTTAACTCAGCCA
This sequence comes from Alteromonas sp. P256, assembly GCF_036864455.1. Taxonomy (NCBI): domain Bacteria; kingdom Pseudomonadati; phylum Pseudomonadota; class Gammaproteobacteria; order Alteromonadales; family Alteromonadaceae; genus Alteromonas; species Alteromonas sp. P256. Next base: position 114,252 of record NZ_JAZETM010000006.1, read on the forward strand.
AATGACAGTGTGGCGAGTTACCTGAATGCGTATTTTAGTACTCGGGTTTGGGGCGCTTTAGCAGCCATGCTTAATTTAGTGTTAATAGGCTGGCTGGTGGGGCAACAAAAAACCAAGCAGGTAATGATTATTCAAATAGTTGGTAATTTGCTAAATGCTGGGTTAGATATCGCTTTTGTTTACGGGCTTGGCTTTTCCGTGGCCGGTGTTGCCCTTGCAAGTGTCATTGCTGAGTACAGCATGATGGCGATGGCACTTTATCTTGCTCTTAATCAAGTGAAGGGCGTGCATGTCGCGCGAGCTTGGTTTAACCGCGCAGCGCGCAGAGTGTTAATGAAGCTCAATGGGGATATGTTAATTCGCAATTTGGCATTACAAGGCTGCTTAGCATTTTTAACTATTCAAGGGGCGCGGTATGGCGAAACATCAGCCGCCGTTAACGCTATTTTAATGCAGTTCTTCGTACTGATTGCATTAGGGCTAGATGGCATCGCCTATGGTGTTGAAGCACTTATCGGCGAGGCAAAAGGGGCGAAAGACGCCGATGAAATTAAGCGAAGAACCTATCAAGGGCTGTTTTGGTCTTCATTGTTTGCTATTGCCTATAGCGTGGTTTTCTATGCTTTTGGCGACGGGATTATCCGTTTGCTTACGGAACATGGCGACATCGTTGGCGCTGCGCTGCCCTACCTTCCTCTAATGGTGCTACTGCCCATATTGGCGCACTGGTGCTTTTTATTTGACGGCGTATTTGTTGGGCTAACAAGAGCATCGTCCATGCGCAATACTATGGTTATTAGTGCACTTGGCGTGTATTTTCCAATATGGTTTTTTACTCAGCAAGCGGGCAATACAAGTTTGTGGTACGCACTTATTGCTTTTCTGTTTGCAAGGGGCATAACGTTAGGTGCAAGCTTTTATCGATTAGCAGCTAACGACACACTGTGCAAAAGTGATTCGTAGCCTAGCATTGAATAGTATTTGCGCCGCAAGGATAAGCGCCGCAAGGATAGGCGCAGTAATAGCATGCTCACTGCGCATAAGTCATTAGAACGTTACTTTTTAATGATATGGGTAGCGCAAAGTTTATTACCCGTTGGGTCACGTAAATAAGCAAGGTACAGCTGACGGTCGTCGTTTCCGCGAATGCCTGGTGGGTCTTCACACACTACGCCACCGTTTTCGCTACCTACCTTAAACCATTCATCAACCAATTCTGGCGAGCTCGCTGCTAAGCCTATTGTAGAGCCGTTGCCATGCGTCGCTTGTTCGCCATTAATGGGCTTTGTTAGTGCTAATATCCCTTTTGGCGTGAAATAGAATAAGCGACCGTGCTCATCATAAACGCCGGCGTCATAACCAAAAACGGCTAACGTGGCATCATAAAACTTTTTAGATGCGTCTAGGTCGTTTGCACCTATCATTAAATGGCTAAACATGGTGTATCCTTTTTTATTATCAAAAATTAAGCGATGAGAAGCTAAGCTATTTGAAAGCCGTCTATACATCAACGGCAAAATTGACGGCTGCGGCAGCGTGTATTGCCGTTGTATCGTAAAGGCGAATTGCGGTGTGACTTTGTTGCACTAGCAACGCAATTTCAGTGCAACCAAGAATTACGCCCTCTGCGCCTTTAGATGCAAGTCCACCGATAATATCAATATACGCTTTACGAGATTCAGGGCAAATCACGCCCTTGCATAATTGTTCATAAATGACGTTGTGAATAATGTCCCGCTCATGTTTCGGTGGAATAACCACATCAATATCAAAATTCGATGTTAAGCGCTCGGTATAAAAGGTCTGTTCCATGGTGAATTTTGTGCCAAGCAAACCTACCTTTTTCACGCTATCGTTAACGAGCACTGCGCCAGTTGCGTCTGCAATATGTAACAAAGGAATAGGTAAATTGCTTGCCACCTCATCAGCGACTTTGTGCATTGTATTGGTACAAATGACAATGGCGTCTGCGCCGGCAGCGGTTAGCGCCTTTGCCTCAGCGTGTAGCAATGTCGCCATTTCAGGCCACGCCTGAGCGCGTTGCAAACACTCTATCTCAGCAAAGTCTACACTGCTAAGCAGAATTTTAGCACTGTGAAAGCCGCCTAGTTTTTCGTTTACAGCGCGGTTTATCATCTGATAATAGCTCACTGTTGATTCCCAGCTCATGCCGCCAATAAGGCCTAACTTTTTCATTATTTAATATTTAAATGTGAACGGGTAGTGATTTAGTACATTGCAACGTACTGCGCACTAATGCAAGTGCCAAGAATGCAAGCGCGAAGCCCCTTTGATAGGGAAAATAAGAGAGAAGAGGGAAATGAGCGAAACGAAAGAGATGATGGAGAGTTAAATGCCTAAGCCTGCAAAACCCTAACCCTCAGGTGGCCGTTTTACATTTTTTAAAGAAGCAAAGCGCTGCAAAAAAATGCCCATATAACCCCACATAGAATAAGCAAAGCCACATAGCAATACCGCTAGAGAAACATAGTGAAGGACAATATGTCTATCACTGATGGAAAAAAGAAGCACAACGCCAGCAACGAAAATAGTGAGACCTATTTTAAATCGCTGCCAGCTTGTGTGAATATCTGGTGTGGGTATCAACTGTTACACCTGTGCCAGATTTAGTAGTAAGAGTGCTCGCCAGCTTCGTGCTCTGTAGCATCCCGTACGCCGTTTAATTCGCCAGCGAATTGCTCAAGCATTTGCTTTTCAATGCCGTCTTTCAAGGTAACATCTACCATTGAGCAACCGTTGCAACCACCGCCAAATTGAAGAATAGCGAAGCCATCATCAGTAATTTCTGTCAGTACAACCTGTCCGCCGTGATTGGCTAACTGAGGATTAATTTCTGACTCAATCATGTAATTAATACGTTCAACAAGAGGCGCGTCATCGGCTACTTTTCTCGCCTTGGCATTAGGTGCTTTCAACGTAAGCTGCGAGCCCATTTGGTCGGTTACATAATCAATTTCAGCTTCTTCGAGGTACGGCGCACTCTCTTCATCAACAACGGCATCAAAACCATTAAATTCTAGCTTAGTGTCAGTGTCCTCTACGGCATCTGGCGGGCAATAAGACACGCCACATTCAGCCGACGAGGTGCCTGGGTTTACGACGAATACACGAATATTCGTGCCAGACTCTTGTTTACTCAGCAGTTTCGCGAAGTGAGACTGGGCTTCTTCTGATATAGTTATCATCGGCAAGTCCTATAGTATTCAAAAAGTGTTCAAAATTTGGTGCATTGTACCAAATTTACCTGACTAAAACAGTCAAGTATTAATTAAAAATTTAGAACATGTTGATATTTAAAACCTTACTTTCAACATGCCATTATGAAACAACAAGACGGGGAAAGCGCTATGCTAGCGAATCTATATAACACCGCCAAAAAAACACACCTTCGACGGATAACCGCGCTATTGATAGGCTCGCTTGTGTGCATGTCTGCAAGCGCATCAACAATTACCATCGAGCCTGATAAAGGCGGAATGCCCGTACAGGCCTATTTACCTAAAACAGTAACCTACGACCCCGCCATTCCTACACCTGAGTCGGTTTTAGGGGCTCATCTTGGCGAGTGGCATGTACGTCATGATCAGTTGGTCAATTACATGTACATGCTGGCACAAAAATCTGACCGTATAACCATTGAGGAAACCGGACGTACCCACGAAAACCGCCCTCTTTTGCTTCTCACCATCACTGCGCCGTCTAATCGCGATAACCTAGATGCCATGCGAGAAGCGCACATCAAGGTGTTAGATAACGGAAATTCTCCTTCAAGTGATGCCCCCCTTGTTTTCTATATGGGTTACAGCATTCATGGAAACGAACCATCAGGCGCGAATGCATCCCTTGCCCTCGCTTATTATCTTGCAGCGGGGCAAGGTGAAGAGATCGATACTTTGTTAAATAATAATATTGTGCTGCTCGACCCGTCTTTCAACCCCGACGGACTGTCTCGTTTTGCTCAGTGGGCAAATATGCATAAGGGCAAACAGCTAGTTGCCGACAGCCATCATAGAGAGCACGACGAGGGCTGGCCTTCAGGCAGAACAAATCACTATTGGTTCGACTTAAACCGCGATTGGCTGCTTTTAGCGCATCCTGAGTCTCAAGCGCGAATTAAGCAATTTCACAAGTGGCGTCCCCACGTATTAACCGACTTCCATGAAATGGGAACCGACAGCACCTATTTCTTCCAACCCGGTGTACGCTCGCGCAAAAACCCACTTACCCCTGACGAAAACGTGACGCTTACTGAAGCCATTGCAGATCATCATGCGGCGGCATTTGATGCCAAAGGCCAGCTTTATTTTACCGAAGAAGCATTCGATGATTTTTATGCGGGGAAAGGTTCTACGTACCCAGACTTGCATGGCAGTATTGGGATCCTTTTTGAGCAAGCGAGCTCGCGCGGACACTTGCAGTCTTCTATTAACGGCGATCTGGCCTTCAGCGATACTATCGAAAATCAAATTACTACGTCGCTAAGTACGTTTAGAGGCGCAATCGCCAATAAAGCGGCCATACTTGATTACCAAGCGGGCTTTGTAAATAGCACAAAGGCGTTGGCAAGAGATGATGACACTTTCGGTTTTGTTGTCAGTGCATCAAATGATAGCGCACGCTTTTTGGCGTTTACTAACTTACTAGACCAACACGGTATCACCTATGATGTAATGACCAAAAACGCCACTATTAACGATGTGAGTTATAAAGCCAACAACGCTATTTTCGTACCGACGGCGCAGTCTCAATACCGCTTAGTAAAATCGATTTTTTCAACACAAACATCCTTTGAGAACAATACGTTTTACGATGTGTCTACATGGAACTTAGCGCTTGCGTTTAACCTTGATTATTCCCCTGTAGAAAAAAGCGATATGCGAGGGACAAAGCGCACAACAGCTGCACAATACGACGGAAGCTTAGCGGCATTAGCGCTTCCTGAGATAAATGGCGACGCCTATGCTTACGCATTCTCATGGCAGCCGTATTTTTCCCCTGCGTTACTACAATCGCTTTTAGAAGCAGGCGTTCAGGTGAGAAGCTCAGAGAAGAGTTTTGCAGCCGTGAAGTTTGACAACAGCGTGGTAGAGTTCCCGGCGGGCAGTATTGTCGTACCTACAGGCCTTGATCAGCCTGCCAATATCGCAGCTATTATCGAGAGAGTATCGCAGCAAATGCAGGTGCCGGTGCATAGCTTAAAAAGCGGTTTAACACCTACAGGTAGTGACCTAGGCAGCCGCAGTATGGCGCCCATTAAAGAGCCTCGGGTTATTATTGTAGGCGGTGAAGGCACTCGTGAATACGATGTGGGTGAAATTTGGCATTATTTCGACACCAAAATTGGACTGTCAGCGAGTATTGTAGAGCAACAAAACTTGCTAAACGCATTGCGCGATAACAGCGTTACCTATACGCACATTATCTTCCCTAACGGTCGCTATGACTTTTCTGAAACACAAGGTCTAGAATTGAAGCGTTGGGTAGAGGCCGGTGGTGTTGCCATAGGTCAAAAGTCTGCTTTACGTTACTTTGCTGATAACAACTGGTTAGATATTGACGTTGTAAACCGCGATGTTGTGGATAATGCATATGATGAAAGCAGCCTTGCATACGGTGATGGTTCCACGCTTTATGCTAAAAAACTGATTGCAGGCGCAATTTACGAGGCCGATATTGATACCACTCATCCACTGTTTTACGGCTACAGCAACGATAAGCTGCCACTATTTAAAACCAGCAACATGATAGTGAAAAATGAGTATTCACCGTTTACCACTCCGGCGCGTTACACCAAAGGCCCGCTAATGGCAGGGTTCAGTGATACAGCCATGGTCGCGCTATTAGCCGAAACGCCAGCGGTTATTGCAGAGAAGCTAGGGCGCGGTGTTGTCATAGGGTTTACCGATAACACTCAGTTTAGAGGCTATTGGTATGGCACTAACAAGATGTTAGCGAATGCCATTTATCAGTCTCACTTCATCCGCTAATAGCGTTTAAGTGAGCGGTTAGAATAACCATCTTAGACGTGGCGAGGTTAGCGTTTGTTAACTTCGCTATGCAAACTGGTATAAGGTGCTTTTGGGTGGTGGGGTAAATGTCATCGCCCACACCTGTATTTTTACTTTAGGGAAGCGTTTTAGCAATAATTTGCTAAGCACGTCTACCGTTACGCCAGTTGTCACCACGTCATCTACTATCGCAACAACAAACTCGTCATTTTTGCTCGGCACAAGCGCATCAATAGCACATTGCGTTAGTGCAAAGGCGTGTTCAGCATTCTTTTTTCTTTGTGATTTAGAGAGCTGGTGCTGAGTGCTTGAACCTGTTCTTATGGCCCACTGATGCAGGCACGGAATACCTAAACCCTTACCTATAAAATCGGCCATAACGCCGGCTTGATTGTAATGGCGCTTAGCCAGTCGCCAAGCACTTATGGGAACTGGAAGGAGCAAATCAGGCACTGAAAGTGTGCAGTGTTGCTTTTTATCGACAAACCACCGGCTTAACATCCTGCCTGCGACGAGAGAGTGCATAAACTTGAACTGGTGAATTAAGGATGACATAGGCCACGTGTAAAGACCGAGAATGGACAATGAATGGTAGTATCTATGGGTTACGTGGCGCCCCACGGGGCCAAACTCTAAAAGGTTGCTTCCGTGTATTTCCTCGTTGAAAAAAAAGAGGTCAGATTCACACCATTGACACACTGGCGTAGGACTTGCCTGATAACATAGTAGGCATGAAAGGTTCATCGAAGACTCCGCCAGTTTTTAAAACGTATTTTGTTCAATGTGCTTTTTATTAAAGCGCTTTTTATCAAAGTGCTATTCACCGTAAAAGGTTGGCCTTTTTCTATAATGTCTTTTTTCGGTCACGACACGACTCACGAACAAGAGGTGTAAAATGGAAAGTTTGCAGACAAACGACGCGCTTGTCACCCGTACTCATGGTACTGATCTCAACGATTCGAGAGTGGACCTAGTACTTCTTCACGGCTGGGGAATGAACAGTGGTGCTTTTTCTTCCTTTATTCCCTATTTGCACGATTACTTTCGTGTTACCACCATCGACTTACCTGGCTTTGGTGAAAATGCACATCATCTTCCTAAGCCTTACACTGTAGAGGCCTTGGCAAACATGATTAGCGCACAGCTGCCTAAGCATTGCGTACTAGCAGGCTGGTCTTTAGGTGGTTTGGTCGCGCAAAAAATAGCCATTGATGTACCACAAAAATTAGCTGGCCTTATTACAATCGCGTCGACGCCCCGCTTCAGTGCTGGGCCTTGTTGGCCAGGCATTACAGAAGACTTACTCACCATGTTTGAGGCGCAATTGGAAAAGAATTACAGGAAAACGTTAGAGCGTTTTCTTGCTATTCAGGCGATGGGCAGTGCGACGGCTAAAAATGATATTAAGACAATAAGGGAGCATGTTAGCGAGTATCCTGAGCCAGCAGAAGAAGCATTGAAGCGCGGCCTTGGCATTCTTGCAAAAGAGGACTTGCGGCAGATTGTTGGTCGTATATCGGTTCCAACACTGCGACTATATGGCCGGTTAGATAGCCTTGTTCCCACTGCCGGAATAGACCGGATTTGTGAGCTGCACCCTCAGGCCGATACTGTGGTTTTGCCTCATGCCTCTCATGCGCCGTTTATCTCACATCCACAGCAAACTGCTGACATAGTAACGAGCTTCGCGGCTAATTTACAGCAGCAGAGGGCGTCGTAGTCGTCATCGTGTTCGCGCTAAAGCCGCTTTAGGTAAAAGCGACCGTACAAAAATTCACTACAGGTACAGGGACTTAGTGCGAAAGCTCCCGTGAGTACTTTATCTTTTCCTCTTGTTGGTTAATAATTGCGCATGAGAGGTTAGGAGAAGTATATGTCTGATGTAAGTGGCGTCACACTCAATTCTGCGTTTTTTGCAGGACAATCCGGTTTGCAGCGTGCCAGTGATGGTATGACTCAGGCTGCGTCCAATATCGCCCAACAGACTGCAGGTCGCCAGCAAGAAATAGGCGGTACATCACAGAGCGGCTCTTTAGGGAATTCATCGCAAAAAGCGCCCGCTAATATTACCTCCGACCTGATCTCGCTCAACGTCAACAGTCTCAATGCCCAGGCATCGGCAAAAGTACTTGATGTGGCAAATGATACTCTTGGCACCATTATCGACACATTAGCGTAGGGACACACCAGTGAATTTTGTAGCGCCTATTCTTACCGCTATAGCGTATCCCACTGCGAATACGAACACTGAGTCTGCCCGACGAGATAACGTTCAGCGCGAAACCATTCCAAAAACCGGCGATGCAGAGCAAGGCGCGTCGCAAAAAGGCCTGGGTTCAGAGGCTGATAAGGCACGTAGCCCAGGATTACCTCAACCTCCTGTCACCTACGACCGTCCACAAATTCAGACAGACCTTCAAGCTGCGTTTCAAAATGTGTTTGGTCAAGAAAAAGACAACGCGCAAGATGAAAGTGCGGGCAAAGAAGGCGCTGAGCAAGAACAAAGAAACCAGCAACAATCTGCACAGCCTGTACTAACGGAAGAAGACAAGCAGGAAATTGAGGATCTCAAAGCCAGAGATCAAGAAGTGCGTACCCACGAGCAAGCGCACGCTGCTACTGGCGGACAATATGCGGGTTCACCTCAGTATGAATATACAACCGGCCCAGACAATAAGCGTTATGTTACCGGCGGAGAGGTATCAATAGATATCTCAGAAGAGCAATCTGCCGAACAAACGCTGCGTAAAATGCAGCAAGTAAGAGCAGCAGCGTTAGCGCCGGCACAGCCTTCTTCTCAAGACTTGAAAGTCGCGGCGGAAGCTGCGCAAAAAGCCTTCGATGCCCGCAACGACATAGCAAAAGAAAACCGAGACACGCTGCAGTCTATTGGCGACGTTAGCGCTGCAGAAGGTGTTAATTCTGTCACAGGCGCTAATTCTGTCACAGGTGCTAATTCTGACATAGGTGTTAGTGCCAATGGCGCTGTGAGTGAAGCAGAGCCTAGCGCTCAAGGTCCTAGCACTCAAGGTCCTAGCACTCAGGGTATAGGCACTCAAGGTCCTAGCACTCAGGGTGTTGGCGCGCTAAACCCTAGCGAAATTACTATTCCTGCTATAGATGTGGTTCCACCGAGTATTGACGAAATTACTGATAGCGCAGGGGTAGACACCCCTACCAGACGTTTAGATGAAGCTAATTTCGCGTCTCAAGCACAGGCGTCAGAAGTTAAGTCGTTAGAGTCACAAGAGAGCAGCGCCATGCAGGCGCGCATAGGTCGCATTCAAAATCTCTACACTCAAGCTTACACACCATCCCGTGAAGGTCTTTCACTGCAAGCTTAATAGTTAACATAAAAAAAGGGGCTTAGCGTTTTCGCTAAGCCCCTTTTTACGTTACCCTTTTTACGTTACAGAGTGTGCTTACTTACTTTTTCGCTTTCGCGAGCGCATCAGCAAAGGCGTTGCCCATTGCACTATTTTGCTGAGTTTGCTGAGGCTTCGCATTGCGATGTTGTCCGCCTCGCTGATTGCCTTTATGCGCATTTTGATTTGAACGTGGCCCTCTATCCTGCTTTGAGCGGCTGTCTCTGGCGTTATTAGCATCGCCGCCGTTGGCATTGTCGCGCGACGGGGTAGGTGTATCTTCAAGACGCATGGTAAAGGAAATGCGTTTGCGCGCTACGTCCACTTCCATCACCTTTACTTTTACAATGTCACCTGCTTTAACCACTTCGCGAGGGTCTGAGATGAACTTATTGGTCAGCGCCGAAATATGCACTAGGCCATCTTGATGAACACCCACATCCACAAAAGCGCCAAAGTTGGCAACATTACTCACCACGCCTTCAAGGATCATTCCCGGCTCTAAGTCGGTAATTTTTTCTACGCCTTCTTTAAATGAAGCCGTTTTAAATTCTGGACGAGGGTCGCGGCCTAGTTTTTCAAGCTCTTTAAATATGTCTTTAACGGTAGGAATACCAAAGTCGTCATTAGTGAATGTCTCGGGCGATAAGCTTTTCAGCAATTCAGTATTGCCGATAATATCGTTAACCGCCACTGCTGCCGTATCTACAATTTTGTCTACCACAGGATACGCTTCAGGGTGCACTGAAGAGGCATCTAGCGGGTTACTTCCGTTGACAATGCGCAAAAAACCAGCGGCTTGTTCATAGGCTTTAGGGCCTAGGCGTTCAACGTCTAATAAGGCTTTACGGTTTGAAAATGCGCCCTTGCTGTCCCTAAGCTTCACAATATTGTGAGCCAGTGTCTTATTTAATCCAGACACATAGCTAAGCAAGGCGGGTGATGCTGTATTTAAATCAACACCAACTGCATTCACACAATCTTCTATAACGCGGTCTAATGACTTTCCAAGCTGACTTTGACTGACATCATGCTGGTATTGGCCTACACCAATCGCTTTAGGCTCAATTTTTACCAGCTCGGCTAGCGGGTCTTGTAATCGACGTGCAATAGAGACCGCACCGCGTATAGAAACATCGAGGTTGGGAAGTTCTTTTGAAGCCAGTTCTGATGCTGAGTAAACAGATGCACCGGCTTCGCTAACCATGATTTTTTGTGCGCTAAGGTCTGGGTTGTTTTTCAGCATCTCTCCAACCAGCTTGTCAGTCTCTCGCGAACCCGTTCCGTTGCCAATACTGATCAAGTCCACTTTGTACTGTTTGCACAAGGTGGTTAGCGTGCGGCTTGATTTATCCCACTGATTCTGCGGCGCATGAGGGAATATCGTATTCGACGCTAATACTTTTCCGGTGCTATCTACAATAGCTACCTTTACCCCAGTGCGTAAGCCTGGATCTAGCCCCATTGTGGTTTTAGCACCCGCTGGTGCGGCCATTAGCAGGTCGTTGAGGTTTTTGGCAAATACATCAATCGCCTCTTTTTCAGCGCGCTCTCTAAGGGCGCTGAAAAGTTCGGTTTCCATATGAAGACCAATTTTTATCTTCCACGTCCACTGCACCACTTGCGCAAGAAAATCGTCGGCGGAACGTCCGCGATGGGTAATGGCATAGTGTGAAGCAATAATATGCTCGCAGTGAGACGGCCCTTTTTCATCTTGCTGAGGGTCTGCATCTATCTGAATGTGCAGTAAGCCTTCGTTACGGCCCCTGAACATAGCAAGTGCACGGTGTGAGGGCACCCCTTTGTATTTTTCGCTATGAGAAAAATAATCTTTATATTTTGCGGCATCTTTTTCTTTACCCGGCGCAAGAGTGCTTTTAAGGTGCGCGTTTTCGGTTAGGTAAAGACGGATTTTGCCAAGTAGCGCGGCGTCTTCAGCAAAGCGCTCCATCAGGATAAAGCGAGCGCCTTCTAAAGCCGCTTTGGTGTCGGCAACGCCTTTTTCTGCATCCACATACTGGTTTGCTGCTTCTTCGATGTTGGTGTCGGGCTTGTTAAATAACAAATCAGCTAATGGCGTTAAGCCTGCTTCAATCGCAATCTGCCCTTTGGTGCGACGGCGAGGTTTAAACGGCAGGTATAAGTCTTCAAGGGTGGTTTTGCTATCGGCATTGCCAATATTGGCTTTTAACTCGTCGGTAAGTTTACCTTGCTCATCTATAGAGCGAAGGATCACGTCGCGGCGCTCTTCAAGTTCGCGCAAATAGGTGAGTCGCTGTTCTAAATTTCTCAATTGCGTATCGTCGAGCCCTTCTGTGGCCTCTTTTCTGTAACGAGCAATAAAAGGAACAGTCGCCCCTCCATCGAGAAGTTTTACTGCTGCGTTGACTTGCGACGCTTGTACTGAAAGTTCTTCAGCAATTTTATTGATAATCATATATAGCCCAAAATACTATTGATGCGCTTTTGACAAAAGCGAGAAACCTGCACGAACCTGATGTTCGTGGTGCAGTGTTTGTACTGGAAATAATAACGGCGAGTATAGCATCGCCATTTGGCAAAAGTCGTCTGATCATCCGCTAGTTAACGGTGTGTGCTTGACGTAACACTATATTTTATCTGTGGGGTCATACCAAATTCTGTTTATCCACCATTCCTTTACATCGGTTTCGGTTTTTACGACGAACTCATCGTCCTCTTCTTTTCCTACAAGTGCTCTTGCCATAGGGGAATCAATAGAAATGTAGTCTTTACGACCGAAAATTTCGTCGTAACCAGCGAGTCTTAGCTCTAGTACCTCGCCTGCTTCGTTCTCTATCTCTACCCAGGCCCCAAAGAACACTTTACCTTCTTGCTGTGGGTCATAATCCACCACTTTTAGGTTTTCTAAGCATTTTCGTAAGTAACGAACACGGCGATCTATCTCGCGCAGCTTCTTCTTATTGTACTGATAATCAGCATTTTCACTGCGATCGCCAAGGCTTGCAGCCCACGTGACTTTGCGGGTTATCTCAGGCCTTTCCTCACGCCATAAAACTTCAAGCTCGTTTCTGAGTTTTGTGTAACCTTTTCGAGTGATAAGTGGAGTCTTCACAATGTCCTATAAATGAATGAACTGGTGTTTGTTTACTGTATGTGGGTAATAACAAAAAACGCAATCCCTTATTTTTACGAAAGAGTTGTAAGAATAAGCCGTAGCAAGAGAGTCATACCGAAAGAGGCATTGCAAAGGTTGGCAGTAAAAATACAGCAATGGATACTCGGGCACGCCCTAGGTCAACACGCCATAAACAGCGCTTAGAAAAAGGAGCAACGGATATAGAGAGGATAATTTGCGGAGAAATAATGAACATAAACTTTTATCCGCTTGTCGTAGTATAAATAATGAACAGTTTAAGGATGGGGTTATGCAAAACAAATTATCCGTATTTTATCGTCAAAAGACCCACAATGACTCGCTCAATGTGAGCGGTACCATTCTGGGCTTTATGGTGCTGCTAACCGGCGGGTTATTACTATTTTACGCTTTTTTAGATGTGGTTGTTCGTTTACAGAGTATTCAAACCGTTCTCTTTATATTTGCAGGTATAACAATGTATAAAATAGGGCAGTCTCTGCTTAAGCACTTTGCTAGCTTTAAGCTGCATACCGAACGCCGCCGCAGCCTTGAGCGGTAAACAGCCCTGAGCGGTAAACAGCCCTGAGCGTTAAAAGAGCCATGAGCGGTAAACAGCCCTGAGCGTTAAAAGAGCCATGAGCGGTAAACAGCCCTGAGCGGTAAACAGCCTTGAGCGGTAAACAGCCCTGAGCGGTAAAACAGCCTTGAGCGTTAAATCAAAACAGTCTAACTACGGCAGTTTAAGTCGAAAATGTTACAAGAAAAGTCGGTTTCAAAGGTGAAAAATCAACGCACTGTACTATAGTTAAAGGGTGATTCGAGGCACCTAGCACATTGAAATATCCACTTTACTAATTGGATACAGACGTGGTTGAACACCACTCGCTCATAGGAAAAGGTAGGCATGGAATTAGCTGACTCACTAAAACAACAAAGCCGACGTGATTAGCGTCGGCTTTGTCTTTTCTGCACTCGTGCTATTTGGTGAGGCGAAGAAAACGCCATCATAAATAGCAGATATTACTCAGTTGGTGCTTCTGTTGCTGGTGCTTTTACTTCAAGTAGCTCAACATCAAAAATAAGTGTTGAGTTTGGTGTAATCGCTCCAGTAGCACGCTCACCGTAGGCAAGTTCTGACGGGATATGGAAGCGGTATTTAGCGCCTTCCTTCATTAATTGAACACCCTCAGTCCAGCCAGGAATAACGCGATTTAGTGGAAATTCAGCTGGCTCGCCTCTGTCATATGATGAGTCGAAAACAGTGCCATCTAGCAAGGTGCCACGGTAATGTACTTTAACCATGTCAGTAACAGCAGGGCTGTTGCCTTCACCTTCTTCAAGCACTTCGTATTGTAGGCCTGATTCGGTAGTGGTTACGCCATCGCGCTCTGCATTTTCTGCAAGGTACGCAACACCGGCTTCAATATTCTTTTCTGCCGCTTGTGCCGCCATTTCTTGTTGCTTAGTGCGCAACATTTCTTCGCCTTGTTGAGCAATTTGTTGAATTTGCTCTGGCGTAAACTTAAGCGTGTCGTTTAAACCGTCAGTAAAGCCTTGCTTAAGTGCGTCTTGATCTAGTGCTAATCCAAGTTGTTCTTGCTGCTCAGCTCGATTAGTCACAAATAAGCCCATGCTTGCACCCATTGCGTATGCCTGCTTTTGCGTATCTGTCATTTCTTCTGCTGCAACAGAAGATGCGTTGGCATTGTCTGCGCTGGTAGTTGTAGCCTCATCTGAAGTATTAGGCTGGCAAGCGAATAGTCCAAGCGCAGCTAGTGTTGATAAGGCAACGAGCGACTTCTGCATAAAAACGTCTCCATTAATTTTTATCATCATGCTTCAATGTCTATACTGCTGCATCTAAGGCAGTGTGCACGATAGTTAAAGATGCGATATCCGTGCTATGTTAAACGTAGCGTTTACAAAGCGAAACCCATTTAATTATGTTTAGGTCCAAAATGTTCCTGAGATTATTATTACTCATCACAGCTATTTGCGGATCCGTAGGGTGTACGGTTCCTGATACTACGCCATTAAAGCAGTGGCGTCATGTTGAAGAAGGTGCATATGCGGCAGACATTTCCGCAGACGGGACCATTGCCGTTGTCTCTGGCGTTGATAACAGCATCAACGTGTGGCGAATTGGTGATAGCGAACCTCTGTATCGGTGGGGACACCAAAGCGAAGGTAATAACCTTGTAGTGTCGGTGCATATCAGCGCAGACAAGCGATACGTTGTTACCGCAGACAGAGTTGCGTTTGCTTTGTGGGATATGGAGACTGGCGAGCCAGTAGGGTTCTGGCGAATAGATGAGTCGAACATAAGAGATGTAGCCGTTACCAATAATGGTAGAGGTATACTCGTGGCTCGTTCAAGCGGCAAAGTCATGTTTTTCGAACCCAGTACCCAGCGGCGTCTTGAGTTTTTGGGGCATCAGGAAAAAGTGAATTCTATTGATATCTCGCCAAATGGCAAGTATGCGCTTACCGGTGGTAATGACTACCTTGCCTATTTGTGGAGCACAGAAACTGGACAAATTTTGCATACCTTTACCTATCCCACTCGGGTCACTAAAGTAGCGTTAGACGATGAAGGCAGGTTTGCGTTTACCGCCGATAGCCAAAGTAAGTCGCAAATTTGGAATGTGCAAACCGGGCAACCTGTGAGCAGCCTAAATTACATTGCGCGGCAAAAGATATTTACCGATGTGGAGTTTTCAAAAGACGGTAAGTATTTACTTACCGGTTCGCCATCACGAAAAGCGTATCTGTGGGATATTGAAACCGGCGATCAAATTCAGTCTATTCAAGTAGCGGTGCGTGAAACAATATCGCCACCTACGTCAGTTGTGTATGGCGTTGGGTTCTTGCCAAATGGTAACATAGTCACAGAAAGCAGCAGTGGCTTAGCCGAAGTGTGGCAGCGAGAGCGATAGCCAGTAGTAGCAACACTATTTGCAGTAACGCGTAATAAAACGTGTAACAAGCAGCAAAAAATCATAGAGAGCGCGATGACTCACAAACACAATGACGAAGAAAAGCGAATGGCAACGCTACAGGCGCAGATAGACAGCGCCCATGAAAGTATTGAAGAACTGCAAACTAAAGTAGCTTTTCAAGAGTACACCATTGATTCATTAAACGACGCACTGTCCTCTCAGCAAAAGCAGTTGGATGACTTGTTGTTTAAGGTTCGTCATGTTGTGGACAGAGTAAAGTCTATCGAGCCATCAAATATGGCGAAAGAGTCTGAGGAAACACCGCCTCCTCACTTTTAATTTATAAGAAGCAAGCAGTGATGCGCTTGTGCAGCAATAGAAGGTTTAAGAAATGAGCGATTTTGATATGGATGCATTTGACATAGATGCACTTGATAATATTGACTTTGATTCAGTGGAAAAGTCGATGGCTGAAAATCAGGCCAAAAAAGATGAAAAAGACAATCAAGCTATTGAGGGCATGCGAGATGGTGCCAACGATTGCGGTGACAGCTGCACCATCTGAGAAGACCGTAATAAGAAGACCGTAATAATAATAGCGCGATAAGAAGAGCGTAATAAGAAATGCGCAGTTTATCCGTTCATTTACTCAGCCACTTAGAAAGCACATTGTCTAGGCGTTCTAAGTAGCTGTGAATGCTTTTATTAGTTATAACCTCACATCCACGACTTAAAATCCCTACCTTAGTGACCGTGTGTTTTTTTGAAATTCGATGCCTGTAGAGCTGCAGACTTTTGTATCTGTTTTGTATCATTTTAGTTCTAGTGTTCAGGTTTAACGATGGCGTTTTTATGTCACTCTCTTTGAGGTAGCAATAAAGCTACCTCAATTTTCTATGGAGAGAAAAATGCAAACTTTAAGTAAAACAGAACTAGTGGCAGTGAGTGGCGGATGTGAGGAATACTGCTGGGGAGACTTCGAAATGGGCGACTTTGCAGCGCAGACTATAGGCGGCGGTGTTGCTGGGCTTGTTGGTGGTCCATTGGGCGCCATGGGCGGAGCCGCGGGGGCTGCTGTAGCTTACCTTTTCGGCGTTGCTTGGACTGACTAAAATGCTAACGACATTTTATTCATTATTGGGTGCTGTAGTTGTGGGTGTTGCTATTTTGTTGGTAACCGATATCGCAACTGCGTCGATAAGCGCAATTCCTGGTTTATTTATTCACTTTCTTTTAGGTGTCGGCTCAGGCCTCACTTTTGTGAAATTGTATAACTACTTTAAATTGCGTGAACATCGACGGGCTTAGCGTTTGAATGAGCCGTTAAATGAGCCCGTAAGTAAGCCCGTAAGTAAGCCCTTAAGTTAGCCCTTAAATTAACTCTTAAACTAGCGCTTACATTAAGCGCTAGTTTAGCGACACGATTTTTGGGTTTGATTGAAGGGCTTATTAATCTAGATGTTCGATTTAAGCGTGTTGTGCGAGCCTCAAGGTCAGCCTGGCAATGCAAGTACATTGCGCATATAGCCGACGTATGAAAACGTTCTCTTAATGTTCAGCAAAAATCAACACGCGCTAGTGAGGCTTGAATATGCCGATAACGTTTTCACTTTCTCTTGTTACCGCGCTTACCTTTTCGTCGGTTTGTGCTTCATTGTAACCACACGCCACACACTCTAACTTCTCCACATTATTTTCATAATATAAAGAAATCGTATCTAACTCTTTGCACTTTGGGCACGTTGCGCCAGCGACAAAGCGGCGTCTCACTGATTTTGACATATCTATACCTTTTGATGCGATGCCCTTATTATACCGCCAAACACGTTGCGTTGATCAGCTTTTACCTTAAGTTTTTGCTATTATACGCGCCCGAAGTTGTCCCAGCGTAGGTAAGTCATGATAAAGCTCTCAAATGTATCGCTATTACGCGGCAGAAAAATGCTGCTAGAAGACGCATCTGCCCAGGTATTTCCTGGTCATAAAGTGGCGTTGATAGGCAGCAACGGGTGTGGAAAATCGACTTTATTTGCACTTTTGCGCAGCGAGCTAACGGTTGATGCTGGTGATTGCAGTGTACCTGGCGACTGGCGAATAGTCAGCGTGGCTCAGGAAACGCCGGCAACAGACAGGCGAGCCATTGATTATGTGGTGGACGGCGATAAACACTTGCGCACGCTTCAGGCGCAGCTTGCGTTAGCCGAACAGCAAGAAGACGGTGTGCAGATTGGCCAAATTCACGGTCAATTAGAACAGGCAGGTGCTTATGATGTTGAGTCGCGTGCGGCCACTATTCTCTCAGGTTTAGGCTTTACCAACTCACAGCTTACCGCCCCCGTTACCGACTTCTCTGGTGGGTGGCGTATGCGCTTAAACCTAGCGCAGGCCTTGTTGTGCCCCTCAGATTTACTATTACTTGATGAGCCAACCAACCACCTAGATTTAGATGCGGTTATTTGGCTTGAAAAATGGCTTCAGCGATTCGCTGGTACCTTGCTACTGATTTCCCACGATAAGGCATTTATCGATAATACGGTTGCTCAAATCATCAGTGTAGAGCAACAAAAACTAGTGACTTATACGGGGAACTATTCTGCCTTTGAAACGCAGCGAGCCGAACGTATTCGCTTGCAAAATCTTGAGTATGACAAGCAGCAGCAAAAAGTTGCTCATCTGAACTCATTTATTACTCGCTTTAAAGCCAAAGCGAGTAAAGCTAAGCAAGCACAAAGCCGTATCAAACAGCTCGAGAAGATGGAAACTCTGCTCCCTGCGCACATGGCTAGCCCTTTTAGCTTTTCATTTGCCCCTCCATCAGCGTTGCCAAACCCGTTAGTGCAAATGGAAAAAGTGCAGCTAGGCTATGGCGAGCGTACTGTGCTAGAGCAGGTGAAACTCAATTTGGTTCCGGGTAGCCGTATTGGCCTACTCGGTCGAAATGGCCAAGGTAAGTCAACGCTGATAAAGCTACTGGCTGGCGTGCATGCGCCCAAACAAGGCATATTTAACACAGCGAAAGGACTTAAAATTGGGTATTTTGCTCAGCATCAGCTAGAAACCTTAGACCCCAATGCCACCCCAATACTTCACTTACAGCGACTAGATGCAAAAGCCACCGAGCAGCAGCTGCGAGATTATTTGGGCGGGTTTGGCTTTAATGGCGACGAAGCACTCGCGCCTGTTGCCCCCATGTCTGGAGGTGAAAAAGCTCGCCTGGTGCTAGCGTTAATTGTGTATCAAAAGCCAAACTTACTGCTTTTAGATGAACCGACTAACCACCTTGATTTAGAAATGCGTCATGCCCTAAATATTGCCTTGCAAGGCTTTGAAGGCGCCATGGTTCTGGTATCGCACGATAGGTTTCTACTGAGTTCGGTGTGCGAAGACTTTTATCTTGTGGACAGTGGTCATGTGGCCTCTTTCACCGGCGACTTAGATGATTATCGTGATTGGATCTTAAAACAGCAGGCTGCTGAAAAGGCCAAAGCGAATCAAGATGCAAAAGACGAAGCGCAAGGGGAGCAAACCAGTAAGCCGGAGCGAAAACTCGATCGCAAAGAAGAAAAGCGCAAAGAAGCTGAGTTTAGAAAACAGATCGCTCCTTTAAAGCGCGCCGTAGAAAAGCATGAAAAGAATATGGAAGCCCATTCGGCCTCCCTCGCCAACGTAGAGGAGTCGTTGGCAGATACCAGCCTTTACGGTGAGGACAAGAAATCTGAGCTTATGGCATTACTCGATAAGCAGACTTCACTGAAGCAGCGTATTGAAGAAGAGGAAATGGCATGGCTGGATGCCCAAGAGCAAATAGAACAACATCGGGAAGCTTATGACATCGCAAATGGTTAGTATTGATGGTGAGATGTTTTGGCAATATAGTCTTAGCCGCTATGCCACAGGTGATGTAGCGCCTTTAGCGTTGCTGCTTCAAGATAGGCATGGGGTAAACGTGAATGTGCTTTTACTGGTGTGCTGGTGTTTAGAAAACAATATTATTGTTAATTTGCCTCAGTTAAAAGATGTTATTGAGGCGGCGGCGAAAAGTGAAAGTGAGTTAAAAATACACAGAGATAAACGCAAGCTGGCCAACCCGAAGCACCGGTCAACGGTGCAAAGTTCGACTAACGCTAATGATGAAAGTAGTGCAAGCTGCGAAAGAAATGCTGAGACTTATGAGCTGCTAAAAACGCAAGAGCTAGCGCTTGAGAGGCAGCAGCAAGAAGCCATTATCGAAGCTTTTAATCAGTTAGACGTACACCGCATGTCTACGCAGCCTTCAGGTGATGGTACACGCATTTTAAATGCGTCTATTGCAGCGTTTATCAATGTTTATTCGCTTAGGGAAAACAGCGAGGCACGAAGCCTTGTGAGTCAGCTTGTTAGCCAGCTTCCTTAAGCTGCTTTTGTTGTGAAGAAATAATTAAGACGAAAATTGAAATAAGAAACACTAAAAAAAGAAGCATTAAAATAAGAAGTTACAAAATAAGAAGACATGATGAGTAAGCCAGCGAGAGCACACGGAAAAATAATAAAAAGTAGCTTTACCGCTCCTGGGTGGGCTAAAAATCGTCACGTGCAGACAATATGGCCACGGTTTATTCAAAAACGGTTGCCGTTAGCCTATCAAATGGAGCGATTAACCCTTCCTGATGATGACTTTGTTGATGTGGCGTGGGGCCCGAAACCACAGGAAACAGCAGGCATTGTTGTTCTTTTTCACGGGTTAGAGGGCAGTATTAAGTCTCACTATGCCAACGATATGATGGCACAGCTGTCGGTAAACGGCTGGCAGGTGGTGATGATGCACTATCGCGGTTGCAGTGGTGTACCTAACTTAAACGCCCGAGCCTATCACAGCGGTGAAACCGGCGATCCTAGTTTTTTCTTAGAGTGGCTTAGCGATAAGTTTCCGCGTATTCCCAAAGTGGCTATTGGCTTTTCTTTAGGCGGTAATATGCTGCTTAAGTTGTTAGGCGAAAATCCAGCACAGAAGTGGCTTCAAGCCGCTGTTGCCATTTCATCGCCACTGAAACTGGCGGAGTGTGCAAAGTCGATTAACCACGGTTTTTCTCGGGTGTATCAAAAGTACTTACTAAACAGCATGAAAAACACGCTGCGCCAGAAAATGGAATATATCGACTATCGAAAGCTTATCCAGCTGACTAAAGAAGACGTTGACGACATGACGAGTTTTACGCAGTTTGATGAAAAAATAACGGCGCCACTTCATGGTTTTGAAGATGCGCAAGATTATTATGAGAAGTGCAGTGCGTATCACTTTTTGAGCGCTATTCACTGTCGCACACTAGTACTGCATAGCATTGACGATCCGTTCATGAATCATCTCATTGTGCCGAAAGAAGAAGAATTAGCCAGAAACGTAACCGTTGAGCTAAGCGAACGGGGTGGGCATGTAGGTTTTATGCAAGGCTCAGTATTTAATCCCCGAGTATGGCTACATGAAAGGGTGAAGCAGTTTGTCAGCGAAATGCTGCCAACAGACAGTACATGCAGCTATTCAAGCCGCAGCTACTAAAATTTTTGTGGGTGAGTGCTGTGAAGTTTATAAATTGGAGCAAATATGATAATTCCCATCGAAGCACTAGAGGCCGATACGGTTTATAGCTTGGCCGAATCGTTTGTGCTGCGGGAAGGTACAGATTACGGCGAGCAAGAAACTGAATTTAAAACTAAAGTAAAGCAGGTACTCGATGGCTTAAAGTCAGGAGAAGCGGTACTGGTGTATTCAGAATTACACGAAAGTGTGGATATAAAGCGCAAAGAAGATTTGTTGCCCGAAGACAAAGCGGGTGAATAGAAACGCTGAATAAAAAAGCCGGGTCGAGCAACCCGGCTAACCTTCCTGAGGAGAGGGAGGCTTAAAACGCGTAACGAGCCGTTACTTGCATAATATCTAGCTCATCAATTAACTCATAGCTGGCGCCAACGGCCCATTGAGGCGTAATGTAGTAATTCGCTCCTATCTTAATCGTTGCTTCGCCACCATCTACATCGTAATAGCCAACTTCACCGGCTAATTCTATTTGCTCTGTCACCATAGAGCGAAGCCCTGCGTTCACGCTGTAGCCATTATCATCGTCTATGTCGCCGTCCACTCGCTCAAGGTTCGCGCCGAAGTAGGCATCTGTAGTGGCATTCACTGGAAGTCGATAGCCAGCACCAACAGTTATCATATCAAAATCGAAATTGCCCTCTTCAAAAAAGCTGTATTCACCGTTTAAGTACCAATTGCTATTAAGAAGGTATTTGCCACTAGCAGTAAACCCATCAGGCTCAAATGATTCGTTGTTATCAAAGTCTAGCTTTGTATAGCCTCCTTCTACATAACGCCAATCTGGCTTATCAGCTAAAGCAGTAGCAGGGGTAAAAGCGGCGGTAAGTGCGACAAGCGCAGAAGTTGAAGCGAGAAGTGAAATTGCTTTGTTCATGTAATAACTCCTTAGTATGTTCAGTACCTATTTCATAAAACAAGCGTGATTATGAAGGTGTGCTTAAGCTCGGTTTATCCTTATGGCTGCATCAGCTACAAGGGGGAACCGCCGATATACGACGCTTAAACAGAATGCCTAATAGTGAACTGAATAAAAAATGACGATGACATGCAAAATATGCAAATTTTACTTTTTACCGTGTCATCCCCGTCCTACTGACAATTTACCTTTCCTAAACAGCAAGGCCTTTGCCAACTCGCTCCTTAAACCCAAGTTAATACGTTTTTTATATTTAACGTGATGAAAAACAAAGGAAATATAAAAGTGTTTAATGTGGCTAATCGATATTTAGATAGAAAGAATGACGATGTGGTGTTAATGGTAGGCGTAAATACTGTCTCTAAAAAACAACAGTTTTTAAGGTAAATAGTAGATGGCTAAGGTTTCTCCATTGGAAAAAATGAGCACATTTAGTGTGATGGTATCTTTTTTATCACTCTAATAGGTTGAAAATATTGATAATTATTTTATTTGGTTGTCTTTTTGAACGCGTTGGTCCGTGTCTTGCTCCCTCCCTGTGAGAGTTATTGCATTTGAGAGTAGGCGCAGAGTTTTAGTTTTCCCTTTACTGCGTTAATCCAAAGGAAAGGAATAGAGCACCTTTCTACTGCTTAGATAAATAAAGCAGCTGCGATAGCCCATTACCCAAAGGAGAGGAAAATGGCCGTGCCACGTTTATCAATTATCATGCGAAATATAGTTAAGCAACACGTATCTATAAGCTGTGCAATGCCCCGTGCATTGGTTTACGTTTCAAGCATTTTAGCGTTTGTTGTTTTACCAAATGCAATGGCGACACCTGTGAACGGTAATAATCAGCCGCAGAAAGCGTCACCGGTTCTACAATCGGTTATTAACGCAGCCAAAGCTTCTGCAAGTGAAAGCTATGAACAAGACGATCATAACTTAGACAGTAAGCTCAAGGAAATTGACTACCAAACATACCGTTCTATTCGTTTTCAACCTGAGCAAAGTCTTTGGCATGATGAAAACGACTACGAGCTTCAATTTTTTCACCCAGGCTTTCTTTACGAATATCCCGTTACTATTCATACCATCGGGAGCAGCAATACCCCCGAGCGTTTAGCCTTTGACAGCGAGATGTTCAGCTACGATGGACAATCATCAGCACTTAAAGGGTTAACTGATGAGAACTCAGGGTTTGCAGGTTTCCGTGTTCATTACCCTATCAAAAGTGACGAGTATAAAGATGAATTTGCCGTTTTTCTGGGCGCTTCTTATTTTCGCTTAGTGGGTAAAAACCAAGTATACGGAATTTCTGCAAGAGGCCTCGCCATTGATACGGCATTAACCAAGGGTGAAGAGTTTCCTCACTTTACCGAGTTTTGGATAGTTGAGCCTAGCAAAAAAGCGTCAGAGCCAGGCCAGCCAATTACCATTTATGCCCGTTTGGAAAGTCCATCTGTTGCTGGCGCTTATAAATTTGTTATCGAGCCAGGTGAAGATACAACCGTCGAGGTTGAGAGCTGGTTGTTTGCTCGCGAAGACGTGGAAAAGCTTGGCGTTGCTCCGTTTACTAGTATGTTTTTGTACGGCGAAAATACACAACAGCGTCATGACGACTACCGTCCTGAAGTGCACGATAGCGATGGTGTATTAATGGTAACTCATGCCGATGAAGAAATTTTCAGACCGTTAACAAATCCGTCTCGCTTGCAAATTACCTCACTAAGCGACAGTAAGCCTAAAGGCTTCGGTATGTTACAGCGCGATGGGCAATGGGATAACTACCTAGACGCAGAAGCAAACTACCATATTCGCCCTGGTCTATGGGTTACACCGAGAGAAGGTTTTAATAAAGGCCGTTTAGAGGTTGTTGAAATTCCAACTACCTCTGAAATTCACGACAATATTGTTGCGTTTTGGACACCAGAAGAGCCGTTTAACGAAGGCGATTCAATGTATTTCTCTTATGAACTTAAAACGGTAGAGCAACATCCCTTTCAAAGCGCATTAGCAACGGTAGAGCGCACCAGACAAGGAAGCGCAGTATTGCCTGGTGATGAGTTTAAAGATGAGTCATTGGCAACCACACGTCAGTTTACTGTTGATTTCTTAGCGCCAAAGGCAAAAACGTTTGATGATAAAACCACAAAACTCGTAGTGCAAAGCGCAAACGGCACGGTTTCTCAACAGCGTTTATACCCTGTAGCAGATGGCGCAGAGTGGCGGGCTACCTTCTTTATGCAGCCAACGGAAAATCAAACCACCGATATGCGTGCTTATATTGAGCAGGACGGCGAGCGAGTGAGCGAGGTATGGAATTATGTCTACCAACCTAAATAAATCGATGGAAGCTGAACAGCAGTCAGGGCCGTCATCAGAAACCAGATCGTCAGAAATCGGACCATCAAAAATCACATCATGTAACCAAATCATCAAAGGAGCACATATGCGTTTATTTATAATGGCAATGCTCGTTATTCCGAGCACGGCGCTGGCCGGTTGGAGTTTGTATGAAATATTTTTACCTAATGGATTAACAAACTTAGAAATTGCACAACTAGGACTTGGGTTAACTCTTTTCGCTTGGCTGTGTATGGCATTTTGGACAGGAATAATTGGATTCGTTTTACAGCTGTTCAATATCGACCCGCTGAGTTTGAAAAAGAAATTGGCGGCACCCGAAGCAGGCGTTGCTTTAACGCAGCGCCACGCCGTGGTTATGCCAGTTTATAACGAAGATACCAAGCGCATTATGGTGGGTTTCGAGACGTGTGTCCGCGAGCTTATGGATGGCGACAGCAAAGAAAACTTCGACTTTTTCATGTTAAGCGATACACGTGATAGCGAAAAAGCCGAAGCAGAACTACATGCATTCACTCGTTTGCAAAGACGTTTGGGCGATTACGCTGGGCAGGTTTTCTATCGCCGCCGTGAAAATAACACCCATAGAAAAGTGGGTAATCTTAAAGAGTTCTGTGAGCGCTGGGGCGGTAACTACGAATCTATGATTGTGCTAGATGCCGATAGTGTGATGACCGGCGAACGCATGGAAGATTTAGCAAAACGCATTGAGCAAGCACCTGATACCGCGTTAATTCAAACCATTCCTATGCCGGTGCGCCAAAATACGTTTTTCGGGCGTTTCGTTCAATTTGCAGCACACCTGTATAGCCCTATGCTGGCCACAGGTCTCTCTTTTTGGCAAACCGACAGCGCCAATTATTGGGGCCACAACGCTATTATCCGTATAGCGCCGTTTATGCAGCACTGTGGTCTTCCTACCCTTGAAGGACGTGCACCGTTTGGCGGTGAAGTATTGAGTCATGACTTCGTTGAAGCGGCGTTACTGTCACGTGCAGGATGGCAGGCGTATTTGCTAACCGACACAACGGGAAGCTATGAAGAAGTACCTAGCAATATCGTCGATTACGCCATACGCGATCGTCGTTGGGTTCAAGGCAACATTCAACATCTTGGTCTGCTTAACGTGAAAGGCCTTAAAACGGCTAACCGTTTGCATTTCCTATTTGGCGCGTTTGCCTATATTTCATCGCTTATTCTGTTTTGCATGCTGGCACTAGGCACAGCCGATGCGTTAATTCGCGCAACAACAGTGCCTGACTTCTTTATGTCTGAATATCAGTTATTTCCAAGTTGGCAGGTGGCTAGACAAGATATGATGATGGTGACGATGTGGGGCACGGCAGCACTGTTGTTTTTACCTAAGTTACTCGGTATTACTCTTGCCCTAATTAAGCGCAGAAGTGAGTTTGGTGGCGCGTGGGCGTTGCTTAAAGGAGCATCCCTTGAACTTGTTATGGCTGTGCTTATTGCACCACTTATGATGTTTTACCATAGTTACTTTGTTATCAGTGTGTTCGTCGGGTTTTCAGTAAAATGGGAAGCTCAGGAGCGTGAAGGTCGCAAAGTACCCTGGTCTGTCGCCATTAAGCACACGCAAATTATGAGTTCACTAGCCATAGCTTGGGGTGTAACGACGTTTTATTTCACGCCGTCGCTGTTTATGTGGTTACTTCCTGTGCTAACAGGTATGGTGCTAGCGGCCCCTGTTATTCGCCTTACAAGTAGTGACGTGCTGGGTGAAACAATGCGTAAGTGGGGTGTGTTTGTTATTGGTGAAGAGGTGAACGAGTGTAAGGCGCTTAAACGTCTGAATGTAGCAATGAAGCATTTTACTATTTCCCACTTCTCTGCTCCTAAGCACGAGACTACTGTGCCGGCTTTACCTGAGAGCTTATGGCTAACCATGCCAGAGCAGGCGTTAAATCAACAGCCTGCTCCTAGAATGCCTATGCTTGTTGCACAAGGTTAGGGTTTTAAACGTTGATTTCCTTAAGGGATTCTAAAGAGCGCTAGCTCTACAAAGAAGCCTAAAAGGACAGCCACAAACAAAGAAGCCGCTTTTCAAAGCGGCTTCTTTTATTTGTACTGTGAGTTTTCAGTCTATGGGAGCTAGCGGTTAAGCGTCACCGAAAACGTAACCGGCACCGTGGTTGTTATACTTTTCAAACCAGCAATTTTTTGCAAAGCAGCAACGCCTTGGACTAGCCCAAACGACTCAGCTTTAATGAGCGTAGGTGCGCTGGTTGAAACAGTCAGCGTATCAGCATCAACTTGGCTAACAATTACTGCAAATGCAGTAGGTACTGCCTTACCGTGCAGCGTTAGTATGCCGTCTACTTTGCCGTTCATCACTTCACCGGCTTTTAGCTGCATCATGGGTTTGGTTAAGGTTGCTTCAAAGTTTGCTGTTGCGAACTCACTCACGTTAAACAGCATTTCTTGCATGCGTTTGTTGCGAATCTCTATTGCCGTATTCACTGATGAAAGGTCTACCTCAACGTTGAGCTCACCGTCGTCTGATAGATTGCCTTTGAAGCTATCGAATTGATGCACTTCAGTGACTTGCGCGTTTTTAGTCGATATGAAATGTAATGCGCTGGTATCTTTGTTAATTGTCCAATCTGCAGACGCGTTAAACGAGAGTCCACATGCCAGTAAAGCGGTTGATAATGTGCGAACGTACTTTGCCATCGTTTGATAACTCCTGTTGATGCATTAATTTCGTTTGGCATTGAATACATGAAAAAGCCAACGAAACCTATTGGGTAGCAATACGGCTAAATTGCACGGTCTACTGTGGGTAAACCGTGAGGATATTTATGCAATATTCAAAAACTTATACGTCTTATTTTGTGTATGGGTTTTCGAAGTCATCATACTTCACAATGTCCTGCCATGGCACGCGTTGATCGCCCATTACCACAAAATCTGGGTTCTCTAGCGAATGTCGCCTGTTATACGTCAGCGGTTCAAAGTTTGCCGTGGTAATACTGCCTCCAGCTTCAGATACAATGCATTGAGACGCGCCTGTATCCCATTCGCCCGTAATGCCAATGCGCATAAATACATCTGCTTTACCTTCAGCGATAAAGCACGCTTTCAGCGAGCAGCTTCCAAGAGGCAGCATGTTGTAGATACGTTTAGCACACATTCGGTTGAGCACTTTTTCACGGGACTGACGTCGGCTAATTGCAATCATAACAACGCTACTTTTAGGGTCGGTCAACTTGCGTACCGAGATAGGCCTATCGCCTTCTGGCGTAGACTTAAATGCCCCTTTACCCTTTTGCGCGTAATAAATTGATTGCCCAGGAGGCCAAAAAATAACGCCAATCGTGGGCTCATTGTTTTCAATTAGTGCAATGTTCACGGCAAAGTCACCGCTGCGAGCGATAAACTCTTGTGTACCGTCTATGGGGTCAATAAGCCAGTAGCGAGTCCAGTGTTTTCGCTCGTCTAAACTCGCGTGCTTATTTTCTTCAGAAAGAATAGGAATGTCGGGAGTAGCTTCTGACAATCGTTTATTAATGATGTCGTTCGCAAGGTAGTCGGCACTGGTCACCGGTGAGTCGTCGTCTTTCTGATACGCGTCAAAGTCGCGATTTTCATATACTTCTAAGACTGCTTTGCCGGCTTCTATTGCAACTTCTTTTGCCAATTCTAGTAGGTCGGGGTGGGCATCGTCGGGCATAGTTTATTGTTCCTTTAACCACTTCTGAGCTAAAAATAGAGCAGCAATACAACGGGCTTCAACAAAATCTTCTCGTGCAAGTAAAGCATCTGACTCAGCAATCGGCCAGTTTATTACCTCTAAAGGCTCAGGCTCGTCGCCTTCAAGTGTTTTGGGGTAAAGATCTCGTGCCATTACAATTGTCATACTGGCATTAAAGAAGGTAGGCGCCATACTGACTTGATGTAGCTCGGTAAGCTCCTTTGCTGCAAAACCTGCTTCCTCTTGAAGCTCTCTGTTCGCGGCTTCAAGCGCAGTTTCACCAGGGTCAATAAGGCCTTTTGGAAAACCGAGTTGGTAGGAGTGAGTGCCGGCCGCATACTCTCTGATAAGTACCATGGTATCGGCATCTAGCATCGGGACAATCATGACGGCACCGCGATTTCCGCCGGCCATACGCTCAAATTGACGGGTTTCACCGTTAGAAAACTCTAAATCTAAACTTTCTACCCTAAAGAGATTGCTTTGTGCCACAATCTTACGAGAATGAATGTGTGGTAATGCTTTATTTGGGTCAATTTTTCGCATGTCTCTCGCTACAACTTTGTTATCATGTTCATCGAATTGCTCATATTCTAGCTTACTTCATTATAAGGAAAATCGCTTGCCCTTTCTGCCCTGGAATGAAATAGACACCGTACTGCTTGATATGGACGGTACACTACTGGATTTACATTACGATAATCAGTTCTGGTTGTATCACCTTCCCAAACGATTAGCTGAAATTCGCGGTATTTCAGAAGCGCAAAGCCAAGCCGAAATGAAAAAGCGCTACGACAGCGTTTTTGGTCAAATTCAATGGTATTGCCTTGATTACTGGGCTGAGTCTTTATCTTTAGATTTAGATTCTGAGTTTATGCCGCTAAAACGCGAGCTGTCTCACTTGCTCTCTATTCGCGAAGACACGGTCCCATTTTTAAACGCACTGCACACTTCTGGTCGCCAAGTGGTGCTTGTGACTAATGCCCATCCGAATAGCTTGGCCTTAAAGTTAGAGCATACCCAGTTAGACGAGCATATAGATAATCTCATCTCCACTCATGAGTTTGGGGTAACGAAAGAATCTCAATTGCTGTGGCAACGTTTACAGGAGCGGGTTCAGTTTACTAATGAGCGAACGCTGTTTGTCGATGATTCTTTGCCTATACTGAACGCGGCTAAAACGTTTGGTATTAAACATTTACTGGCGGTGGACAATCCTGACCGCACCTTGCCAGACAGAAATATAACCGAGTTTCCCGCGGTGCGTGACTATCGTTTGATGGTTGATGACATTGTCAATAACCCGGTTACAAGGAGCTAGGCATGATTCCTGACACCATTTACATAGGGTCTAAAAACCCGGTAAAGATCAACGCTGCGCTTAATACCTTATCTGACACGTTAGAGCATGATTTTGATGCCGAGGGTATATCGGTAGAAAGTGGCGTAGCTGAGCAGCCCATGTCTGAAGCAGAAACCCGTGAGGGTGCTATAAACAGAGTGAAAGCCATGCTGAGTCTGCATGAAGGTGGCTTTCCAGATTCATGGTATGTCGCCATAGAGGGCGGTGTGGATGTGTTTGAAGATGGCCCTGCAACCTTTGCGTATGTGGCTATTTACCACGAAGGGCATTGGTCGGTTACGCGAAGTGCAAGTTTGCCCCTTCCTGTCGCGGTGTTTCAAGCACTACAGCGCGGGGAAGAGCTCGGCCCGGTAATGGATGCCTTGTTTGATACGGTAAATGTAAAACAAAAAGGCGGTGCCATTGGTCTGCTTACGCTGAATCACGCTACTCGCCAAAGTGTTTATGAAGTGGCGCTTACCCTGGCAATGGCAAAATTTCACTTTCCTGACCTTTACACCGATTAGTCATTTAGTCGTTCCCCTTGTTTTCTGTGCGCTCTTTTCTCTCTTGATTGTCTTTGAGTTAGCCATAAAAAGAGCTTATGCATCCATAATTTTTACTTTGTTGTAAAGGGCCTGTGCAAAAACGCAGCGCAAAGGTTCGCACGCAGTGAAAGCTAAAAGGCAGGTTTTCCCCCTCTAAACATGCTTAATCGCAAGCGTATTGACATCAATTTTCTGAAATCTTTACCTTTACTCGTAATCTTTTCCCAATATTCATTCTTATTGCTTTATAGATTTAAGCGTAACTTATGAATTTAAGTTATTGAATTTAAATGCTTACTTTTATTTCATACTTGTTGGCGCTGTAGTTGCACTACCTAGTTCATCAACAGAACAAGGAGTTTGACAATGAGCGAGACAATTAAGACGTATAACCCGACGACTGGTGAGCAACTTGATCATTACCAATTAATATCAGCGGAAGATGCCGAACAAGCGGTAACGCGCTCTCATGAAGCTTATCTAAATTGGAAGAAAACTTCCTTTGGGGCACGAGCCGAAATTTTTAATAACTTAGCGGATTTGATGGAAGAACGCATCGATGATCTTGCTAACTTAATGACGCTTGAAATGGGTAAAGTGGCAGAACAGGGCAAGCAAGAAGTACAGCTTTGCGCCGAGATTTGTCGATATACCGCCGAACATGGCGCATCATTTTTAGAAGATGAAGCGCGTGTATACGAGGGCGGCAAAGCCATTATTACGTATCAGCCTACGGGCGTTATTTTAGGCATTCAGCCTTGGAACTTCCCGCTATATCAAGTGATACGTTATAGCGCATCGAATATTATGGCCGGTAACACAACGGTGCTTAAACATGCGCAAAACGTGTTTGGTATGGCACAAGCTATTCAGCAGCTTTACGAAGATGCAGGCTTTCCAAAAAATGTGTATCAATCGCTAATGATTGACGGCAGCACGGCAAGTGATCTTATCAAACACAAGCATGTTCGTGGTGTGACCTTTACCGGAAGTGACAGCGTTGGTAAGCAGGTGGCGAAAGAAGCGGCCGGCGAATCGAAAAAAACGGTAATGGAATTAGGCAGTAATGACGCCTTCATCGTGTTGGCTGATGCCGATATCGATAATGCAGTGGAAATGTGCATCAAAGGCCGAGTGATTAATAACGGTGAAACCTGTGTGGCAGCAAAGCGTTTTGTCATTTCAGATAGTGTATACGATGAATTTAGAGATAAATTTGTTGCTCAGTGTAAAAAATTATCGGTTGGTGACCCTTCAAAAGAAGGAACGGACTTGGGCCCCATGGCTCGGGAAGACCTACGAGACGAACTGCACGAGCAGGTAGAAAAATCGGTAAATGCAGGTGCGACTATATCCTTAGGCGGTGAAGTGCCAGATGCAGCTGGTTACTTTTACCCAGTGACGGTATTAGAAAACGTGTCTCCTGGTATGCCAGCCTACGATGACGAATTGTTCGGCCCAGTTGCCTCACTCATTCGTGCTCGTGACGATAAGCAGGCCATGGAAATTGCAAACGATTCGCGCTATGGACTTGGCGGCGGTATTTTCAGTACCGACACAGATAACGCCATTGCGCTTGCTAAAAATGAGTTTGATACCGGTATGGTAAATATCAACGGTTATTCACTCGCCCAGCCTAACCTACCCTTCGGTGGTGTAAAAGACAGTGGTTATGGTCGAGAGCACGGCGGTTATGGTATTCGCGAGTTTGTGAATATCAAAACGATAATGGTTGCGAGTAACTAAAATCGCTTATGTACTTCGATGCAGTGTAAAAAAATCAGAAAGGGCAGAGTCATTACTCTGCCTTCTTGTTCAGTGATTTGATATTTAGTGGGTGCCTTACTACTGAATCCGAACCCCAACATGTCCAAGGTGATACAGCGAAAGTGTTGAGTTAGCGTGGGCCATAGCTTAACCCAATCGTAACTTGCTGTTGGGTAACCGTGGATAAGCAGCAAAACAGGGCCTTCGCCATCAGTTCGGTAAAATAGCGCTTGTTGGTCATAAGTAAAATACTCGCCGCCGCTCTGCCATTTTGCTAACTGCATGTTCGAATGCCCTGTTCAGTTATTGGTTTGCTTCCCTATTGCTTTATTACCTTATTACCTTGCTACTGAGCAAATGGTAACGGAATTTCGGCGCCGTTAAGGTTAGCCTTGCCGTCTTTTAATACAAATTCTGCGTCGTAGCCATTTTCAGTTTGCTTGATAAAACCTTGTTCTACAAAGCTGTTTAACACCATGGGAACCTGTTGCGCTGCAAGGCTTTGCAGCTCTTCTGCTGTCATGCCTTGAGTTTGCGGGTTAGCAGCAAGTTCAGCAACCATATACCCTGAAGCCATGCTTTCAACGAATGCTTTGTCGGCTTTAATTTGTGCATTAGCGAGTAAGTGGGACACCCAGTAGCTTGGATCTTCAAGGGTGTCTGGAAGCGCAGTAACACCCACTAGCTTTGAGTTAGCCTTACCGGTAAAACTGCCCTCAGGTAAGGTCATGGCCAGCTTGGTAATGTTAATTTCAGGCTCAGTTTGTAGCTGTTGTAGTAAATTATCTTTGATAAATGCCTGAAGCTGTTCGGGTAATTCGTCGGCAGGCGTTGATAGTGTAGTGTTGCTGAAATCCTGATAGGCTTTGATGAAGTCTACATCAAGGTTGTTGATGGCAATGCCGATCACCATGTCAGAGGCATTTTGTGCAGCACCTTCAATTTTATCAACCGCATACTCAACATACACATTGGCCGTATTGGTGTCTTCATCAATATCCGTGTTGGTAATAATACGTAGTGCTTCAACGAGAATGTTCGTTCCCGTTTCATCTGAAAATACCATTTCTTCAATGGCAATTGCCGCATCACCCTCAAACAGTTCACCGTTCATAGCCGCAAGCATATCAACGTCGTCGCTGTAGGTAATATCAGCGGTGGTGTTCAACATTTCAAATGAGAAAGCGCCATCGCTCATAGCAAGCGACTTGGCCTGTCCTTGATAGTGAATGCCATCACCTTCATGCTTCGCTTCACCATTAAACCCTGAAAAGTTAAGGGTTAGCTCGTCATCTACACCTTGTAGTGCTGGAATCGCGTCGGAGTAATTTAGACCATTGAAAAGGCCTAACGTACCTTCGTTAAAATACAGCGGCTCGTCGTCGGGCCAGGCTACATACTCGCGAAGCGCTTCACCTTGAACGGCGATGTTGTATTTTACTTTTGCAATACCCACACCGTCACCAAAATAGATGGGGCCATGATAGGCGTTTACGTTAGCAATTATTGTCGGGTTTTCCATGCTAACGTCTTCAGTGCTAACTTCTTGAGTGTTGCCCACCTGCTGCGCGGCTAGTATACCGTTGATATCTAGTGCGATTTCTATTTGTGCGCTACTGCT
This sequence comes from Alteromonas sp. P256, assembly GCF_036864455.1. Lineage (NCBI taxonomy): Bacteria > Pseudomonadati > Pseudomonadota > Gammaproteobacteria > Alteromonadales > Alteromonadaceae > Alteromonas > Alteromonas sp. P256. The sequence continues at coordinate 147,533 of NZ_JAZETM010000006.1, forward strand.
AAACCAGCCTTTGTCGTAAGACACTATTGATGCAGAATACAGCGGCTGTTCGTTTAACGCAGCAAGCGTGCTGCGTGCTTTTGTTTCAATGCTATTACCGATAAAAGTAGGTGCAATTAAAAGCGCAGCAAGAGTAATTCCGCCGCCTAAAATGAATGCTTTATTCAAAGTACAATCCTTTGTTTGTGTAATTAAAAATCAAAATTTAACGCTTACTATTTTAAGCTTACCATTTAAAGCTTAAATTGCGTGTAGCCATTGGCGTCAGGCGTGCCGAAAAGCCGTGCCGCTTGGTGCACCTCATTGGGCAAACTGTCGTCGGGCTTAAATTTTCCAGCGACTTGGAATTTTTGCATGTCTGCTTGAACGGTTGCATCGATAGACAGCCCGAGCATGTTTGGCTCGTTTACGGTAATGCCAATATCGTCACCTTCGCAGCGAAGCTTAGCCGAATAGGTACCAAAATCGATAGGGCCTTGGGTTCCAGCCACTGTCGCGTTTAGCCAGTCTCCAGTACCAGAGAGTGCGCGGCATGTTGGCCCATAGTGCAACTCGTCTAATTTTACTTTAAAGCGGCCGCCTGCGTTAACTGGTAGCGGTAGCTGAACTTGAGCTAGCACTCTATCGACAGGCAAATACAGTGTGAATGCCTCTGTGCTTACCGAGGTTTGACTAAATAGCCCTGTTGAAATTGGGCCTTCAAAAGCAATGTCGTTTTTATCGCGAATATTGCCTGCTTTTACATCAAGGTTAATGCTGCCAATGAGCATATAAAGTGGGTTTAATTCCCATTTTACATTGTTAATAGGAAGACCGTTTACTACCACAGTTTGCGCTTTTCCGCTAAACAGCGTTCCGCTCACGCCTTCAATGGAGACATTTTGTGGCAGTGTTATGCGGCCAATCACTTGCACCGCGGGCATGTAAGCAATGGCAAATATTAAAAATGCGATTATTCCGCCTACAATCCAGCTTATTTTTGACTTCATGCTTTACCTAATCGTAATCGACGAATTTTGATAAACCCTTCGGCATCAGCCGATGTTATATCTGCTTGTAAAATCACCACGCCCATACTTTCCATGGTTTTAAGCCACTCTAGTACATTGTTAAACGGCGCTTGATCAACCCAAATTTGAAGCTCATCGTTTTGTGGCTGCATGCGCGAAATAGCAATGTCGTGTTTTGCCACCGTGCGATTGACTGCCTGCGGCAGCGAACCAGAAAAGCCTTGGCTAGTGCCAGAGACACGACGCAGTTGCTTAGCTCTTGCGGCACTGTCTTTTACCCATACCAACAGTGACTGCTGATTATCGAGCAACTTTTGCTGCTGCGAAAGCGCATTGTTAAGGGGAGACCAAATGGCAAAATAGAATATGGCGATCACAACGACTACGCCAGATATCAACACAAGCTTTTGCTCGCGCTCAGTCAGTGCTTTATATTTTTCTAATAGCGCGTTCATGACGTACTCCTAATAGACACTGTGCCAACAACACCGCTATCGCGATTATTTATCGCACCTTGCTCAACCAAAAAGCCAGCCTGCTCGGCGGTTTTCTTAAACTGCTCAAGTGCTTCAAAGCTTTTGCCTTCGGCCTGAATGCGTATTTCAGTGCGACTGGCGTCAAAGCGAAGAGTTTGCGGTTTAACGTCGGTGGCTGCAAAAGCAGGAGAAAGCTGGTCTAGCATAATTAGCATGGACGCATTGCCGCCACCTTGTTCTAATTTAGCCATTTCACTTTGCAGCTTGCGGCGCACGTCTCGGTAGGTGCCAATATTAGGAAAGCCGCTTTTCACGGTGTTACTAATTTGACTGCGCAATACGTCGTTTTGCGACTGTAATTGATACAGGGTGGCCGTTTTGTCAATTAAGGCTGTGCATAGCACCAGCACCGCTAGCACAGCCGCTACGCGCCATTGCGACAGGGCACTGCTGCGTTTGCGTTTAACTTTGTATTCGCCTTGGCATAAGTTAAAACTAGTAGCCGTCGCCTCTTTAGCAAGCACCTGCATGGGAAGCTCTAGAGGCGTTTCGGTTTCTTCTATATTGGGCAAACCAGAGAGGTCGATACCGGCATAGTTGGTCACGCTCACAGGCGTTGAATGCTGTGACGTAAAGTGAGCAAGTGTTGGCAGTAGCCACTGCTGCTCGCCTTGAATGCCTTTGAAATTATCTTGGCGAACTAAAAGCTGATCACCGAGAGTCAAAATAGACCAACCGTCTGCCGTGTGAGGCACTGCGAGCACATCTGGAATAATGGTGTCACACACCAAATTAGCGTCTTGCAGCCATAGTTGCCATTGCTGCATTTTTTCATGACTCACAATAGCGACTGCCTGCTCGTTACCCACTTTTGGACCTAAGGCAAAAAACTGCTTACTAATATCTGTGGCAAGCTCTTCTTCAAGCATATAGGGTAGTGCGGCAATCACTTTTCTGCCAGCTCGCGGTGGTAGCGTTACCCACTTGAGTAAAATGTCGCTGCTTGGCGCTAATGCGATTACGCTTCGCTGGCCAGTGCGCTCTGTGAGCGTTGCTAACGCGTCGGCATTCTCTAATTCGCCCGATGCCATTATTTCATCATCGGCAGTTGAGTAAACCAACCAGCTAACGGCGTCGCTTTTATTCGCGCCCAGCCTTACCAGTAGTTGTTCCATTATTGTGTTCCTCCGAACTCGCGCCTCAGTATATTCACGCCGTTGTCTGTGCTTACTTGAAACACGGTGGAAAGCTTAAACGTTGCTTTATTATATTTAGTTTTTGTGTGCAAAATAAAATACTCGGTTTTAACCGTAAACCAGTCTCTGCGCGAATTAGACAGGGAAAGAGCTTGTATAGCCGGCTCGTTTAAAAAGTCGTCCACCTCATCCCAACCTTCTTGCGGTCTATTGGCTAAAAGGCTGGTGGCTTGCTGCAAATCTAATCCGGTGAGCCCAGCTAAGAGCGGCGCCTCTTCTTCGTCTAATGTATTGACGTTTATTTTTAACTCGTCGTTATCTGGAATAACGCACACTAGTGGCATAACGTTGCCCAGCCATTGTGGTGATGCGCCATTTATAATACGCAATTCACTGGTAGAAGCCAGTGGGCCGTTGGCCGCTAAATACGGAAACTCTCGAGATTCATATTCACTGTCTTCAGCGCCCAAGGAGCGTTGGTTATCGTCCTCATCCACCCAATCGGCTAAACCGTCTCGAAACGTATCTGCGGTATAGCTATCAAGGCCGTCTATCCCAAGTGCCAACAGCATACTGCTAAATGCGTTCATGGCTTCGGTGGTATCTCTTGAGCTGTTGGGGTTTGAGCCAACGTCTCCAGAGTTGATTGCATTAAGATTAAAGCAGGCTCGCAAGTCTTTTAAGTTGGCGGTAAGTCCACCACCCTCTAAGGGGTAAGCAAATTCTTGTGCCCACGGTTGATCAAGGGATATCTTGTCTGGCGTCTCTTCAATCAGCGTTTTAATCGACTTCCTAGCAAAAGCTTCTGCGCCCAAGGCGTACCAATACGCCTGATTATTATCTTTTAGGTTCATCGTGCGCTGCACTTGTAGCTGCAGCCGAGTGCCCATTTCAGTGGCTAAAACCGCCACTAGGGCAACGATCATAAGCACTATCATCAGTGCCACACCTTGCTGCTTTGCTGGCGACTGAAGGCGAGGCGCTTTTCTTTGAGAGGACTTTGCTCGAGACGATCCTAGACGAGCCGATTTTACACACGTCGAATTTTCAACACTCGTTTTTAAAGAAGAGCTATGCTTCATTATGAGTCACCACTAACAAGGGTGAATTCGCGGCGAAGCATACCAAAATCTTTGCTGACGAACTCAATAGCGACGGCGCGTGGAAGCGCCGTGTCTTGGTATTTTTCGCTCCACTCAATATCGTCATCATCTTTTATCGTCGACGAGGCATTGTTGCCAGACAAAAACTCAACCTTAAAGCTCTCAATATTTTCAAGCAGTACACGAACCTTGGGCTCGTAGCCAATCACGTTATCGACGTAATTGCTGTATAGGCGTTCCAATTTATTATCACGTAATCGATAGGCCACGTATTGCAGAGTACTTCTGGGCAGCATGAGTTGAGGGTTATGCCAGCCGCCGCGAACAAAGCCGATGCCGTCGTCATCACTGCCGTCTACTTCGCCGCCGGCCATCACAACTTCTTGTTTTTCACCGTTCGCGCGAACTGGCCTTGATACTGCCTGCTGTATATCGCGCTCTATGGTCACCATGGCCCGCTGTAGAAGCTGCAGTTTTTCAAAACGCTCTTGTGACAAGCTGTTGCTGTCTATCACCGTGGTGAGTAAGCCCGTGGACGCTAAGCCAATAAGTGTAAAAATGGCCATGGCCACTAAAATTTCAATGAGTGTAAAACCGCGCTGCATCACTCTAGCTCTTTGTTGGCTTGGCGACGAACGTAGTCACTGAGGTTACAGTACTCACGTAATTTTTATCTTCACCAACAGAAATGGTCACCGCGCGTAAGTCACCGTCGTTGGTCTTGGTGACTTTTTGTTGCCAAAACCACGTTCTGTCTGCCATTTCCATGCTGCCTTTTAAGTTATTTTTTGGCGGCCATGTGGTTTCAAGCTGAAGCTGGTTTAATCGATTGCTCGCCACCCAATTGGCAAAGGTCACAGATTCAATTTGTCCAACGCTGGATAGGTGATCGCCAGCGGCTTTTAAAATAGCGGTGCCTGTTAATGCAAAAATGAGCAGCGCCACCATCACTTCAAGTAGCGTTAGCCCTTTTTGTTTATCTTTGAGAGAGCTTGCGCGCTGGTGTGTACTCATAGCGGTCTCTCCAGCGGCCCTTCAAGCGCAAGGGGAGGAAGGTCTTTATTTTGTAGGCTAAAATAAACGGGCTCGTCGCCCTCATCGCCATTGTAATTGAACGACAAGGTAAACGGGGTCACATCGCCGCTCGACATAATCAGTATTTGGGGGGGAGGCAGCTTTTTATCTTCGTCGCTGCCTATTTCAACACCGTCTTCTGACACGCTAAGGTTTTCATCGAACAACTCTCGGTCGAAAAGCTGATCTTCAACTACCCAAGGCAAGTCATCTAAATTTAGAGTAAGCGTAAAAGGCTCGGGCAGGGTGTGCACTGCGTATACGTCCTCACCCTCAATGCGCTGCCACTCGTCGTCATCATTAAGATAAACAAAGTAATACTCGTTATCTTTTTGCTCAACGCGCACGCCAAGCTGCTGCTGATTAAGCACCGCAAAATCGCTGGCCATATCCACAATAACCTGCAGCCGCTGAGCTTGGCTTTTGAGCAGGTCTGCTTTGCTGGCACCAAAGGCATTAAACATGACATAGCCAGCAGCCAAACCCATAAGTAGCAGCACTAACATGACTTCTAATAAGGTGAAGCCGTTTGATGTTGTTGGGGTACTGCCACGCTTGTACATAGTGTGCTTGAGTTACGCCTAGTTGAGGTATTCGTTAATATTCCAGTTGCCGATATCGTCATCGGTACCGGGTTCGCGGTCTGGGCCGTTAGAGAAAATATCAACTACGCTAAGCTCTCCCGGGCTGATAAGCGCGTAAGGATTTCCCCATGGATCTTCTGGTAGGCGCTTAATAAAACCACCTTCTGGGTAGTTGCGCGGAATAGGGTCTAAGGTTGGCGCTGTCACTAAGGCATCAAGGCCTTGCTCGGTAGTAGGAAAGCGATTGTTGCGCAGCTTATACATTTCAAGAGCACTTTCCAGCTGCTGAATATCTACCGCCGCTTTTTTAAGCTGGGCTTCTTCTTGGTTTCCCAAAATTTGAGGAGCTACCATTGACGCCATAATGCCGATGATTAACAGCACCACCATTACTTCAATCAAACTAAATCCAGAACTACGTTTTAAAGATTTCATTACATATTCACCATGTTATTCAATGCTAAAATTGGCTGCAGAATTGCCATTACGATAAACAATACAATCCCTGCCATTGTGACTATCAATAAAGGTTCAAACACTTTTAGTGAGACACCAATAAGCGACTCGAATTCCCTATCTTGATTATCTGCGGCCCGGGCGAGCATTTGTTGCAATTCACCCGACTTCTCTCCCGATGCAATCATATGCATCATCATAGGTGGAAATATTTTCGTATTATCCAATGCTGCTCTCAGGCTGCTACCTTCTTTAACGTTTATAGCGGCATCGGCAACTTGGTTTTTAATATGCTGGTTCTCAAGTACATCACCAGAAATGCGCATTGCCTCTAATAGCGGCACTGCACTGGCACTAAGAATACTCAGAGTACGGGCAAATCGCGCCGTATTGAGCCCGCGAGTTACCTTCCCAATGAGCGGTACTTTTAATAGCGCTTTGTGATAGCGCAGCTTCATTAGCTTTTGTTGCAACACACGCTGCATAATGACAACGAGTACCGCGATAGCTAACAATAAAAACAGGCCGTAGTTTTGTAGCCATGTACTCAATGAAATAAGAAATTGGGTAATGCCGGGAAGGTCCTGACCCATATGGTCGAATTGCCCCACAATTTTGGGTACCACTACGGTAAGCAGTAGCAACACAATGCCCATTGCAAAAAACAGCATGAGTGAAGGATATACTAGCGCTTGGGTTATTTGACTGCGGGTTTGTTGACGTCGTTCGGTGTAATCCGCCAACCGATTTAATACGGTGTCTAAGTGACCAGATTTTTCACCTGCCGCCACCATAGAGCGATAGAGGTCATCAAAAACACTGGGGAATTCACCTAGCGCGTCGGCAAGGCCGTGGCCTTCAACTACCTTACTGCGCACCGCCATCATCATATTTTTCTGACGTGGTTTTTCACACTGCTCGGCAACGGCGAGTAGCGCCTCTTCAACGGGTAAGGCAGATTCTACTAACGTAGCCATTTGGCGAGTAAGCAGCGCTAGGTCAGAGGCAGATATGCGCGGCTTAAACAGCGAAAAGCTGAACCCCGAGCCATTATTTTGCACACGCTCAGCCACTTGTTCTACATCGAGTGGAATTAAGCCTTTCTCACGAAGCTGCTGGCGCACTTGCCGAGCATTATCGCCCTCAAGTACACCACTTTCATTTTTACCGCGGGCATTGACCGCTTTATAAGCGAACGCTGCCATACTAGTCTTCCCTCGTTACTCGTAATACTTCTTCAAGTGAGGTTACCCCAGACAGCACTTTTCGACAGCCATCTTCTCGTATGCTGGGCGTAGTGGCTCTTATGTAACGCTCGATTGCCTGTTCGCCCACGCCCTCATGCATCATTTCTCTCACGCGCTCATCAACAAGCAGCAATTCATGAATACCGGTTCTACCGCGATATCCAGTTTGATTACATGCAGCGCACCCTCGCGGGGTGTAAATAATGGTGCTAGCATTAGCATCAGAGCCTAATACTTCACGCTGTGAAGCATCCGGCGTATGAGGCTGTTTGCACTCTTTACACAAGGTTCTCACCAAGCGCTGGGAGAGCACAGCCAGTAAACTCGACGATAACAAGAACGGCTCAATACCCATATCTTCTAATCGTGTTATTGCACCGGCAGCCGTGTTGGTATGCAGCGTGGAAAGTACCAAGTGACCGGTTAAACTGGCCTGAACCGCTATTTGGGCAGTTTCAATGTCTCGAATCTCACCCACCATTACCACGTCTGGATCTTGACGTAATATGGCCCGCAAGCCTCTTGCAAAGGTCATATCTACACGAGGGTTAACTTGAGTTTGTCCAATGCCGGGTAAATCAAATTCAATAGGGTCTTCAACGGTAAGAATATTTCTATCGCGAGAATTAATCTCACTTAGCCCTGCATACAAGGTGGTACTTTTACCTGAGCCGGTAGGGCCTGTAACCAAAATAATGCCGTGAGGCTTTCTGATAAGTGTCGAGAAGAAGTCTCTATTTCCCTGAGTCATGCCTAAATCTTCAAGATTAAGGCGTGCATTATTTTTATCAAGTAAACGCAACACCACTCGCTCGCCGTGACTTGAAGGCATGGTAGATACACGTACGTCTACCGCTCTGCCTGCTATGCGCAAGGTGATACGACCGTCTTGGGGCACTCGTTTTTCAGCAATGTCCAACTTAGCCATTACTTTGATACGCGACACTAACATAGAGGATAGCTTGCGATTGGGGCGCAGTATTTCACGCAACACGCCGTCTACACGAAAGCGCACAACCAGTTGATTCTCGAAGGTCTCGATATGAATATCAGAAGCCCCTTCTTTAATTGCCTCACCAAGCATCGCATTGATGAGCTTGATGATAGGCGCATCATCTTCACTGTCTAACAAGTCTTCTGTGTCGGGTAAATCTTCGGCAAGAGCAAACAAGTCACTCTCGTTACCTAAATCTTCCATGAGCTGTTTAGCAGCCGAACTATCGCGCTGGAAAGCCGTTGTTAGGAAGCTTTCAAACTCATCTGCCGGAATGGATTTAGGAACAAAAGGCTCACCGTAAAAACGACGCACTTCAGCGAACACGTCAAAAGGCGTGTTCTCGGTAAAATACAAAACAGCCGGTGTTTCGTTTACTTCTAACAGCACTTGATTGCGTTTCGCGAAGCTAAATGAAAGCTGTTTGGGGCCACCTTCTTGTTCAGGAAGGCCCTCTTCCGCCATGGCCTCAAGCACTTCTTCCTGTGCTTCAAGTGCCTGAGTAAGTTGCTCGTCTTGCCCTGACATATTAGTCATTATCCTCTAGCGCTTCTTTTTCAGTTAAGTACTCTTCAAAAGAAGGCGGAAGCGTCAGCTCATCGTCCCAATTAGGCATGGTGGGTGTGCGTGAGTTAGGCATCAACGACACGCCGTCTTGCTGGCGCTTGAGCTGTAGCGCGCGGATGTAATTGTACTTTCTATGGCTGATAGAATTCATGGTTGCGGCATCACGCACAATAGTAGGCTTCAAAAATACCATGAGGTTGCGCTTACGTTTACTGGTAGAGGTTGATTTAAACAAGTTACCAAGGATAGGAATATCGCCAAGTAGAGGTACTTTTGACACACTTTCTTGAATGTCTTCATCAATCAATCCACCAAGTACGATAGTGCCGCCATCATCTACAATAACGGTGGTTTTAATCTCACGCTTGTTAATAGAGATGTCCACCGAGGTTGCACCGCTAACACTTGATACTTCTTGCTCAATAAGAAGTTGAACCGCATCACCTTCATTTATTTGTGGCGTTACTTTTAACTTTATACCCACTTCTTGGCGGTCTACCGTTGTGAAAGGGTTTGAGTTATTAGCGCCCGTTGTTGTTCCCGTAATAATAGGAACTTCCTGACCTACGATGAAAAACGCTTCTTCGTTGTCCATAGTAGTAAGGTGCGGAGTGGCAAGAATATTTGAATTGGTGTCTGTGCTAACTGCCTGCACAACTGCGCCCCAACCATCCTCTATAATTCCTGCAATCATGCCGTTGGCGCCGCCAAGTAGGTTTGCAAGAGGCTGAAAATCTCCCTCAATGGTATCTGTTGTTTCAACAATTTCACCATTTGCTGACGTTTGAGAACGGGGTACCTGGCGGTCTTCCGCTTGACGTAAAGCCACGCCTAAAGCGCCTACTGGCACAATGCCATTGTTAAATTGTGTACCGCCGCCTTCTTCAGATACCCACTGCACGCCAAGGGTAGTGCCGTCACCTTCAAATACTTCAACAATGATGGCTTCAACCTGTACTTGAGCACGACGAATATCGAGTTGACGAACCACTTCTTCCAGTGAGCGCATCATGTCAGGTTCTGCGGTAATGACAATGGCGTTGGAATCTTCATGGGCGTCAATGCTGATGTCCCGATTCGATGAAGAACGACGGGTAGAGGTGGCAGCGCTGCCTTGTGTTTCTGCCTGTATACTGGCCGACACACCCTGCAATACTTTTACCATGTCTTCTGCTTTTGCGTAGTTTAAAAACAGCACTCGCGTATTGCCGTTAGACTCAAGCTCTTGGTCCATACGTTGGATAAGCGTGATGAGTCGTTGGCGGGCTTTAACGTCGCCGCTGACAATGACAGAGTTAGTTCTATCATCTGCCACAACACGGGGGTCAGACTTGGCGCCCGTATTCGCTTTGCCTTGAGACTTGTTAATGCTTTCAATAATGCGCACCATTTCAGACGCTGAAGCATAGCGTAACTTCACAATCTCTACTTCTTCGTCACCGGCGCGGTCAACACGTTCGATAATCTCGACTAAACGGTTAACCACCGCTGCTCTACCGGTTAGCATCATCACGTTTGAAGGGTCATGGCTGACTACATTTCCGCCACCGGCTTGGTCGTTTAGCTGGCGAAGAATAGGGGCTAGTTCGCGAACAGGTACGTTATAAACAGGAACGACGCGGGTAATAAATTCATCACCGTCTTGTTCTGCGCCTTCAACCACTGGAATGTTTGAGGTTTTCGCATCTTTAGAACGCACGACTTTTAAAATGCCGCTTGGCATTTCAACCACCGCAAAGTCGTATACTTGCAGCACGTTCAAGAAAAATTGATAGTACTGATCTTCGCTGAGCATATCGTAACTGCGCACGCTAATTTTTCCACGAACATTCGGGTCGACGATAATGGTTCGCTCTAAATTTTTACCCACAATATTAATGAATTCGTTAATGTCGGTATCTTTAAAATTAGGCATGTACTCGGCAGCGGTCACAGAGAAACACAGCAGCGCTGTACACACAGTGGTGGCTAAGCGAGATAACAATTTGTGGCTTGTGCGCCTTTTCATTCTAACTTCCTTTATTTCTTAATCTGTAAACGGCCGTTTAAGCTGTACTTCTTGCCTAACTGAAACTTTCCCTAGCAGGAAAGAATGCCAGTTTTTTGTTAGCGTTTTATGACTCAGGCAAGTCGAGGTACAGCGTGGTGAAACTACCATCACGAATAATTGTTAATTCTATCGATTGCGCAGAACGAAGCTCTGATAATGCCTCTTGCGACTGCTGTAGGTCAGTTAAATCTAACCCGTTAATTTGTGAAATTACATCGCCGGTTTTAAGACCTGCAGAAGCAAACAGAGCAGGCTCACGTCCAGGGCTTACCTGATAGCCAATCAGCTGACCGCCCTCAGTTTTTGGTGATATTGAAATAAAATCAGTAAAGTTTGCAGGTCGCTCACGTAAAGCTGCTGTGGCCTCAAGGGCTTCTTCGCTGAGCTCTTGTGCCTGAGCTTTGTCGTTACGTGCTGGCGACGGACCCATACGTTCCTGCTGTTCACGTCTGCGATTCGCCTCTTCATAATCGATACCATCGAGCATGAGCGTTTCTTTGCGGATCCCATTTTTGATTATTACGCGATCGTTGTACACCGTTTGCAGCGTTGCATTAGTCCCTTCAATTTTTTCACCCAAACCATACACGGCTTGGCTGTTATTATTTTCTATAATGGCAGTACCTGATTCTTGCTCTGAGCTTGCTACCACACCGGTGAGCGTTAAGTTTAAACGGGTTTCGGGTGCATCGGTGACTTCTTCAGTTTGGGCTGGCTTAGGCACGGCTGCGGCATCTCCGAAAAGATTTAGCTGTTGTATTTTGCCAAGATTGACCCCACTTTTCCCACTAGGCGTACTTATAGGAGCAATGCGTGATGCTGTTGGTGTCGCAGACAGCGATGGTTCAGGTATAATCTGCCACACAAGTTTGGCTGTGAATGCAATTAAATACAGACTTAGCAGAACCACTACAAGGGTGTGTAGCTGTTTTTGATTCTGGTTTACAAAAACAACCAGAGATTGTGGATTGGGTTTATTGAATGTCATGCTGCCACTGATGGTACTGCTTTAAAATAAAGTGAATTTTTGGTTAGCCGCGCTTTAGCGAATCCATAATAGCCTAGTAAAGGTTAGGGTCACAACACTAAAGCAACACCGTTACGAAATTATTATATGAACCAATCGAATAGCAACAATACAACACAAAATGTCAGGCTGGACAAGTGGCTGTGGGCTGCAAGATTTTTCAAAACCCGTGCAATAGCCCGAGATATGGTTCAGTCGGGCAAAGTTCACTACAACGGTCAACGAGCCAAACCAAGCAGAAACGTAGAGCTTGGCGCTAGGGTAAAAGTTCCCTCAGGCTTCGATTCTCGTGATATTGAGGTGCTCGGGCTTAGTGACAAACGGTTAAGCGCGCCTCTGGCACAGGAGCTTTACGCGGAAACGGCTGAAAGTGTAACAAAACGTGAAGAGAATCAAGCTGCGCGTAAATTAAACGCTTTTCACAGTCCTAAGCCCGATAATAGACCAGACAAAAAGCAGCGACGACAGATTATTAAATTTAAACAGCAATAATTGCTGTAAACAGGATTAGTTATGAGCGATTTCGACAATTTACACCGCTTTTTATTTACTCAAGCCAATGTGCGCGGTGAGCTAGTGCGTTTAAACGACAGCTTAAAAAACATTGTGCATAGCTACGAGTACCCCGTTCAAATTCAGCAATTGCTGTGCGAGATGGCAGCCGCAACGTCGTTACTAACCGCAACGCTTAAGTTTGAAGGCGAAATAGGGCTACAGGTACAAAGTAAAGGGCCGGTAAGTTATGCGGTTGTCAATGCCACACACAATCAAACACTTCGAGGCGTTGCTCGTTGGGATGAAAGCCTAACCACGTTACCGGAGAACTTTTCCGAGCTACTCACCGACGCTGTGCTTGTTATTACCATTACCCCTGATGAAGGTGAGCGTTACCAAGGCGTAGTTGCGCTAGATAAACCTAGCCTTGCCGAATGTATCGAGGGATATTTTCAACAGTCTGAACAGCTGGCCACCAAGGTTCAGTTAATGACTGACTTACAAGATGCAGAAAGTGCGAAGGCCGCTGGTGTATTGCTTCAAGTGCTGCCTGCCCAAGCAAGCGCGACGGATGTGGCTTCAGCAAATGATTTTGAACACATTACAAAGCTGACGGAAACGTTAAAGCAAGAAGAGATGTTTTCGCTGTCGGTAGAGGAAATACTGTATCGCTTGTATCACCAAGAAAAGGTAGAGGTGTTCCCGCCTAAGACAGTATCGTTTGCCTGCACGTGTTCTAAAGCGCGCAGTGCTGAAGCGCTTCGACATGTAGAGAAGGCAGAGCTTAATTCTATTATTGAAGAAGAAGGCGCAGTAAAAATGAATTGCCAGTACTGTCATGTGGAATATCGCTTTGACAGTATCGACGTAGAAGCGATTCATAACGGCAACTATGGCGGACCGGCTACAAACCAGTAGTCAAGGTCCTTACGTAGTCGACAAGGGCAACACGCTCTAGCAATGTAAACGCTATTCACTCCGCCCATCGAGAAGTGACCGCAAGTCTGGTGGGCGTAATTTACTATTGATTAAAAAATAAACACTGGTCAACGTGTTGATCTTTCCCACTTCTTCCCTTTCGTTGTAAATATCAATTTTTGCATGTTTTTTCAGCATCGTTTATTGGCAAAAATGAATATAAACAACAAGCGTAAAGCACTTATCTTCTTCTTTTCACCTAGGGAAACGCTTTCATGTAATTTAATTACAAAGTTTTTGAAAGTTGATGCTGTTTCTATCTTATATATATCTATAATTTCTCTCTATATGCCTGTTTACTTGGGGTTCTCAATAGTGTTACTTTTTTGGAAGGCGATTTGTAATATTACATAAAAGGTAAACACTATGACTGCTGCTGAATCAATTCAGACGGACTTGAAAGTAACACCGCTCACCAACCTCACCTCTGCCGAGCTTATTCAGCGTGCCCTTGAGCGCGGTGAAGGCATCTTAGATAAAAACGGTGCGCTTGTTGTACAAACAGGTAAAAGAACAGGGCGTTCTCCCAACGATAGATTTATCGTAAAAGAACCATCAAGTGAGAATGACATCGACTGGGGTAAAGTGAATAAACCCTTCGATTCAGAGAAGTTTGATGCATTGTGGGAACGCGTTGATACGTACCTATCGACTCAAGAACACTTTCTGTCACATCTTCAAGTGGGTTCAGATCCAGAACATGCGCTGCCTTTAGAAGTGCGTACCCAAACTGCATGGCAACATGTGTTTGCGCGTAACCTTTTTATTAGACCCGAACAATGGAATGCGAAAGGTGAGCAGCCTTGGCAGATACTTAATGTACCTGGGTTTGAATGTGTTCCAGAACGCGACGGTACTAACAGCGACGGCACGGTGATTATTAACTTCGCTAAAAAACGCGTACTTTTAGCGGGTATGCGTTATGCCGGCGAAATGAAAAAAGCCATGTTTTCAGTACAAAACTTCCTGTTGCCTGCTAAAGACGTGCTGCCAATGCACTGCTCTGCAAACGTTGGCGAAGAAGGCGATGTTACCCTTTTCTTCGGTCTGTCAGGCACAGGAAAAACAACCTTGTCTGCCGATCCTAAGCGCAGCTTAATTGGCGATGATGAACACGGCTGGGCATCGGGTAGCGTGTTTAATATTGAAGGCGGTTGCTATGCAAAATGTATCGACCTATCTCAAAAAAATGAGCCTGTGATCTGGAACGCGATTAAATTTGGCACCATTTTAGAAAATGTGGTGCTTGATGATACGCGTACACCTGATTATAAAGACACGTCGCTGACTCAAAACTCTCGTGCAGCCTATCCCCTTGAGCATATTGAAAAGCGCGTAGCAGAAAATAGAGGCGGTGAGCCCCGCTCAGTGGTGTTTTTAACCTGTGATGTGAGTGGTGTATTACCGCCAGTGTCGGTGTTAAGCGAAGAGGCCGCGGCGTATCATTTCTTAAGCGGTTACACTGCAAAAGTGGGCTCTACAGAAATTGGCTCAACCAGCGACATAGAATCAACGTTTTCTACTTGCTTTGGTGCGCCATTTTTCCCTCGTCCCGCAGGCGTTTACGCAGAGCTTTTGATTAAACGGGTAAAAGCGTTTGGCGCAAAAGTGTATTTAGTGAATACAGGTTGGACAGGTGGACCTTACGGAACCGGCAGTCGCTTTGATATTCCAACGACTCGCGCGGTGATCGACGCCATTGTTTCAGGTGAATTGGCCGACGTTAAAACCCAGCACATTGAGGGGTTAAACCTTGATGTACCTGTGGCGGTTCCAGGCGTAGACAGCAATCTATTAGTGCCTAAAAACACCTGGGCAGATAAGGCTAGCTATGAAGCATTTGCAGCTAATCTTGTTAGCGATTTCCAGCAAAACTTTGAAAAATACGATGTTAACGACGCTATCGTAAAAGCAGGCCCAGGAAACTAAACACGGACTTGTTTTATAAATAGCTTTTGCAAACTATCTTTGAAAGCCCACACTCTGCTGTGGGCTTTTTTTTAACATTTTTAACATTATGAATACGTATGTTTATTTTGTTCCCTAACGGGGCTAGGTATTATGAATACTATTAATATACTGTGGCTATAACGCTACCTTTCGTACTCGCTTTGTAAACAAGCTGGCGGTGATGTTGAGAGGCGAGTGAGTGTAGTCTATAAGGAAATGCGCTTATGTTAGCTCGCTTGTCGACCCTATTTGTCCCTGTTCTTGTTACCGTTTCAACCTTCGTTAGCGTGCCTGCTTTTGCTCACGTAGAAAGCGTTACGTTGAAAGACAGCACCTTGATAGTTGATACCAATACCTATGATTTTTCAGTGTCTGCGGTGGCAGATAACAGCTTTGCTATCACTTTGCTCACCGACGAGCATGGCGAGGCTTACGACAACCTCCCCAGCATGGCCCTTGTCAATCAGGGCGCATTCTCTCCTACCCTTGAAGAAACCAGCACCGAGGTGTCGTTAAGCATTGGTAAGAGCTCGGTGGTTATCGACAAAGGCAGTCACGCGTTGTCCTATTTCTATGATGGCGAGCTTCGAGTCTCTGAGCGCGATGGCTTAACCGCCAGTGCTGAGAAGGTGTCGCTATCCCTCGCTCTTGATGAAAGCGAAATGCTATATGGCGGTGGACAGCGTGTGCTAGGCATGGACCGTCGAGGCCATACTATGCCGCTTTATAACAAAGCGCATTACGGGTATACCACGTCATCCAATCAAATGTATTTCGGCCTATCTGCCATAATGTCATCGAAGCATTACAGTGTGTTGTTTGACAACACAGCGTCGGGCGAGCTCGATATGGGAAATACAAATCCTGATGAACTGCGCTTTTCTGCAGAGGGCGGCCGGGCAAGCTACATTGTGGTGCTCGGTGAAAGTTTAAAAGACACTGCCACCTCAACTGTAGCCGTTACCGGCAAGCAGCCCCTCGTGCCGCGCTGGCTGTTTGGTAATTTTGCATCGCGTTTTGGCTACAAATCTCAACAAGAGGTGGCCGACGTTGTATCAGCATTTAACGCCCAAGATATTCCCCTAGACGCAGTGGTGCTAGATCTCTACTGGTTTGGTAAAGATATTAAAGGTCACATGGGTAATTTGAACTGGGATAAAGAGGCCTTTCCACACCCTGAAAAGATGATTTCATCCCTAAAGCAGCAGGACATTAAAACGGTTTTGATCACTGAACCTTTTATACTCACCACCTCTTCACAGTGGGAAAGTGCCGTCGCTAACAACGCGCTAGCGCAAAAAGACGATGGCAGCCCTTATACCTTCGACTTTTACTTTGGTAATACCGGGCTTGTTGATGTATTTAGTGATGAGGGGCGTAAGTGGTTTTGGCAGTATTATAAAAAATTAGCTGCGCAGGGTGTTGCTGGTTGGTGGGGTGACCTAGGCGAGCCAGAAGTGCACCCCGATGATTCTATTCATTTGTGGCATTCTAAAAAGATAAAAGGACAGGTACTTCATAACGGTTACGGGCATCAATGGGCTAAAATGGTGTAT
Organism: Alteromonas sp. P256; assembly: GCF_036864455.1. Classification (NCBI taxonomy): domain Bacteria; kingdom Pseudomonadati; phylum Pseudomonadota; class Gammaproteobacteria; order Alteromonadales; family Alteromonadaceae; genus Alteromonas; species Alteromonas sp. P256. The sequence continues at coordinate 164,296 of NZ_JAZETM010000006.1, forward strand.
AGCAACCTGCGTGAATTGCAGCCTGATACTCGCCCTTTTGTACTCATGCGCTCAGGCTTCTTGGGAAGTCAGCGTTTTGGAATGGTGCCCTGGACAGGGGATGTAAGCAGAAGTTGGGGAGGCCTTAAGCCTCAAGTGGAACTCGCCCTTCAAATGAGCGTGTTTGGCCTGGCGTATACTCACTCTGATTTAGGTGGGTTTGCCGGAGGCGAAGCGTTTGACCCTGAACTTTACACCCGCTGGCTGCAGTTTGGCGCGTTTTCACCAGTATTCCGTCCTCACGCCCAAGACGCTATTGCGCCTGAACCCGTCTTTCACGACGACCCCGTTAAATCTATAGCTCGAGAATTCATTAAACTGCGCTACGCCATGCTTCCCTATAACTATTCGTTAGCCTTCGAAAATGCCTTACACGGCACGCCCTTGATGCGCCCACTCGCGTTTGATTACAACCAGAAAACGTGGTTTGAGAATGCACAAAGTTACATGTGGGGCGATGCGCTGTTAGTGTCTGTTGTTACTGAGCCTAACCAATCGAGCTGGGATGTTGCGCTACCTAAAGGTGTGTGGTTTGACTTCTTTTCCGATACCCGTTTTGAAGGTGGCAACGTTGTACAATATCCGTTGCAAGACAACACTTTTCCGGTATGGGTGAAGGCGGGTAGTTTTATGCCCATGTCAGAGGAGTTAGCGCGCACCGAAGATTACAACCCTGCTGAGCTAACGGTGCATTACTGGGCCGACGACTCGGTTTCCCACGCTTCCTACACCCTATATGAAGATGACGGGGTAAGCCCAGATTCCGTAAAATACGGTTTGTATACAGCAATGACATTTACTGCCAAGCATACTGAGCAACTTAGATTACATATCGATAGTGCGGGAAGCTACATGGGTATGCCTCAGCGACGTAAGCTTACTATGGTGGTACATGGTCAAGATACTCGTCCTACGCAAGTACAGGTAAACGGCGCGTCGAGTGATTTCACGTGGGATGAAAAAGGGAAAAGGCTTTCACTTGCAATTTCGTGCGATTATCAGCAGTCTGTAGAGATTAAAATCATGTAATCTAGCGTGCCGTTTTCACGCTTTTACGCAAGCACTTTTACTAAAGGGCTTTTACGTAAGCTCGGCTCAATATTGGTTTTTATACACTGATTTTCATTAGGTGGCTTTTATAAGGTGGCTGTCATGCAATAGCCTCACCTTATGAAGGCCAAATAATGCGTTCTTGAGCCGTTCCACATACTTTGGAGCACGAATGAGCCGCGCACCTGCCACCATCGTTATATTCTCTGGTTTTTTTTTAATTGGTAAACTGTTTTTGCTTTGGGGAATTCTGCTTCCCGACATTGCCGAAAACTTAAGCATGACTGAATTGGTGAGCGGCGCATTATTTTCGCTGTTCTCCGTTGGCATGATGCTAGGTGCAATTTTAGGCGGGAAGTACGCCAGTAGGTTTGAATACATGCCCTTACTGGCTAGCCTGTTCAGTGTGAATACACTGCTACTTGTTTTGGTTTCACTGCTATCTTCCTGGCAATGGTTTTTAGTTTTAGCGATAGCTATTGGTGTGGTGAGTTCCACCATATTTACAATAGGTCATACCCTCATTGCCCGAATGTACGCTGAAAAACGCTTTACCATGATGGGGCTAATGGACTTTATGTTTAGCCTTGGTACGTTCGCCGCGTCCTTTTTTGTTACCCTGTTGTATCTTGTAGAGCACAACTGGCGCTTACCCATTCAAGTGTTGGCAGGTGTGATGGCTGTCCTTTCTTGTTACGCCTATATCGCTGCCCGCTCTCAAGCAAAAATAGTCTCTGACGCGCCAAAGGCCGCGAAGAAAACCCTCACTTTCGGCGTTATTATTAAAAAGCCCGTGTTTATGTTTATGGCCTTGTTAGCCTTTGGGTACGGTGCAGTAGAGTTTGGCAACGCCAATTGGTTTGTCAGTTATGCGCAAAATGGCATTGGTTTTACCGGTGAGCAGTCGCGAAACCTGCTAGCCTGTTTTACCGCTGGAATGGTAATAAGCCGTCTTGTATTTCCTTTCTTATTGCGCTTTCTATCTGTGCACCGCCTTATCATGTTTATGGCAACCACCTCACTGATAGGCGTATTTGTGCTAAAAATTATGCCGTCGTTTTATGGCATAGGCGCAGGTAATTTATTGCTTGGTTTGGGGTTAGGCGGGTTATTTCCGTTAATGCTATCGGCAGCGATGAATATAGATAGTGATAACGGCCCTGTGCTTTCCGGCATTGCTATTATTGGTAACTCTACGGGAGTGCAGGTGGCATCGTTTTCAACCGGGCTTTGGGCAAATTTTGCGCCCCTTACCACCGCGTTTTGGGTAATACCTATTGGAGGCTGCGTGCTGTGGTTTGCATCCTACGGGTACAGCAGAATGTTGAAGCAGCAAAGGTAGCAGCCTTTTGCGGTGTGGTTAATTTTTTACTGAAGAATAAGGCATAGAGAACTCAGCCACTAAGCCTTGCTGTGGGTGATTACGCAAACTCACTTCGCCATTATGCGCTTCAACAATACGCCTTATTATGGCAAGCCCTAGGCCGGAACCAGAGGAGTTTCTGGCCTTATCCCCTTGAGCAAACGCCATAAACACACTATCCAGTTCGTTTTGAGGAATGCCCGGGCCAAAGTCACGTACTTTGCAGTACACGCGTTTCTCATGCCGATTATAAAAGCTGCTAATGGCAATATCATCAGAGCCATATTTAAACGCATTTTCAATGAGGTTATCTATTACCCGCTTCATGGCAATGCGACGAAGGGGAAGCATTGGAATAGGGTTTAGTTTTAACTCTATATGATGCTTTTCGTCTAAATGCCGAGCCTGAACTAAATCTGCGATAATAGAGTTTAAATCGGTTTCTTGTGTTACTTCTTCAGTGTCGTAGCGGGCGTAGTCGATGAACTGATCGATAATAGCGTTCATATCCTCAATATCATTCACAATCCCATCTTTTATCCAGTCTTGATCTTCTGGCAGCATTTCTGAGGCCAAGCGAATTCGGGTTAATGGCGTTCGTAAGTCGTGAGATATGCCGGCTGTCATTACGTTTCTGTCGGTTTCGAGCTGCTTTATACCTTGATTCATGCGGTTAAATGCTCGCGTTACCTGGATCATTTCAGTGCTGCCTTGCTCGCGAAGTGGAACAGGGTGCTCACCTTTGCCTACCGCAATCGCCGCTTTTTGCAGAGCAGATAATGGCCTCGTCATGCGCCTTACAAACAGCCAGCCTCCAGCGACACTGAGAATGCCGATTACCAAAAGATACATAGTGAGGGGCGAGATATTGGCTTCGTTTAGCCCAGAAATCGGAATGGAAATCCACGTGTCGGGGTAGCGATTTAGCGAGATCCAGACGGTGTACGGGGCATTCTCATCATTCGCTTGAGATTCGGTACTAATGCGAACGTCGGCTAGTTGATTAATATTTTCACTCACTTGAGAAGACATAAAGCCATAATACACTGCCGTTTCTAATCCGTTTTGTCGCGCCACACTTTCATCAAACACCCGAACCTTGGTTTCGTTGAAATAGGCCGTTCGGCTTTCTTGATTGCTGACCAGTAAGTCGTTGGCCAATACTGATTTTACTTGAGTAGCGAGCAAACTATTGATTTGTTGGTAGCTAGGCTGAATAAAATAGTAAGTAACAGAAATGTACGACACAATTTGGTTAATAAGCAGCAATACGCCTATTAGCATAACGGTTTGCCCGAAGGCACTTTTAGGGGTTAGGCGCACGTGGCATACACCTGCGCGGATTGCTGCTGGGGCGTCATGGCTTATACTTGTTCGCCATCAGGTACAAAGACATAGCCAAGCCCCCATACGGTTTGAATGTACCTTGGGTTAGCTGGATCTTCTTCTAACATTCTGCGCAAACGAGATACCTGCACATCAATACTGCGCTCTAAAGCACTGTAATCACGACCGCGGGCTAGGTTCATAAGCTTATCACGAGACAGCGGCTCTCTTGGGTGAGTCACTAACGATTTTAAAACAGCAAATTCCCCGCTGGTAAGGGTTAGCGGCCTATCACCTGCTGTCATTTCTCGTGTGGCTAAATTAAGCGTGTAGTTACCAAATTCGATAATTTGAACGTCTTTTGACGGTGCGCCAGGTGCTTCGCTGCTGCGCCTGCGTAAAACGGCTTTGGCTCGTGCGAGTAATTCTCTGGGGTTGAATGGCTTGGGAAGGTAATCATCAGCACCCATTTCAAGGCCTATAATGCGGTCTACCTCGTCACCTTTCGCAGTTAACATAATAATGGGCATGTCATTTTCCATTTGGCGTAGGCGACGACAAATAGAAAGTCCGTCTTCGCCAGGTAACATCAAATCTAGCACCATAAGGTGAAAGTTTTCCCGCTCTAACAGTCTGTCCATCTGCTCAGCATTAGCCGCGCTTCGAACCTGATAGCCTTGCTCTAATAAATAGCGCTCAAGCAGACTGCGAAGACGCATGTCATCATCGACAACGAGAATTTTTGAGGTTTCCTGACCCATAACCATACCCTTGAAAATACGTATTATTTACTATAACCACATGGCGAGAAATACAAAAGCGAGAATGTGTAAAATGAGAGAGCGGTTTGTTACAAATAGTGTCTACGAGGGCGTGTTAATCGTTGCTGTGCACAATTTACTCGGTATGCCTTAGTAAGTAAGGCTACAAATAAGACATTAAATTAGGTAGTAAAAAGGCAGCAAACGACAGATTGCCGCCTAAAAAGTAAAAATTTAGCAAGGAGTGATCGCTACTTAAACGAGACTACATTCAAGGCTTTAGTATCGGCGTTGCCGTTAAGGGTTTCTTTATAAAGCGCAATGATATCCTCAGTTCCTTTATGGCTCTGCTCAAAAAAGGTGTTGTCCACTTTACTAGCAAAACCTTGCCATGCTGTAGCATATTTTTTCAAAAAGACGTCGTGTCCCCACTCTTTTTGGCGCAACTTCACCCGCGAAGGCGCGAAAAATATCTCTGCATCTAGCAATTTTGGATTAGGCTTTTCTTGGGCTTCCCAGTCGGTGGCGCCAATAAGCGATACCTTACTCAACTTTTCGCCAATGGCCTGAGTAATATTGTTAATCAGGGTGCCGTTGGCAGCAAAATCGAGTAACCAGAAGGTATCACTTTTATCCAGCTTATCTAGCTCGCTGTAGCTAATGACATCGTCATAACAGTCGGTGGCTTTCACCATGTCTACATTTGCCGATGAGGTAAGCCCAATCACTTTGTAGCTTGCACCTCTTTGCGCTTTTTGGTCTTTTAAAAGCTGTGCGGTACCCAGTGCTGTTTTACTTGATGCACTTGAAAGTAGTAACGACTCGCCCTTTGAAAGCTCTGCTACGTAATCGTCTAATACAAAAGAGGTCATATACAGAGGGCGAAAGTTAAGCTGCCACGCTTCACGATTAGCATCATAACCAGGGTCGGCGCTGCAGCGAAGGTACTGGTCGTAAACTGGGCTAATACTTTTGCGGTTTTCATGAATATCAGAGAAGCCATGAGGTGCTACTTTGCCTGCCTTAATGACCCAATGACTTGCCATTGGCAAATAGCCAAATACCTTTTCACCTTCTTGAATATCAGGGTGACGAGACACTTTTACTGTGGCAAAACCCCACACCGGAACAATGCCATAACCTTCTTCAGCGGGAAAAAATCCCCAATAGCCCATTTTAAAACCCAGCGCAGCATAGGTGATGTTATTCGCTGAAAAGCCAAAACTGTCGGTTTCCAGAATGAGTTCGCCCTCGCTGAGGTGCTCGCAATCAAGCTGCACATCCACCACTTTGGTTCCATTGAGGTTGTTTTGGTTTAACCATATTTGGGTTGAAGTAACGGGTGAATTTGCTTCTGGTGCAGATGACGGTGCAGATGAAGGTGAAGGCAAGGCCATGGTGATATCCTTAATAGATTAATATAGCATCACCATGGCGTAAATAAGTGAGTATTGCGACTAGTTGTTGTTAATATATTGTTATAGGAAACAGATATAGAAGGCGCTTTTTACTCTTCGTCTGAATTCAACCAGTCCATTTGGTGTCCTGCGCGGCGTTTCTTATTTAAAATATCTTCAAGCAGCGGAGATAAAATAAGCTCCATGGCTAATCCCATTTTTCCGCCAGGCACCACAAGAGTGTTAATACGAGACATAAATGCGCCATCAATCATCTTTAGAAGGTAGGGATAATCTACCGTTTTCATTTCACGGCGAAAGCGCACTACGACAAAACTTTCGTCTTGAGTGGGTATTTCTCGGGCGCTAAATGGGTTCGATGTATCTACCGTAGGCACTCGCTGAAAATTAACATGGGTACGAGAAAATTGAGGAGTAATGTAATGAAAGTAATCGTCTAGCCCGCGAACAATGCTGCTCATTACCGCTTCTCGTGAATGGCCTCTGTCTGTGGTATCGCGAACGATTTTTTGAATCCACTCTAAATTTACAATAGGTACCATGCCCACGAGTAAATCCACATGCTTTGCTACATCGTTTTCTTCGGTTTTCACACCACCGTGCAGCCCTTCGTAAAACAGCAAATCGGTATTTTTTGGTAAATCTTGCCAAGGCGTAAAGGTGCCAGGCATTTGATTAAACGGGACCGCTTCATCGAAGGTGTGTAGGTATTGTCTGAATTGTCCGGTGCCCGAACTGCCATATTCTCTAAAAATCGACTCAAGGAGTTCGAAGTCGTTGGCCTTTGGGCCAAAGTAGCTAATGTGCCTACCTTGTTCCTGTGCCTTGCGAATTTCTACTTCCATTTCAGGTCGTGTAAAGCGGTGAAAGCTGTCACCACCCACAACGGCCGCATTCACATTTAGGTTTCTAAAAATGTGACGTATGGCGTTCGTGGTTGTGGTTGTACCCGCACCTGATGAACCTGTTATAGCAATAATAGGGTGTTTGACAGACATAGGACTTCTTGTTGGAAATGACAGTGACTAGTTATAAGCTGATGTGGCTGAAGAATCAAGGGCACTGCAGGACAGCAAGTTGACATTCTAACGCGCTTGAAGCAACTTAGCACACTGTTGATTTACGACACATTACTACAGGGACCTTGGTTATGTTGTTTTTATTCGGTGTTCTTTTCGCCATCGTTATTTGCGCTGGAGCTATTTTATCATTTGCCCAGCAAAGCCAAATAACGGCATTAGTGAAAGAAGTTCGACTGCTTAAAAAGCAGATGTCACAACGAGACTCCTTATCTGAAAGAAATGACACAGATACTCAAATCTCTGTAGGCGAAGACTCTGTAGGTGCAGGCTCCTCAGGGGAAAGCTCGTTAGACTTAAGCTCCGCAAATTCAGGCTCAGAAGATCCAAGCTACGTAGATTTAAGCCTTCTCGATTCAAATGAGACTGACTCATCAGATATTCCAAGCACTTCTTCCAGCGCGTTCAATGCTGCATCAGAATCTGTAGAGAGTGTAGATCATCAATCAGAAGCGAAAGAAAGCGCGGGTTCATCCTCGTTTTTTAAACGCTTCTTTTCCAGCGACTCCAGTTTAATGACATCCATAAAAAGCAACGCCTTACTTTGGCTAGGTGCGGCAGTGCTTGCTGTTGGCGGTGTCTTTTTAGCGGTGTATTCTATTGAAGCAGGGCTGGTATCTGCCAAGGTCCGCATTGTATTCGGAGCTGCTTTTGGTCTTTGTCTTGTTGGGTTGGCCGAATACCTTGCACGCCATCGAGAAAAATTCAGCATTTACTCACCTACCATTTGCGCGGCACTGGCTAGTGGCGGGGTAATAACCTGTTATGCCATCATTCTAGTGGCCTACGATTTTTATCAGTTTTTTCCGCCACTATTTGCATTTTCGTTGTTGGCTGCGGTGGCATTTGGCGCTATCTCCCTGGCGCTTCGCTACGGTCCGCTACTGGCATTAATTGGCATTGCAGGCGCTTATGCCATTCCAGCGTTAATTCAGACAGACTCTAACAGTATTACTACCTTGCTTGTTTTTGTGTCTTTAGTGTCACTTTCTGGGGTGTGGGTGTCTCAAAAGGTCGGGCAAATATGGCCCTGGCGGCTAAGTATGATTGGGCATTTTGTGTGGGCGTTTGTCGCTGTGAATCATACCGGTCCTCTCGATATTTGGGTGTGGCTTGGCTTCACCACTTTTTCTGTATATTTGTTTTCTTTTACCCATACGCTGGGCTGGTCACTGCAAGAGCAGTGCAGCGACGTTAAGTCAGTTAAGGCGATGCTGACTCCCTCTCGTGAATTATTCGGCATACTGCTGCCTTTTACGTTACTGCACGTCTATTTGATGGCCCACGGCAGCGATATGCATATTTGGGTTAGCAGTGCGGTATTAGGTGCTTTATTATTATTGCCTTCTTACCGACACAGCACCTTCGACAGTTGGCCATGTCTACTGGTTGTTGCCTCAATCATTCATATACTGTTGCTAAAAGATATCATGCCTTTCGCTTACGCCAACTCTGGTAACGCAGGTGGTCTTTCTCCAAATACGCTTAACTCACAAGACTTGGCAACGCTATTTACAGGGTATTATTTATACGTGCAGATTGCCGTAGTTGCCTTTACGTCCTATGTGGCGTTTATGGCCCATAGAACAGGTCGTCCAGCATTTTGGTTTTATGTCGCCGTGTTTCCAATTGCTTTATATGGTGTGAGCTATGTGGTAAGTGCGGCATCGGCGCAGGAGGCTTTATATCGTGTCTGGGCATTCGAATTAGCGCTATTAGCAATAGTCAGTACGACAGTGGCCTTAAAGTCTCGTGGTTTAGGTCAGCTCACTTATGCCGTGCTGGCTAATGCGTGCCTTACTTTATGTCTTACCATGCTGTTAGAGGCAGCCGTTTTATCGTTCGCCTTGGCCTTGCAGGTAGCAAGTATCAGCGTATTAAGTGCTCGCTATAAAGTGACACTACCTGATTGGTTATACAAAATATTGCTAACAGCCGTATTAGTGCGAATTACGGTGGCGCCGTGGTTGGCAGATTATGCTAACGAGAGTTTTTGGGGGACTCACTGGACCGCCATTATTTATCCTCTCATTTTTGCAGCATTAATTATTGCCAAAAAATACAACCCATCCACAACGTTAAAAGTGTGGTTAGAAGGTGCACTCATTCACGTAGCAGCCCTTTTTATTACAACGGAACCAAGCTATTACCTCACCGGAAGCTATCCTGATTTACTGGCAGGTGATTATCAAGATCGAGTGCTGGTGGCCCTAGGTTGGTGTGCACTCGCTGCGGCCTACTGTTATAGAGCGTTTATTGCTCAATCTATGACAGTGTTGTATCGCGTTGCTGCATTGGTGCTGTTAATTGGGGTAGGTATTACTCATGTGGATATTAGTGTTGCCAATAATCCCTTTATTCATTCCCAACCTACTGGTGAGAGAACCGTGTTTAACTGGTTACTATTGCAATGGCTATTGCCCGCATTACTCGCCACAAGTGTGTTGTCTAGTGCATTGCAGCGCATGATTTTGGGCACCCCGGATGCGCTAAATACTATTTTAAGCAAAAAAGTCCGCATTAATTTAGGTGTAATTGCAGGTGGATTCGCCTTTTTATACATTAACAGCATCATTCGCGGTGCCTTTCACAATGCAAACCTATTATTAGAAAGTGGTTTCACTCAGCCTGAGCTTTACACGTATTCTGTGTGCTGGTTAGTAATCGCTACTGCAACCATATTTATTGGCCAATTTAAGCAACACCAGCTTGCGGTAAAACTGGGTTTTGGTTTACTCGCGTTAGTTATTTTAAAAGCATTCGTTGTTGATATGGCAAACCTTGAAGGTTTATACCGAGCGCTGTCCTTTATTGGGCTGGGACTGGGCCTTGTAGGCATTGGTTGGCTGTTCCAAAAGCTTCGTGGCGACGCTGAATTGCTTGACGCATGACTTTTTACTTTCTTTATATATTTTAATAGTTTACCTATACGACACAGGGGTGTCGTATGACAAAAACAGATGATTTACTGTCCTGTCGCATTAGTGCCGTTTCACTTACTCGCTATTTCCGATGAAATACGCTGGCATTGAAGCAAAGGAGAACAATCATGCAATCAAATGAAGTTATAAAACAATCGCAAGTATCTAGAAGAGAACATATGAGTCAAGTATCGCTAAACAATGGGTATTGGTTTTATTTCGACCACGAAGGTAATGATATCTCTATGTGGGGCTCGGTGTTTAGTGGTAAGGAAAAAGTGTCTTTCAATAACGAAGTGGTATCGTCGTTTAGAAATTTAAGCAGCACAAAAAGTGAACATGCATTTACTAAAAATGGTCATGAGTATCTCGTGAAAACACACATGACTCATGTTCTGCGCGGTGAATTAAACGTCACGCTTTTTTGTGATGGTAAAGAAGTGGCCAGCGAAACGCTATCGCAATTGGAAAAAGGAAATTTACTTAAATCCTTTTTCAGTATGGATAGATTTTTATTCGTAGGGTTAATTGTGGGCTTTCTTTGTGGCTATTTAGGCTTTATGAGCTTCTCCGGATAACATTATGACGCAAATAACAATGAGGCAGGGGCTTTGGTGTCACTTACAGCACGAAGGGCACAATATAGCGGTGCACTGCAGTTTGTGGTCGGGCAAAGAGGTTGTGTATGTGGACGATCACCCTGTATCAGAACATCGAAACCTGTTTCGATTTACTGGTCGACATGCGCTTAGACTAAATAACCAAGATTATACTCTCGAAGTGGAAGTGGAGAACCCTTTCACTTACCGCACAGAGGTGCGCCTAAAAAAAGGTGCACGTACTGTGCAGCGAGAGACTACATCTATGCTTTCTCGCAACAATTCGTTATTTAAAAACATCGCTGTGATTGCCTGTATTGCCGCTTTGGGGGCGGTGTTTGGTTATTTTGCAGTTATGCATTTTGCAGGGTGAAATAGCAAATGGAAGTGAGAGGCGATATTGTTAAAGAAATGCGCATAGCGCGAGCGTGGACCCAAGCGCAGCTGGCAGAGTTATGCGACGTAAATTTACGCACCATTCAGCGGGTGGAAAACAAAGGGAATGCATCGCTAGAGACCATCATGGCCTTATGCGTTGCCTTTGATGTAAAGCGTCAGACATTATTTAAAGTACCGGAAGTTGCAGAGGTAGAGCCAGCACGACAAAACCCAGTAAAAGCGTACCTATTTATTTTTATATGTGGTCTTGTGGTTGGTGGTGGAGCCAGTACAACAATTTTAGCGCTGCTATAAAGTTGCTTAGTGTTAACACTATTAAGTGGATTGGTCTCAACTTTACCTGACACTCTTAAGTTCGTGAAGGAGCCATTGATTTATTGCAAACTTATTGGCAGCTATGAGCGAATTGCAATCGTATAACAAGCGGCCCCACCTGATAAATTTCCGCTGTAAACATTTGTGCAATAACACGCACAAAAGCCGCCATCCAAAAATTGCTCTGTGAGCCGGGCGTTAGCCCTTATTTCTCTCATTGACCGAAGTAATCCAATGGATTACTATAAGCGTTATGCTCACGACAATAACCGAATTACCTGAATACATTAAACGAGCAGATTCGTTACTTTACGAAGCTGAGCGCAAAACCCTAATTGATTATCTTTCTGAGCATCCAAAAGCGGGAGATATCATGGAAGGTACCGGCGGTATTCGTAAATTACGCTGGAGTAGGGGCAATAAAGGAAAAAGCGGTGGTGTAAGAGTTATCTATTACTATCATGATGAACGTATTCCTTTGTATCTTCTTACCATATTTGGAAAAAGTGAGCGCGCGAATTTGTCCAAAGCTGATAGGAATGAATTAGCTAAACTCGTTGAAATTCTCGTAAAGAAAGCATTGGAGAAAAATTATGAATAGTGCTTATGAAAGTATTGCTCAAGGACTTCAAGAGGCAATCGATCTTAATGACGGCAAAAAGGTGGCGGCTAAAACACATCGGCTACCTCAGGTTGATGTAGCCAGTATTAGGCACGGTTTGGGATTAACACAAATGGAGTTTGCTTCCAAATTTTGCATCAGCGTGTCAACTCTTAGGCATTGGGAAAGGGGCGACCGCACTCCTCATGGTCCAGCATTAGCACTTTTGAATGTAGTCGCCAAAGAGCCAAAGGCAGTTTTGCGTGCGCTGGGCTAACAAGCCAATAAATAACACCCGCTCCGCTGGCTGACACAATTCTTCGCTGGCGGCTTCGCCACTCTGCCCCGCATGTCTGCGCCTGTTATCGGAAAGTTAATGTCTGCTCCTTGTCTGAAGCTGCCTAATCAATTAATGGGCCAGTCAATTAACAGCCCAGTGCCTTTCATTCGTCTATCGACTTACCGTTGTGATGGTGTTGCTGTGAGCGAATGATAAGGTGGGCTTCTTCTTCGTCTAAATCAAGTAAACCTCGTACCCGTTCAATATGATGAGCGTCATGTTCACTGAGCACACCGTCATCTAGCGCGGTGCGAACGGTGTCTTTGAACCGGTCTCGTTTAAGCTGCATTTTTCCTGTAATGCAGCGAGTAACCAGATGATTGAAACAAATAAAAAAAGCGAATTAGTCAGCACTAATTCGCTTTTATTTTTACTGAAGTTAGAGTTTAAGAAAGTTTTGCTTAATTAAGCACCCTAAACTCGACGTTAAAGCTAGGCTTTCGCTTCTCTTGCTATCGCTCGATGAGCAATATCAGAACGATAGTAAACGTCTTTGAACTGAATAGTATTTAGCAACTCGTAGGCTTTTTGCTGCGCTTCAGTTACGCTATTACCAAGCGCTGTGGCACACAGTACACGTCCGCCAGCGGTAACGACTTTGCCGTCGCTAAGCGTAGTTCCAGCATGAAACACCTTGCCTTCTAATTGTGCTGCTTCTTCAAAACCTGTTATTTCATCGCCCTTGTCATAGCTACCCGGATAGCCGCCAGCTGCCAGTACAACACCCACTGAAGCGCGAGAGTCGAAGTCGATGGTTTGCCCGTCAAGTTCGCCCTTACAGGCTGCAATACACAGAGGAACCAGGTCGGACTGTAAACGAAGCATTATAGGCTGAGTTTCTGGATCGCCAAAGCGACAGTTGTACTCGATAACCTTAGGCGTACCGTCAGCCATAATCATAAGGCCAGCATAAAGGAAACCCACATAGTCATTACCTTCCGCCGCCATGCCTTCAACCGTAGGCATGATCACTTCTTTCATAACGCGGTCGTGGATAGCTTGGGTAACTACCGGCGCTGGAGAGTATGCACCCATTCCGCCAGTGTTTGGCCCTTTGTCGCCATCAGCCGCTCGCTTGTGGTCTTGGCTTGTGGCAAACGGCAGTACGTTTTTGCCATCTACCATGACAATAAACGACGCTTCTTCGCCATCTAAAAATTCTTCAATGACCACTCTGCTGCCAGCGTCGCCAAAGGCATTGCCCGCTAACATATCGCGAATAGCGGCTTCTGCCTCTTCCAAGGTCATCGCAACAATCACGCCTTTACCCGCCGCTAGGCCGTCTGCCTTAACAACAATGGGTGCGCCTTTTTCGCGAACGTAGTCGATGGCAGGCTCTATTTCAGTAAAGTTCTGATATTCGGCAGTGGGAATGTGGTGGCGCGCTAAAAAGTCTTTAGTAAATGCCTTAGACCCTTCAAGTTGCGCGGCCGCCTGTGTAGGACCGAAAATCATTAGTCCTTCGTTAGTGAATGTATCGACAACACCTGCAACTAGCGGCGCTTCTGGACCAACAATGGTAAGTTCAACATCGTTACCTTTCGCAAAAGAAACGAGCCCTGCGATGTCATTAACATCGATAGGTACATTTTCTAGCTTAGGCTCTATTGCTGTGCCTGCATTACCAGGCGCGACAAAAACTGTTGAAACTTCAGAAGACTGGGCTGCTTTAAAAGCGAGCGCATGTTCGCGACCACCGCCGCCAATTACAAGTACGTTCATTCACTATTCCGTTTTAACTTTAGGTTTTATTAATTAGGCTTTTTAAATTTAAGCGTCATGCGATTACTCTCACCGATGGCAAGGTATTTTACACGATCTTGATCTTCAAGTGCTAAGCGAGGAGGTAATGTCCACACACCTTTTGGATGATCGGCCGTATCCATTGGGTTTGCATTAACGTCGCTGCTTGCTTCTAGTGTGAAGCCGGCTTTTTCAGCTGCGGCAACAACATAGCTACGCTTCATGTAACCACTGTTTTTCATGGCTTCATTATCGGCACTTTCTGGCAGTTGGTGCTCTACCACACCTAATACGCCACCTGGCTTAAGCGCTTTGAAAAAGGCACCAAAGGCATTATCAACACCTTCATCTTCGCTACGCATGTACCAGTTATGTACATTGCGGAACGTTAGCACCATATCAGCGCTGCCTGCTTGGGCAATATCTAGGGCTTTGGTTGGATGGAAAGCAGTGATCAGAGCGCCTTCATATTTCATGCCCGGCTTAGTTTGCTCTTTAAAGCCGTCTAGTGCTTTTTTGTAGTAGTCGTTCGTCGACTCATCGACATAGTAATGCGCTGCTACATACTGGCCGTCGCCTTTCACAACAGAGCTGATGATGTCTGCATACCAACCGCCGCCAGGCGATACTTCAACTACCGTCATGTCTGACGTTAGTCCAAAAAATCGAAGGGTTTGTTGAGGGTTGCGATATTCATCGCGTACTTTCGCTTTTGCCGTGCGGATATCACTCATTGCGGCATCCGATATGGCATCGGCTGTAGCGTAATTTGCAGAGAAGCCGAGGCTGGCTGCTAATACTAATTGAGCTAACTTTTTCATTATTATTTCCTTTTCTGTCGAGGGTATTTTTGTCAAAGCACTCTAGGTCGATACGCCCTAGGACATGGTGCTCTTTTTAACACTATTCTTTGTAACAACAGTATTTGTGTTAACACTATTACTACAAGGTACCACAAGTCAGATCAAGACTATCAGCTAAGTGTGACACGCATCCGACACCCAACAGAATAATTCGCAACTCTATCGCATTCACGCTCTACCATCGGTACATGCCGTTAATACGCGTTTCTGCTGTATATACGGGGTACAAACAATGTAATAAACCGAGTGATAAACAAGGTGTAAAACAAAGTAGTTAACCCATGTGCTTATTTACTGATAAATAGACTAACGGGGAGCAAGTTACAGTGTGACTCCACTGCAACAAGCATGCTGCAGTGGAGCCCCGCTGGGGTCTATATCTATTCATGCGCAAAAAGCGCACGCCTTTTAGTAGGCGCCAATCGTTCAATAAATGCGAAAGGTTTAATAGACGCCAACTTTTTCAAAAGGTTTAGTGGCGGAAGTGGCGCATACCCGTGAACACCATAGCAATGCCGTGTTCGTCAGCTGCATCAATCACTTCTTGGTCGCGCATCGAGCCGCCGGGTTGAATCACCGCT
The DNA here is from genome assembly GCF_036864455.1 of Alteromonas sp. P256. Taxonomy (NCBI): domain Bacteria; kingdom Pseudomonadati; phylum Pseudomonadota; class Gammaproteobacteria; order Alteromonadales; family Alteromonadaceae; genus Alteromonas; species Alteromonas sp. P256. The sequence goes on from NZ_JAZETM010000006.1 coordinate 179,694, forward strand.
TTTATACCGGCTTCTGCTGCTGCATCTATGCCATCTCTAAATGGGAAGAATGCATCTGAAGCCATGACCGAACCAGCTACTTCAAGGTTTTCATCTGAGGCTTTTATACCTGCAATTTTTGCAGAGTATACGCGGCTCATTTGTCCTGCGCCCACACCAATAGTCATACCATCTTTACAATACACAATGGCATTAGATTTCACGTATTTGGCTACTTTCCAGCAGAACATAAGGTCGCGAAGCTGCTCTTCAGATGGCTTGATTTTAGTCACAACCTCTAAGTCTTCTTTATCGACCATGCCGAAGTCGCGTTCTTGAACTAACAGGCCGCCATTAACGCGTTTAAAGTCGTAACCTTCGGTTAACTGGCCAGCCCACTCGCCACATGCTAGAAGGCGTACATTCTTCTTCGCACTGACTACTTCTTTCGCTTCGTCGCTCACTGTTGGCGCAATAATCACTTCAACGAACTGACGGTCAACAATAGCTTGCGCTGTTTTAGCATCGAGCTCGCGGTTAAAGGCAATGATGCCGCCAAATGCAGAGGTAGGGTCGGTTTTAAACGCACGGTCGTAGGCGCTTAAAATATCGTCACCAATGGCAACACCACAAGGATTGGCGTGTTTAACAATAACGCATGCTGGCTCGTCGAATTCTTTAACGCACTCTAGCGCTGAATCGGTATCGGCAATGTTGTTAAACGATAGCTCTTTACCCTGAAGCTGTTCAGCGGTGGCAACAGAGGCTTCTTGAATTGTATTTTCAACGTAAAAAGCGGCATTTTGATGACTGTTTTCACCATAGCGCAGGTCTTGTTTTTTGCTCATTTGAACGTTGTAAGTACGAGGGAACTCACTGTGCTGGTGGTCGCAGTCTTCTTCACATTCTGTGCTATCTAGACGTGCACCAAAGTAGTTGGCAATCATGCCATCGTACTCAGCAGTGTGTTCAAATGCTTTAATGGCTAGGTCAAAACGGGTTTTGTAATTCAACGAGCCGCTGTTGGCGTTCATTTCTGCTAGTACACTGTCGTAATCTGCTGCATTGACCACAATAGTCACGTCTTTGTGGTTTTTCGCTGCCGCACGCACCATTGTCGGGCCACCGATATCGATATTTTCGATAGCGTCTTCTAATGTGCAATCATCGTTGGCAACAGTAACCGCAAACGGATATAAGTTTACGACGACCAAGTCGATAGGCGCAATATTGTTTTCTTGCATAACCGCTTCATCAATACCGCGACGGGCTAATATGCCGCCATGTACTTTAGGGTGAAGGGTTTTAACACGGCCAGCCATAATTTCAGGGTGACCTGTGTGATCAGACACTTCCGTTACAGGAAGGCCTGCATCGGCGATAAGTTTCGCAGTTCCGCCTGTTGATAAAAGCTCAACGCCTGCATTGTTAAGCGCTGTCGCGAAATCGACGATACCTGTTTTGTCAGAGACACTTAAAAGAGCACGTTTGATTGGTTTTGGTGTTTGCATAAATGTAGTAGCTTCAAAGTTGTAGTGTTGAAACAAAAAGAGCACCGATTGGTGCTCTTTGCTGGGCAGCGCCCTTAAAATTTTAGTTCATGCCGTATTGCTTTAACTTTTTGCGAAGTGTGCCGCGGTTGATGCCCATCATAATCGCTGCGCGGGTTTGGTTGCCGCGCGTGTAGGTCATAACTTCTTCTAGAAGTGGTGCTTCCACTTCAGCCAGTACCATTTCGTACAAGTTATCGATGTTTGCGTTGTCTAGTTGCTTTAGGTACTTGTTAACCGCTTGCTTAACAGAGTCGCGCAAAGGCTTTTGAGCCTGCGTTTGTGAAGGCGTAGTTACGGTAGTAGTAAAAGGTGAAGTCACGTTTTGATCGAACATAATACTGTGTTGCTCTTTAGTTAGTCATCACTATGCTGCGGGAGAAATCTGTCGGTTTTCTCTAGTCTGCAGCGCTTGAAAATATGCATTTAGTGCATCGAGTTGCTCAGTAGCATCATCGATAGCGTTAAACGTTTTACGAAACTGACGATCCGTATCATGCTCCGAGAGATACCAGCCCACGTGCTTTCGGGCTATTCTTACACCGGCTGTGTCACCGTAGAAACCTTGTACGTTCGTTACGTGCTCGTGCAAAATTTCAAACTGTTGTGACAGTGGCGGTGGAGCCACGGTTTCGCCCGTTTCAAGATAATGTTGAATTTGTTTAAAAATCCAAGGTTTACCTTGCGCGCCGCGACCTACCATAACGCCATCTGCACCAGTGTAATTCAGTACCTCTTGTGCCTTTTGTGGAGAAGTAATATCACCATTTGCAATAACAGGTATTGATATTGCCGCCTTTATTCTGCGTATGGTGTCGTACTCTGCTTCTCCTTTATACATACACGCTTTTGTTCTACCGTGAACAGCAAGCGACTGTATGCCGTTTTGCTCTGCAATGCGGGCAATATCTACCCCATTGCGATTTTCTGGATTCCAACCGGTACGTATTTTCAGTGTTACGGGAACATCCACAGCCTTAACTACTGCTTTGATGATACTTTCCACTGTGTCTGGGTACTGAAGCAGTGCTGAACCTGCAAGCTTCTTATTCACCTTCTTAGCAGGACAACCCATATTGATGTCGATGATTTGCGCACCATTATCAACATTAAATTGCGCTGCTTGCGCCATAAGCTCAGGATCGGCACCCGCTATCTGTACAGAGCGAATTCCTTCTTCGCCCTCGTGGTTCATGCGCGCCTGCGACTTTGCGGTATTCCATACTTTTGGATTACTCGACAGCATCTCAGACACTACAAGACCTGCGCCTAGGCGCTTGCATAATTGACGAAACGGTCGGTCAGTTACGCCAGCCATGGGAGCTAACATCAAATTGTTATCTAACTTATATGGTCCAATTTGCAAAGGTTGTTGCAAAGGCTTTTGCACAGTTGGTTGCATAGGTTGTTGCATAAGTTAACGAGAAGCTCACCATTTGTAATTGCACAGAAATTATACACCCGGCTAAAACGGGGCGCTAAGTGTACGTGTTTTCTCAATGCTTGAAAAGGCTAAAAATCACACAAAATTTCACTTATCGGTATTGACAGCGAAAAAAATCTGTCTCGTTAGTAATCTAACGCACAAATGCTGGTGAAATTTTGTGCTTGATACGTGAAAGCCACGAGTTAAAAGGGATGTAATGTGAAAAAATTTAACAATTACATCCTGCTTTTTATCAATTTATCGTATTGCGTAACACTGAGAAATTGAAAATGTATGCGGGTTCAGTGAACAATAAATATCACAGGTGATGTCTTATTGTGCGCGCATTACTAATGCTTGCATCCGGATACTCTCGCCCATTCACCGTCAATTGCACTAGGCTCTATTACAATATCTTCTGCATAGGCCTGTTCAATAGTAGGAACTTGTTCGGCTAAAATACCCGACAGCACGAGCAGTCCATTGGATTTGCAATATCCGGTAATTATTTCTCGCAGCTCAAGAAGGGGGCCGCTGAGTATATTCGCTACCACTACGTCTGCCTCTAGCGTTGGCTGATTTTCGGGTAAAAACACGTCTAGGCGGTCTTCTACCCCATTTCTGCGGGCATTTTCTTTTGTGGCTTGTAAAGCCTGAGGGTCGATATCAATCCCGACTACACGTTTGGCGCCTAGTTTTAAGGCGGCTAACGCCAAAATGCCGGAGCCACAGCCGAAGTCCACCACGGTTTTGTCAGTCATGTCGATACCATCTAACCAGCGTAAACATAAGGCAGTCGTGGGGTGGGTACCCGTACCAAAGGCTAGGCCGGGGTCGAGCATCACATTAACGGCATTAGGATCGGGAACGTCTCGCCAGCTCGGGCATATCCACAGCCGTTCTCCAAACTGCATGGGATGGAAGTTGTCCATCCACTCACGCTCCCAGTCTTTGTCTTCTAGTGGTTCAAGCTTGTATTTGAAGTCTGGGCCCAATACTTTTGCTTTGGCTAACCGTTCTAAAATACGTTTCATATCAGCGTCGGCTTCAAATAGACCAACCACTTGTGTGTCGGGCCAAAGCAGCACTTCGCCAGGCTTGGGCTCATACATAGGGGTATCTTTCGCGTCAACATACGTGACGGCTTGAGAGCCATTGGCACTTAGCATATCGCCAATTGCATCTGCGTGTTCCGAAGTGGTATTAATTCGTAGTTGTAGCCAAGCCATAGTCGTATGCCGTTAACGTATTTGGCAGTATTGTACCTTTCACCTGATGTAAACGAAATCCGGCGGCTGATAAAAATAGTGTTCATTAGGGCATCCCCTAGTTTTACCGCTCCTTTTTGCTATGTTCTTCTCAATAAACACGCTTTCGAAAAAACAGCTTTTTGATTAAAAGTTAATCTTTTGTCGACTACCAACTTATCTGCAAGCTTGTATTATTGACGCTTACTTATCCCTAAATGAGAATCACTTACATATGCGATCACTGCTTTTACCTCTTTTTATACTGCTAGCTGCTTCTAATGTGCAGTCTCGAGAAGTGGAGGTACTTGTGGGAATGGATAAGCCGCCATACGTGAATTCTGCTAATGACAGTGGATTTGAAGTTGATCTAGTACGCGCTATTCTTAGCGATATGGGGCACAGTGCAAAAGTGCTCTATCTGCCCTATGGCAGAACGACAAAGGTCATTAATCAAGGGGCTGTTGATATTGCGCTAACGCTGACGCCTTCTCATGCAGTATCGGAAGATATCCTCTCTAATCCATACATTGCTTATCAAAATGTTGCGATAACACGTTCAGACAGAAAACTTCACATTGATAGTATTGAAGCGCTAAAGACAAAGAGTGTGGTGGCCTTTCAAACTGCCACATCAGTACTTGGTAAAAGGTTTGAAGCAACGCTGTCTTCGCAGCCGACCTATTTAGAAATGGCAAAACAAGCGCGACAAGTCGACATGCTAATGCTAGGCAGTGTTGATGTGGCGGTTATGGACAGAAATATTTTTTCTTACTTCAAACTAAACGACGACAGGTATAAAACCGATGATGTGGTGTTTCATGAACTCTTTCCTATTTCTACCTATCGAGCGGCTATTCCTAATAAAGAGCTGCGTGAAGCGTTTAATCACAGTTTGTCTACAATTATTGAAAGCGGTCGCTACCAAGCTTTATTAGAAAAGTATGGGCTTGAATGGAGCGGGTCAGAAAGTGTGTTCGCTATTCTTTCTAATAGCGCGCCGTTACCAGCGCACTTTTATTAGTGCGCTTTCCTATTAACTTTCTTTGCAGAGCAAAAAATGCTTAGCTATTTAAAAAGCTATCCACGTAGTGGAAGATAAGTAACGCTTGTTTCTGTGGCTTTGAATGCCTTTCTTACAGCGGCAATATCTTGCTCGGTTACAGAGGGTGCGAATGCTTCCACCGTTCCTTTTAGCGATGCGTTCACGCCCACACCATCCCGACATGAATCGCTAGAGGCTCCTCGAGCCCGACTTATGCTTCTTGGGCAATTATCCAGAACATCTGGTGACTCCTTGTTGTCTGCAATTGAGTCTTCTCTCAATATGATTTTGCCACCGTAATAAATTTTACTTTCCGACAATGAAAGTGCGGCCAGCTGTCCTTCAAGGATATTCCAGGTATTTACTTCACCTTCTTTAGCGCAACTTACCTTACCGAAATGGTAGGTGCCCGTTTCTAATTCTGCCGCTGCAAACGCACTTGTCGTAAATGTGAGACGCTGGGTGTCCGCATTAGACTGAGGGACTAATTCGATATCGAGCTTGTCACAGTTCAGGTTGCTTGAAAGTTGGAGTATATAAGCGGTGTTTGGTGCTTTGGTTTGGTTGGCAACCGCGGAGGATGCCGCGACGGCGAGAATAGCCGAAGCAATAAAGAAGCGATTCATACAATATCCTTATAAGTTGAGTGTATAACAGTAGTTGGTAAGTACGTTATTCGCAATCTCTGTTGTTTAATTTTGTGGCACGTTTATTTTCCATTTAGGGTCTACATACCGCCAGCGTAACGTAGTTATTTTCGTTACATATGAACTATTTTTGCTGCATAGTATAAAAAGTAGTTAATGCGAAAAAGTACGCTAAAAAAGCGCGTTAATTAAATTACACAGCTATTTATGCTGAAGGCAGGTCGCCAACAGTCTTTTGAGTAGTTGTGTAGCAAAATAAGGGAAAAATAATGATAAAGAAGTGGTATCTACTCATATTTGTGGCGCTGTGCGGCGCATGCACAACAACAAGTAAACAGCAAAACACGGCATCACAATGGCTGGATAAACCGGCGTATGCCCAAGCCGGCGCTATTCAGTCTGGCGAGTTATCGTCGTATGATTTGGTATCTGGCTATTTAGCTCGCATTGAGCGCCTAGATACTGATACTAACAGTGTACTGGCTATTAATACCCAAGCCCTTGAGCAAGCTAAGCGCATTGATGCAAAAATTAAGAATGGCGAAAGCGTCGGCGCATTAGCCGGAATTCCCGTTTTATTAAAAGATAATATTGAAACAAGTGAGATGGCAACCACCGCGGGGTCGATGGCACTGCTGAACAATACAACGGGTCGCGACGCGCCGATTGTGGCTAAGCTAAAAGCAGCAGATGCCATCATATTAGGTAAAACGAACTTATCAGAGTGGGCAAACTTTCGCTCGGAGTCGTCTATTAGTGGATGGAGTGCAGTGGGCGGGCTAACCCGTAATCCACACTTATTATCGAGAAGCGCCTGTGGCTCTTCATCAGGTTCTGGCGCCGCTATGGCCCTTCGCCTAGCCTCTCTTGCCGTAGGTACTGAGACAAATGGCTCTATTATCTGCCCGTCTTCAATGAACGGTGTGGTTGGCTTTAAACCAACAGTAGGTATGCTTTCTCGCACTCATATTGTCCCTATTTCATTTAGCCAAGATACTGCTGGGCCAATGACAAATAGCGTACAAGATGCATGGTTAATGGCATCTATCATGGCCGGTGAAGATGCAAAAGACAACGCCACAGCCGATGCGGGCAAGCACCTTATTCAACCGCCTAATTCATCGCTTATTGCTACTGATTTAAAAGGTGTAAGAATTGGTGTGGTACGTTTCAGACAAGGCGATAACCCTCATATACTCGCAGCCTATGAAAATGCGTTAAGCAGTCTGGAAAATGCAGGCGCTACCCTTGTTGATATTGACGACTTCGACCAGCCAGATAGCTTTTGGGCAGACTCGTATAACGTTCTGTTAAGTGAGTTCCATTCCTCGATTAACGAGTATTTAGCCGACTCGCCTGCAGATATTCCTGCGAGAGATTTACAGGCACTTATCGCTTTTAATAAAACAGATGAACGAGAGCTAGCGTTGTTCAATCAAGACATTTTTGAACAGTCGCTTGAAGCTGCAGCCATCGATAGCGAGGAATATAAGTCGGCACTTTCACTGATTCAGAAAACCGCAGGAACCAACGGCATCGATACACTGATGCAGCAGCACAATGTTGATGTTTTGGTTTCTCCTTCGAACAGTCCTTCGTTTTTAATCGACGGGGTGTATGGCGATCACTCGCCAGGCGGATTTATCGGCGTTGGCTATTTAGCTGCGGTAGCAGGGTACCCACATTTAACCGTACCTGTTGATGACATTAAAAACCTTCCTGTTGGACTTAGCTTCATCGCGGGTAAGTGGATGGATGAAAAGGTATTGCGAATTGGTAGTGTTTTTGAAGCCAAGCATGGTTTTTCTATCACTCCGGGTCTTTTACCTTCACGATTTGATGCGCCTGAGCTTGAATCTATTACTGAAAATGTGACGTCCAACTAGGGCTTAGTTCCTCTATGAGGAGCTAACAGCGTCTCATAACTGAAACACAAAAAAAAGAGCCTCAACACCATGCGTCGAGGCTCTTTTCTATTATTGGTTTACACAATAATTGTGTAATGAGTGATTAACAGCTTGTTCTTCTTTGTTCACTCTGCCTCGTTGGTTGCCACTAATCTTCAATGAAGTTCAGCGCTTACGAAACTACCGCTACGTTAGCACTGTCATTAACCATACGTTTGAGACAGCGCCGATAAGCCAACAGTGAAAGACACGCTATCTAGCCAGGCTTTTTAACCCAAGCACTACACCAGCCGTTCGCATTTACCAGTTTGCCGGGGAAGATATTACATGGACGGTGTGGTTCGCCATCGGCGCCCTGTACGTACATGCAGTTACTGCATTTTGCGCCTTCTACGGTAGAAGCAGGTGTGTAATTTAGCGCTTTCGCAGTGGCATCGTCTGCGCTCAGCTGTTCTTGAGCTTGTGCACGCAGTGCAACGCCACCTAGGGTTAACCCTATTAGCGTTGAGCCCGTAAATTTCATAAAGTCGCGGCGATTAACAGATTTCATAACATTCTCCCAATGAGATAGAAACGATAATGATTCTTTTTTATTCAGTGCCTTAAACGCAAAAAACCTGCCCAAGAAGGGCAGGTTTTTTGATACATAGTTTATACTAACGCTTTTTCAGTAAAGATCGACAAAAATTGCGTAAAACTCAGTTCTAATCGATTAATAAAATTTTATCTTGTTGCCATTTATGCACAATAAGACAGCGTCTGTGCTTAAAAGTTTACTTTGTTTCAAGGGGAACATTTGGCTTAGCGTATGAGTACCTCGCCAACCGTTTGCTTGAATGATAGCTATCTAGTCCGCTGATTGACGCAGTGTTTAAAGCTTCAATATCAAGATATCCATCTTTATCAATGGCATCTTTAGCAAAAAAAACTTCTTGGATTTCGCCAATCACCATTTCGGTATTATTGAGCAAGCTAAAATGCTGAGCTACTTTAAGACCAATGTTAACTTCGCTTTCTTTAACATAAGGCGCACTAAACGTGTCGCTGAAAAAAGGCGTTAGCCCCACGGCATCGAATTCGCTTTCATCTTGCTCGTAACGGGCCGAGGTTTGGTGTGCTTTATCTGCCCACTGTGTATTCACGTGATTTAAGGTGTAGAAGCCCTGCTGCTTAATGTTATCCAATGAATCTCGCTGCACAGTATGCGGACGCATTATCATGCCAAGTAGCGGCGGGTTTGCACCTATATGAACCACTGAACTAATAATGGCTAAGTTGTTAGTTTTACCATCTGTGGTTCCCAGCAACACTGCAGATTTGAAGCCAGACAAACTATTAATTAAGTTAGCGCGGTAACGCTGCTCTAAGTTGTCTAAATCATCGCGAGTCATACGGTCAGTCATTTTCTCTTTCCGCCTCTATAGAAAGTTCTTCACCGTGCTGAAACACTCTTAATTCGATGGGCTGACAGCAAACTTGGCAGTCTAATACCTGCACTTGACCAACGTCGTTTATTTCATCAATTTCAACGTCATTAGGAGCCATACAATATGGGCAGGAAAAGCCCATTGCGCGTGTCAAACTCATATCTTAATTCCATGTTTTTTTAATTTACTATGAATACGCTTATTACTAAAGGGTGGATTGTTTTTAACTTCTTATGCGTTGCTCGTTGAATGATTTATTGGACGACTTATTGAAAACCTTGGGGAGCAGATTAGTGATCAGGTGCCAGTATTTTCGGTATTAATGATTAGTTCAATACGCCCAAGCTTAAATGCTTAGGTTATCAATTGGGTATTTAAACAATAGTGAGGTGGTTGGTGTGGCAAACACTGTTGGGATATGTCCTTGCTGCAAACGTAAGACGCGACTGACATATCATCATCTTATTCCGAAAAAAATGCACAGGCGTCAATATTTCAAGAAGCATTATACAAAAGCCGAGCGCCAAGAAGGTGTGCATGTTTGCAGGCAGTGTCATAGCGGTATTCACCGCTTTTACGATGAAATGACTCTGGCCAAAAACCTCTGCACATTGCCGCTATTACTAGCCGATAAACAGTTAGCTTCGTTTTTTAGCTGGGTAAGTAAACAGCGGGTAAAGGTTGATTAATGGTGCTGTATAAATATACACTATAAAAGTGTTTTGTTATGATTCGGGTCGCTATGATTTAAGAAGGCATAGCTTGAGTCGCTGTGATTTAAGAAGGCATGGCTTGAGTGGCTATAACCATTAGCTGTACCCAAATATCTTTAACTGACTAATTTTAATTGACTGGGCTGCTGGCCAAATGCGAAAAGTGCGAAAAGATCTCCCTCCTCGATATTACCTCACTCATTTTCATGAGTTCCTCAGCTTTTTTGAGGGGGCAAGCGCGACACTGCTCTGTGATGAGGCCGCATCGTTTATCGAGCGTTTTAACGCGTTAGACGATGACAAGCAGTGCATTATCGTACGCGCGGCTAACCGTAAATATGCGATTATTGACCGAACACAATTTAATTACGCAGAAATTAACACGCCTCAAGCTCAAATAAACAGCCTGATAGAAAGCGGTTGGTTTGGCGACCTCACGAACGCCTCGTTTAATGACATAGCCGGTGTGCTTACCAAAGACGCTATTTTAACGCTGTTAGCAGATTACGGTAGTACGCAAGGATTGTCTTCACTCACTAAGCCAAAATTAGTGACGCTACTTGGCAATGAAATTCGTGCTAACGGGTGGCCTAGCCGCTTTTCTATCGATAACTATTTAGTGTGTTTGTTTAACGATGCACTGCGCTTCCTATTGTTTTTATATTTTGGCAATACGAAGAGCCGCTTAAATCAATTTTCCATGAGAGATTTAGGCGTTATGCGCACTCGTTCAGATTCGGTAACCGATGTTGCCCGATTTGAGAGTAAGTCAGACACAGAAGCTGCATGGTTTTACGCAAACCACTACACGCAACTTCCGTTTTATCACACCGAGACTTTGCTTAACCTCGCTAATAGCGACTTTCCTAGCACCGAAGGTGTGTCCGCAGGGTTTTATAAAGATCAATTGCTGTACGCATTAGGATTAAAGCTATTAGACGAAGACAAGCAAAAAGGCCTTAATATTTTACGTTTGGCAGACAGCGATAAAGGGAAAGAAAAATGGATAAGAGAAAGCTATAAACTCGGCTGCGTTGACGAAGTGAAAAGTGAACTTGAGTACATTATTGATAACCCGCAATCGGATACGCTATTGGCATTTGCTGAAGATTTCTATGCGCGCAAGTACAACAAAAAGCGTACCAGTACGGTTACCGATATGCTGCGTAATGCCAGTAGAGAATTATCGATTGATGTAAGCCAAAATCAGCAGGTTGAGCGGGGCGTGCTGGCCCATTATGCCAGACACGGTATTGAAGGCTGGCGCACAGAAAATCGATTGTGGCGAAGCCTTTTTGGATTGACGTTTTGGAAGCAGCTTTATGAAGAGGATACTTTAGTAACAGAGTTTGACCGACGTCCACTATCACTTAAGCAGAATAATTTTTACGCAAAATTTGAAACCAGTATTGAAGCGTTGCTGTCGTCGTTAGATACGCCGGAAAAATTGCTATTTCATATTCAAAAAATGGCGACGCAGCATTACGGCAAGGTGAACAGCTTGTTCATGTGGTCTAGTCGGCTTTTAGCGCCCATAGAGGCATTACTTCGCCATGGGAAGCTTCAGTCTATTCACAGCTTATTGCGAATGATGTGCAAAGACTTTGAAAGCCTAAGAGATGGCTTTCCCGATATAATGGTGTACGAAAACGGGTTGCGATTTGAAGAGATCAAAGCGCCGGGAGATCAGTTACGACGCAACCAGCTAGTGTCTATTCAGCGTTTGCAGCAGGCTGGGTTTGAAGTAGCAGTCACTACCGTAAACTGGGTACGCGACCCAGAACAGCCCTACGTTGTAGTTGATATAGAGACAACTGGCGGGAACAACAGCTATAACCGTATTACTGAAATAGGTATGGTGAAACTTATTGCTGGTGAAGAGGTTGCTCGTTACCAAACGTTACTGAACCCTCAACGCCGTATTCCTTCAAATATTACTCGGCTGACAGGCATTTCAGATGAGATGGTAAAAGATGCGCCGCTTTTTTCTGAGGTTGCCAATGATATTGCAGAATTTACTGAGGATGCAGTATTTGTAGCCCACAATGTCAACTTCGACTACGGTTTTATTAAACAAGAGTTTGCCCGCCTTGAGCAGTCATTCCGCCGCCCAAAAATGTGCACTGTGAGAGAAATGCGTCGCACGCACCCTGGGTTGCCCTCTTATTCATTGGCCAATTTAACTAAGCACTTCTACATTTCGATGGAGCGTCATCACCGAGCTCTCTCCGATGCAAAGGCAGCCGCCGAGCTGCTCAAGCTGTCATTTGAAAAAGATGACGAAGTAAATGACTTGGCGAGCGAGTAAGTTAATAGGTTGGTTAATGACTAGTTCAACGATTAGCGCAGTACCTTCTAATAAAAGTTGAACGAAGACGATATTTTTTCGTATGTATTGATATCGCAATGTATTACGTAAATGTAGTGTTATACAAGCGCTGCCATACGCAAAGCAAGCCCTGAAAAATACTGTAAAAAGACAACGTTAAAAAAAGCGTTTAATAAGAGAGCGCTTCAATTTGATAATCGCTTTTACCTTAGACCGAGCAAAACCGTTTATGAGTACAACTATGTTAGACGAAGAACAACAGTCGCGAGTGATAGAGATGGCGTGGGAAGACAGAACGCCTTTTGAAGCCATCGAAAAGCTTTTCGGATTACCTGAAAAAGAGGTAATCAAGCTGATGCGTAAAAACCTTAAACACAAGACTTTTAAGAATTGGCGAGCTCGTGTATCTGGGCGCAAAACCAAGCACTTGAGTTTACGACCAGAAGGTGTAGACCGAGGTTATTGTCCGTCTCAGTACAAGGTAAAAAGTGCCAGTAAATAGCGCCTGTTAGCAGGCGCTGTGAAAGGAAATCTTCTGGAGTTATTTTACTGTGCTAACGGGCAATAAGAAGGCCATAAGTTGCTGTCGAAACGGGCTGGGGAATACAAGGGTATTGCCCGATTCATTAATGGTTTTAGCTTGGGCTACCAGCGGCAGGTAAGCAGCGTAAGCGGTATTGTTTTGTTCCACGTCTTCAACCCGCTGCATAATGTTTTCAATAAACTCATTAGCGGATAACGCCTCATCCCTTTTTAAATCCTCAGCCAACGCTTTTAACACGTAGGTTTCCCATTCTTTTCTATAGCTGTCTTGAAGCCTTTCGGGGTAGTGCGTTAGGTCGTCGATATCTTGCTTTAAATCGACAATATCGAGAGGGTCGTCATACAGAACACGCAGGGCGAGGAGCACATCGTCAGACAATCTGGAAATCGGAAGTTTCTCTTTAAGCTGTTTGTAACGGCTTTGCATAGTACTACCTTAAACGTCTTGAAGTGTCCCTAAGGTTGTAATTAACTTCCCTGTATTAGATCGAAGTCTAATAAACTAGTGTCTTATTTTAAAGGCGAAGAGGTTAAAAATAAGTAATTTTTTATATATGAACTTGTGCAAATTATGGGGCGTATCTATTCACGCACTGTTAAAGTGTGTACGCGTTCTTGCTGTTTGGCCCACCGTTTGGTGGGCCTTTTTTTTGCGCGTGATTCATAGCACGCTCGAATAGCAGGCGCGCTTGAATTGCAGGCATAAAAAAGCCGGCGCAAAGCACCGGCTGAAGTGGAGGTAAGCTCCGAAAGGAAAACACACAACAGAAAAAACAGTCATAACGGGAGACGTTTAAACTTGTGGTAAGTATAGGCGCGCAGTTTGAACAAGAAAAATAGTAAAAATTGATTGTTGTAATCGTTAAATTAGAATCAATAGGAAACGAAAAACCAAAAGAATTAAAAGGGGCATAAAGTTGGGCTGCACCTAAACAACAGTGCAACCCAAGGGGGGGTTAGGCTAGGCCTAGTTTCTTTTCAAGGTAGTGAATATTAGTGCCGCCGGCAAAGAAGTTTTCATCTGCCATGATAGAGCGCTGAAGCGGAATATTTGTTTTTATTCCCTCTATTACAATTTCTTCTAATGCGTGGCGCATGCGAGCAATAGCTTCGTCACGACTTTCACCATACGCTATTAGTTTGCCAATCATTGAATCGTAAAACGGAGGAACGGTATAGCCGGCGTAAATGTGCGATTCCCAACGAATACCTAAACCACCTGGAGCATGAAACATGTTAATTAAACCAGGGCTTGGAATAAAAGTCTGAGGATCTTCAGCGTTAATACGGCATTCAATAGCGTGGCCGCGAATTTGAATTTGCGACTGGTCAATAGACAGTGGCTGGCCTGCCGCTATGCGAAGCTGCTCTTTAATTAAATCTACGCCTGTGATCATCTCTGATACTGGGTGCTCTACTTGAATACGCGTATTCATTTCAATGAAATAAAACTCGCCGTTTTCGTATAGGAACTCAAAGGTTCCCGCACCACGATAGTTTATTTCAACACACGCTCTGCGGCAGCGATCGCCAATTTTGGTTCGCATTTGCTCCGAAATTCCAGGTGCTGGCGCCTCTTCTACCACTTTTTGGTGACGACGCTGCATAGAACAGTCTCGCTCACCTAAGTGAATAGCGTTACCTTGCCCATCGGCCAGTACCTGTATTTCTACGTGGCGAGGGTTTTCTAAGAATTTTTCCATGTAGACAGTAGGGTTGCCGAAGGCTGCGCCTGCTTCTGCTTGTGTAGTTTCTATGGCTTTTACGAGCTCGCCTTCGCTGCGCACAACACGCATTCCGCGACCACCACCGCCACCAGCAGCTTTAACAATGATTGGGTAACCAATGCGTTTGGCTATGGTTTTATTGCGTTCGTTATCGTCTGTCAACGGACCATCAGAACCAGGAACACAAGGCACCCCTGCTTTTTTCATTGCATTGATAGCTGATACTTTATCGCCCATCAGGTTAATGGTGTCTGCTGTTGGGCCAATAAAGATAAAACCACTTTTTTCTACTGCTTCTGCAAAATCAGCATTTTCCGCTAAAAAGCCGTAGCCAGGGTGGATAGCAATTGAATTAGTTACTTCTGCTGCTGCAATAATACGAGGAATATTCAGGTAACTCTCGGTTGCAGACGCTTTACCGATACAGATGGATTCATCGGCGAGTAATACGTGCTTTAAATTTTTATCCGCAGTGGAGTGCACGGCTACTGTTTTGATGCCAAGTTCTTTACAGGCTCTCAAAATACGTAGGGCAATTTCACCACGGTTAGCAATAAGTACTTTATCTAACATTGTGAATTGCTCACTTATTCGATGATGAACATAGGTTGGTCAAACTCAACCGGATCTTGGTTCTCTACTAAGATTGCTTTAACAACACCGGCTTTATCAGACTCGATTTGGTTCATCATTTTCATGGCTTCTACGATACATAGTGTATCGCCAACTTTCACTTGCTGACCTACTTCGGCAAACGCTTTTGCAGTAGGTGAAGACGCGCGATAAAAAGTTCCTACCATTGGCGATTTAACCACATGGCCTGTTGGTGCTGCTGGTTCAGACGCTGCTTCAGGCGCAGCTGGGGCTTGTGCCGGCGGCTGTTGTGGCGCCGCAGGCGCTGCAAAGCTGTAGTTTACCGGTGCTTGAACGCCAGTTGGACCACGGTGAATACGTACTGACTCTTCACCTTCGGTAATTTCTAGTTCAGCTACACCAGACTCTTCAACTAGCTCGATGAGTTTCTTTATCTTTCTAATATCCATGTTCTTTCTCTGCGTTATTTTTGCGATTTCGGTAAATTGATTGCTGCGGTTAGTGCAAGGGAATAACCCATGGGGCCAAGGCCAACAATGACACCAGCTGCAACATCAGAAAAATAGGAATGATGACGAAAAGGTTCACGAGCGTGAACATTCGACAAGTGAACTTCGATAAACGGAATGCTCACACTCAAAAGCGCGTCGCGAATGGCCACACTTGTGTGCGTGAATGCAGCAGGGTTAATGATGATGGCATCTGTATTACCCATAGCGTCATGTATGCGCTCAATAAGTGCATGTTCAGCGTTAGACTGAAAATGCGAAAGCGTCACATCGCTGGAGGCAGCTTGAGCCTGCAAGTCATCAATGATGTCTTGCAAAGTTTGCGTGCCATACTTGTCGGGTTCTCTTTGGCCTAACATATTTAAGTTAGGGCCATTTAATAACAAAATATTCATCTAATTTGCTACTATCTTCGTGTAACTGTCGTGGTATTCGTTATTTCAACAAAGTTTGCCGTCAGTTGCACGAAAAAAAGCCAATAACCGGTTCCGTTTTTAAATTTATATGTTGATTATAGAGATAGAGAAAGATTTAGCAGCAAAATACTGGTCTAATCAGGTGTTTTCGACGCAAAGTTTTCGCTACACAAACGTGCTTTGGTTTTTTTTATTGTTAATGAAACGTTGCTTTTTTTAAGCGGTGTATCACCTGCCATGCGTGGCTTTCAGCGATTTTCTGATGAGCTGTAAGCTAAAGTCGGGGGGTTCTGTAGTGAAAACGGTACGCTTTGATAGCGACCGTGAAATTTTGCCACGTATACGCCGAAATGCAGGTGGGGAAGAGACGAAAAGCCGGTATTTCCGGTGTACCCGATAAGTTGCCCTTGGGTAATTCGTTGCTCTCGTTTTACTACAACACCTTCATATCTGAGGTGATAATATTCACCGGTGGTTCCATCGTCATGCAAAATGGCAACGTAATTTGCATGTTTCGCGAACTCTGGAGTAGGTCCGCCTTTTTTCCCATTGCGCTTGGTATCTATAACAATACCCCCTCGCGCCGCAAGCACCGGTGTGCCTTCACTAGCACCAAAATCCAGAGCATATTTAGATGCACCGAAGTGACTAAACTTTCCGTTAACGCCCTGCACAATAGGGTAGTTTTGTTGAGGTTGTAACGGAGACGCATAACGATATTCACTATTGTGAGCGGCACTAATATTACCTACTGTCCATTTCACGCGCATGGTGGAGAAAAAGCGAGATGGTGACTGGGTCTCTCCTAAAACAATAGGATCGTTATTAGCTAAAAAAGCGTTGGCATGGGCTGTATAACCTAGGTCTGTTGAATACAGCGTTAAGGCTACGGGTAAATCGATGTAACGCTGAACGCGTATGACATAACTACCGCTGGTGTCGTCTTTTTCACTTAACAAAAAGCAAAAGCGGCGCTCATCAAAGCAACCCTCTCGCTGTGTGGATAAGGCGTGAGTTGCTGATGCCTGAAGTGGCAATGCCCAAATAAATAAAGCCCAAGCAACCAACGCTCCAACAAGTAGTGCGCGTAAGCGACCATTCGCAGGTTTTTTATGTAACCACTTACGCTGCCACTTATGCAGTCCACGCCGCAGAGTGATGATGCTACTCGTCGCGGGCATTATCTGCAGCGGCGCTGTCAGCAAGCGCATTGCTAATGTGCGTTGCAAAGGCGTCTGCTTTCATAAACCCAGTTACCCGTGACTGTCTCAACTCTTCACCGTTATTATCGAAAAATAAAATAGTGGGTAAGCCAAGCACCTCAAACTTATCAAACACTTCCTGACGCTCGGGCGTGTTGTCGGTAAGGTCCATCTGCATCCATACGGTATTGCTCAGCGCGTTAACCACGTTTTGATCTGGAAAGGTGTATTTCTCGAACTCTTTACACGCAACACACCAGTCGGCGTAAAGGTCTACCATTACCGTTTGGCCGTTGTCGTTAGCCTTTGCTATCTTCTGCTGTAAATCGGTAAAATCTCTTGCCTTAATAAATTCAGGATGACTCACTTTTTCACCCCAAAGCCCAACGTTTTCGCCGGTTTGATAAGTAATGCCTGCACTTCCCATAACGCCTGCCGCGACCAACATGGCCCGTAATAGCTTTATTTTGCTATTAGGCGTCGCGCGATTTAACTTCCAATAGTACCCAAATAAACCGAAGCCTAGTGCTGCCCACAAAAAGTCTGAATACAAGCTGTTCCACAACCGCTCTACAAATACTATGGCGACGGCCAGCATCATGAAGCCGAATGTTACCTTAACGACGTTCATCCAGTTCCCCGCTTTAGGCAGCAGTTTTCCGCCTGTAACGCCAAATAGGATCAGCGGTATGCCCATACCAATACTCAGTAAATAGAGGGAAATAAATCCAAGGGTCATATCCCCCGTTTGTGCGATAAATAGCAATATGCCGGTAAGTGGCGCAGTGGTGCACGGCGAGGCAATGAGCCCCGACAGCACGCCCATAATAAATACGCCTGCAAAGCTGCCGGGGGTTTGACTGTTGCTTGCTGAGGTGAGCCTTTCTTGCCACTTTGCAGGCAGTTGTATTTCAAAACCGCCAAACAGTGCCACGGCTAACGTGGCAAATAAAGCAATGAAAACACCTAACACAATAGGGTGCTGAAGTGCCGCTTGAAATTGCGCCCCCGCTACTGCCACAACCAATCCAAGTAGAGAGTAGGTAATTGCCATGCCTTGTACGTAAACAAAGGTAAGCCAAAAAGAATGAGAGAGGCTTTTTGTATTACCCTGACCAATAACAATGCCTGACACAATGGGGTACATAGGGAATACACAAGGGGTAAACGCAAGGCCGATACCTAAGATAAAAAATAACAGCAGGGTAAGAGGGAGGTTTTCTTTATTGATTAACTTATTGGCAAGGGAGAACTGTTCACTCTCTGGTGCTAAAACGCCATTTTGAGCTGATACTTTCCCGCCACTAACGATTTCATTGAGATAAACGACTTTTACAGTGGGTGGATAGCAAAGCCCGGCATCGGCACAGCCTTGATAACGCACTTTTACCACGCCATCAGAAGAGGCCTCTTCTAGGGGAAGCGTTATGCTGACGCTGTTATAAAAAACTTCCGACTTACCGTAAAACTCATCTTCAATTATTACCCCTTTTGGGTAGATAGCTTCGCCTATTGCGGCCTCTTTAGCGACGTACTTAAACTGCTTTTTATACAGGTAATAACCATCTGCTATCGCAAATGTTAGCGTTAGCGTGCTGTCTTTCTGATTGAAGTCGAAGGCAAACGCCTGCTCAACGTCTAAAAACTCGGGCTCTTGTGAGAATGCGTTGTCTAAGCTGTTGGGGAATTGTGATTGCGCAGCGGCGGTTACTGATAACGCGTTCACTAAAAGAAGAAAAATTGAAAATACCATTGTGGTAAAAGCACACGTTCGACGGGGCAGAAATAATGTTGACACTCGGTTTAGTAGGGCATTAATCATATTAATAACTTCAACTTCTATTATGAGTTCTAAATTGCTTATTTTAAGCCACTGCCAGTAAAGTCAGCGCAATTGCTAATGTGCTCGATGTTTTCTTTGTATTGGCCAAGTATTAGCTTAATAATGAATTAGTACTGATTCCGTACTTTTACTAGCGTTTATACACGCCGACCTTACAAAAAGTGCTTAACTATACCAAAATAGGGGTTAGGTTTAGACATACTTCACCGTAAATAAGGGTAAGACTATCTACGTAAACGCTGCATGCCTATTTCAACAAAGGTTGTCCCGACTCGAAATAGCTTGTGATGGCTTTAGTTATCGGTCGTATTGAACCTGTATTTAACCGAAAGCAAACGAACCTTTGATTGCTTTTGGGCTCAACACCCATATATCACTTAATCGACTGTTTAAAGAGGACTCACCTTGCGGGTTTTATTCATTTTATTTGCCGTACTTCCTATTTTAGAAATCGCCTTACTGGTTAATGTTGGCAGCATTATCGGTGGTTGGAACACAATAGGGATTGTTATTCTTACCGCTTTCATTGGCTCTTATTTTGTAAAGCGTGAGGGGATAAGTACCCTTCAAACCGCGCAGGCAAAAATGCAGCGCAACGAAATGCCGGGAAAAGAGCTTGTTGAAGGGTTAATGCTAGTGGTGGCTGGCGTATTATTAGTGACCCCAGGGTTTATCACCGACATATTAGGTTTCATGTTTGTATTACCCGGAACGCGACATTTACTTGCTGCGCAGGTGAGCAAGCACATGAAAATGCGCGTTGTTATGCCCGGTGCAGGAGCTGGTGGTGCTGGGCCAGGTGCAAGCGGCTTCAATACAAACCGGCAACAAAGCCCATTTGGCAGCGACCCTTTTGGAGATACTGATTCGCCATTTAATACATCAGCGAAAAACAAAGACGATGTGATTGAAGGTGAATATACGGACAATACGCAAAACGACGAAGACAAGCGTTTGAAGTAAACCTACTCCATACCGCTAGCGAGTAGGTTTTGATTTGATGCTGAGCCGTCTCATCCTCTAACTAATCCCCCCAAACACATGTATTTCGCAAAAAAATCAATTTTTTTACATTTTTTTGTGGAAAAACACTTGAACTTGTTTGGGTACTGCCCCATTTATCCGTGCAGATAACATTTTAACTGCTCAGCAATGAGCGTTCCAGGCAATCAACATTCAAAACAGTGAATGTTGAATATTCTTTAATTTTGAATAGTGGAATTTTCAGGAGACTTGAAAATGGCAATTCGTCCTTTACACGACCGCGTAATAATTAAACGCGCAGAGCAAGAAAGTAAATCTGCAGGCGGTATCGTTCTGACTGGTTCTGCAGCAGAAAAATCAACTCGCGGTGAAGTCATCGCTGTGGGTAATGGTCGCATACTTGAGAATGGTGATATTAAAGCGCTAGACGTAAAAGTTGGCGACACCGTTATTTTCAGTGACGGTTACGGCGTTAAAACAGAAAAGCTGGATGGTGAGGAAGTTTTGATCCTTAGCGAAAGCGACATCCTAGCGATTGTTGAGTAATAACGACTAACGTTTAACCGAATTAGAGAGGAATTGAATCATGGCAGCTAAAGAAGTACGTTTTGGTGACGACGCTCGCACAAAAATGCTTAAAGGCGTAAACACGCTAGCAAATGCAGTAAAAGTAACGCTTGGTCCTAAAGGCCGTAACGTTGTTTTAGACAAGTCTTTCGGCGCACCTACCATTACTAAAGATGGTGTATCTGTAGCGAAAGAAATCGAACTTGAAGACAAGTTTGAGAACATGGGCGCACAGATGGTGAAAGAGGTAGCCTCTAAAGCGAACGATGAAGCGGGTGACGGTACAACTACTGCTACTGTGCTTGCACAAGCTATCGTTACTGAAGGTCACAAGTCTGTTGCTGCGGGTATGAACCCAATGGATCTTAAGCGCGGTATCGATAAAGCTGTTATCGCAGCGGTTGCTGAGCTTAAAGCACTTTCTACAGATTGTGCAGACAGCAAGTCTATCGCACAAGTTGGTACTATCTCAGCTAACTCAGACGCAGAAGTGGGTGACATCATTGCACAAGCAATGGAAAAAGTAGGTAAAGAAGGTGTTATCACTGTAGAAGAAGGTCAAGCACTTCAAAACGAACTAGATGTTGTTGAAGGTATGCAGTTCGACCGTGGTTACCTATCTCCTTACTTCATCAACAACCAAGAAAACGGAACTGTTGAACTAGATAGCCCATTCATCTTGTTAGTAGATAAGAAAATTTCTAACATCCGTGAATTGCTTCCAACGCTTGAAGGCGTAGCGAAAGCTGGTAAGCCACTACTTATTATGGCTGAAGATGTTGAAGGCGAAGCGCTAGCAACATTAGTTGTAAACAACATGCGCGGTATCGTGAAAGTGGCTGCGGTTAAAGCACCTGGTTTCGGCGACCGTCGTAAAGCAATGCTTCAAGACATCGCGGTACTTACAGGCGGTACAGTAATCTCTGAAGAGATTGGTCTAGACCTTGAAAAAGTGCAGCTAGAAGACCTTGGTACAGCGAAGCGCGTAGTTATCAACAAAGACAACACGACTATTGTTGATGGTAACGGCGACGAAGAAGCGATTGAAGGTCGTTGTGCACAAATTAAAGGTCAAATTGAAGACTCTTCATCTGACTACGACAAAGAAAAGCTTCAAGAGCGTTTAGCTAAGCTTTCTGGTGGTGTTGCAGTAATTAAAGTTGGTGCAGCAACTGAAGTAGAAATGAAAGAGAAAAAAGACCGCGTTGAAGATGCTCTACACGCAACGCGTGCAGCGGTTGAAGAAGGCGTAGTACCTGGTGGTGGTGTTGCTCTAGTTCGTGCAGCGGCTAAGCTTGCTGACCTAACGGGTGACAACGAAGACCAAACTGTAGGTATTAAACTTGCGCTACGTGCAATGGAATCGCCTCTACGTCAAATCGCGAGCAATGCCGGTGCAGAAGCATCTGTTGTTGTTAACGCTGTTAAAGGCGGCGAAGGTAACTACGGTTACAACGCTGGCAACGACACCTACGGCGACATGCTAGAGATGGGTATTCTTGACCCAACTAAAGTAACGCGTTCTGCACTACAGTTTGCAGCATCAATTGCTTCACTTATGATTACTACTGAAGCGATGGTTGCTGAGCTACCTAAAGACGAAGCAGCTCCTGCAATGCCTGATATGGGCGGCATGGGCGGAATGGGCGGCATGATGTAAATCATCCCCTAAGCTTAACGCTTAAAGAAAAGGCGCTACTTCTTGAAGTTAGCGCCTTTTTCATGTCTGGCCTTTCAGTTTTGGCTTTGCTTTCTACGCCTGCTTCTCTTTAATGTAAGCGTCGATTAATTCCTCGAGGATTGCCAGAGGCACTGCGCCATTTTTCAGTACCACATCATGAAAGTCTCTTAGGTCGAACTTATCGCCCAAGGCAGTTTTCGCTTTTTCTCGCAGTTCCAAAATTTTAAGCATGCCTACTTTGTATGATGTCGCTTGGCCTGGCATTACAATATAACGTTCAATTTCCGAGGTAACATCGCTTAATGCCATACCTGTGTTACTTGCCATGTAGTCGATGGCTTCTTCTCGCGCCCAGCGTTTTTGGTGAATTCCAGTATCTACCACTAAGCGTACCGCTCTAAACAATTCCGCCTGAAGTCGACCAAGGTTGTCCAGTGGATTGTCTTGAAAGCCCATCTCCCACGCTAAATACTCTGAGTACAGCGCCCATCCTTCTGTGTAGGCAGTGAATGGCGACATTTTTCGAATAAACGGCATGCCCTCCATTTCCATTGCTAGCGCTATTTGGAAATGGTGGCCCGGAATACCTTCGTGGTAGGCCAGTGTTCGCATACTGTACTTAGGTGTAGCCTTTATATCGTAAAGGTTTGCGAAAAAGCGGCCCGGTCTTGAACCGTCAATGGCTGGCTGCTGATAGTACGCACCAGGTGCAGTTTTTTCCTTAAACTCAGGAATGCGCACTACTTCCATGCCAGCTTCGGGACGAATACGGAAAACCTCGCTCATACCTTCTTCAATTTCATCAAGAATGGTTTGATAGTCTTTGAGTATTTGTTCACGGCCAGCATCACTGTCTTCATAGTAATGAGAAGGGTCTGCTGCAAGGGCATCCATTGCTTTTGTAAACCCTAATGTTACGTCGTAGCCTTCGCCTTCAAGAATTGTCATCATTTCGCCTTGAATTCGAGCAACTTCTTTTAAGCCGATATTGTGAATTTCGTCTGCGGTCATGTCGGTGGTAGTGAAAAAGCGAAGTGCGTTGGCGTATACCTTATCGCCATCAGGTAAGTGCCAATAACCGTGATCGTTACCTGCTTTTGCCTGTAGTGTTGTGAAGTAGTCGATAAATAGCTGATAAGCGCGATTTACATCATCGTTAATGCGCGCTTTGGCTTTAGCCAAGAACTCATCCTGCTGTTCTTGCGACAGTGTTTCTACATCAGCCATTTTCTCTTTTAACGAGCTATACAAAATGTTCTCGTTAAGCGGCGAAGCAACAAAGCCGTTCATTTCATCGAGCACGCGAGTAATAACAAATTGGGGAGGAATAATGCCTTTTTCCTCACGCAGTTTTAGCCCTTCAAGTACTTGGGCAAACTTTTCATCTACCGCGCCTAAGCGACTTAGGTAATTTTCAACATCGGTTGCATCATTAATTTGATGTTGACCCTGCATGAAGCTTGGAAAGCCGTTTTGCACACCAAATAATTGGTTTACAGGATAGGTGTGATATTGAAATGGCTCGTTGCCAATTAAATAATCCAGCAAATAAAGAGTAATTTTTTTAGAAAGTAGCTCGTCTTTACTCAGGTCTTCATTATCGTAATCGACGATAACTTGCCTAATGCCTCGGGCCTTATCAAAAAGGGCTTCGCCTTTCTCGGGGCTGGCATCGTCGAGTTCTGAATTATGACCTTTAATACCCAAAGACTCTAAAAAGCCTAACGACGTTAAGGTTTCAGGGCTATCAAATGCTACCTTTACCATCTCTCTGTTTAAAAAATTATTAAAGTAAAAGGGTTTATCTGCATACCATTCGTGAGCAGCGAAGCTGCCGCCAAGCAGTACAACAACCAGTAAACCTGTACCAATCCATTTAAAAAATCGTTTCATTATTTTTATTGTCCACATTTTAATCCCACTCTACGTTAGCGGAATTTGCGCCACAAAGTAAACCGGATTAGTGGGTGTGGTTAGCAAAGGCTGCTTTATCCACGAAGAGATATCGAAGAGCGAACCCAAAACAAGCACAGATTATATTCAAAACCAGAATACTGATTCCTTTTATGTGTCGTTTATACATTAATAGGGAGGTATTAAACTGTGTGCTATTGAGTAAACAAAGCTAAGTAAATAAAGCTGAGTAAACAAAGCTAAGCAAACCAAGCTACGCAAACAACTAGTCTGCGGCTTTGATTAGGAACACTGAGGACAAACAATGGCATACCAACATTTAGAAGCGGCACGAGCGTTAAAGTTACCCTCACGAGAAGCCATGCTTCAGCGTACGCAATCGGTACAGCAGTTTTGGAGCGGTAACCAAGAGCTGCTCGTCAATGCTTGGAAAGAGTGGGAAGCGGCTGAACAAGTTGACGGCAATTCTCTTAATAGTTCATTACTTGATGCTCGCTTGCGCCAGGCCGCTATCGCTGCATGGGAAGACCCATCCAAAGAGTTGGATGTTAAATCGCTGTGGCAGCAGGTTGCGCCCGGCGTGTATACCTGCCAATTCTTCAATCCAGAGCAGCTTGGTAAGCTTAGAGCATTTTTGGAAAAAGCATGGGATGCGCAAATTCCGTTGAGACCGCCCTACGGCATTGTATTAAACCGCAAAGGTGCAATGCTCGATGCCCGCTCAGAAGGGCATTTAGCAGCCCCGAGTTTTCAGCAGTTTTATCGTGAATTAATTGATGCGTATATGTGCCCCATCGCTCGTTTGTTGTTTCCTGAAATTATTGGATATGACAGCCAAAGCTTTGGCTTTTCAATTAATTATCAGCCAAGTACAGATACGTCTATTCGGCCTCATACTGATGCCTCCTCGGTTACCTTAAACATCAATTTAAATTTACCAACAGAATCGTTTTCCGGCTCAGCCGTAAACTTTTTTGATGCTAGCACTGGGCACACAAACGAACTAATGTTTACACCTGGAAGCGCAATTATTCATAGAGGGTCGGTGCCTCATGCTGCTTTACCTATCACCAGTGGAGAGCGCACTAACTTTGTATTTTGGCTTTTCGGAAAACAAGGCAGCTTGCCAAATCCGAAAGACGATGTTCAACCTGTAGATGCAAAGGCGCGTTGGTCAATGCCGAAGGCCCTTAATGACGATTTTGCTACAGCCAGCTTTCATCAAGACAGCTATGCACCGTTTTAGCCCGTAACTTTAGTGACGGGCTCGTTAAAAAAATGACTTATTAAAAGCGGCTCATTAAAAAGTAGCTCATTAGAAAGTGGCTCATGAAGAAAGAATACGATCGGCAACGTGTAAAGCGGGTTAGGCAAACAACGAGGATTTAAAAAAATGAAAAAAGTAGTAATAACAGGCGCAACAGACGGTATTGGATTAGAGACTGCGAAACTACTGGCTGCACAGGGTAATCATCTGATCATGCATGGACGTAGCGACCATAAACTGCAAAGTGCCTGCGAACAAGTGAAGCAACATGCTCCTGATGTGACAATCGATACGTACCTCGCCGATTTGTCGACGTTAAGTGAATGTAGAAAGCTTGGTCGTTCAATTTTAAAAGACCATTCAAGAATTGACGTGATTATTAACAATGCTGGCGTATTTAAGCTGCCTCAACCTATAACACAAGAAGGTTTTGATGCTCGCTTTGTGGTTAATATCTTTGCCCCAGCTATTATTACTGAATTGCTACTACCAGTATTAAGCGAAGACGGCCGGATAGTGAATCTCTCTTCTGCTGCACAAGCACCAGTGCAAGTCGATGCCATGAAAGGGCTAGTTCATCTTAATGATGATTTTCAGGCTTACGCGCAAAGTAAGTTAGCGTTAACGATATGGAGTGAGCAGGTGTCTAAAACACTTAAGCCTGGGCAAGTGAGTGTATCGGTTAATCCAGGGTCGCTTTTAGCGTCTAAAATGGTGAAAGAAGGGTTCGGCGTGGCGGGTAACGACTTGAGTATCGGCGCTCAAATACTGTGTAAAGCAGCCCTATCTGATGAATTTCAGTATTCGTCAGGCAAGTATTTCGATAACGACGCACAGCAATTTGCTTCACCACATAATTTCGCAGTTAATGCAGTAAACTGCCAAAACGTGATGGAAGCGCTGCACTCTGTTGTTGAGGAGTAGTTTTAAGCACAATGAGGCGTACAAACGTTTTTTGTACGCTCATAACTCATAACTTAAAACGCGGAAAAGCCTGCAAGCAAACCAGTCGTCAGACTCGTGTGCTTGCAGGCTTTTTTATTGCTTTATCTTTTATTCAGACTCCGGTTCAGAATGCGCCAAAATCGACACGGTATCGTTGGCTCTAATGTATAAAACCGTTTCTTCACTGGCGTTAATGTTATGTGAGAACGAGCCTTTGGAGCTAAAGAAACTGCCAGGTTCAAGCACTACCGCTGTGTCGGTGTTCTTTGAATCATAGTTGGCCTTTCCTTTTATAATAACGCTCTTAAAATCTTTCGCCGTAGTGAAAATGTGACCTTTTTTGCCTTTAGCAAATTTAACTAGAAAACCTTTTGGTTTGTCTTTTGTATCGGGTAAGTCGCTTTTCTGCC
Organism: Alteromonas sp. P256; assembly: GCF_036864455.1. NCBI lineage: Bacteria > Pseudomonadati > Pseudomonadota > Gammaproteobacteria > Alteromonadales > Alteromonadaceae > Alteromonas > Alteromonas sp. P256. The sequence goes on from NZ_JAZETM010000006.1 coordinate 206,566, forward strand.
AAAGGTGAGCTATTTCAACGCCATCGCCTTTAAGTAGTTCTGAGTCGTTTTCATTTAGCCAAATGAGGTTTGACGCATGCACGTTTATCAGCCTTTCGTTAGTGTCAAACTCAGCTTCTGGTGGCTTAACAAGATAGGGGCCGCTATCTATTTCAAGATAAATAAGGTTGGCTTTGCTGTTTGCCGCAGTAATGTGATTGTGACCGGCAGGCTGAGTCCAGAAAGATAAGCTAGGCAGCCACATGTGTTCTGCAGACGGCGTATCATTATGAAGAAGCCCTTCAATAACAATACCTCTATAAGTAATGTTGTGAATATGCGGTGGCGATGAAAACCCTTCTTTAAGCTTAACCAGTATACCCGTTGCTTGGTTTTTGGTTCTGTCGCCCCACAAATCTGTTGCCGCCGGGCTTTTATCTCCACGAAGCGGATTTAAATATCCCCATTGAAGTTCTGCAGAGGATATTACTGAAGATGTACTGTCGTGGTTTTCTGCGGTGGCGTTAAATGACGCTATGGTAGTAAGTAAAGAGCCAGCTAGTAGAAAGCCGGTAAATAAAAAGCTGGTTAATACAAGACTGGCTCGATGAGTTGCATTGTTCATACATGTCTCCGTTTGAATAAAACTGCTAAAAGTTGAAACAGCAAAGGGAGCTGACTAGCAGCTCCCTATGAGTTAACGCGGTGTATTACTTATTAATGAACAGTGTGTTAAACAGTAACAACAACCTTGCCCAACGCTTTGCCACTTTCTAATAGCGCATGGGCTTTACCTACTTCAGGTAAGGTAAACGCCGAGTCGTCTACAACGGGCTTCACGCCGCCTGCCTCAACAATTTTGCTTAAATCGCTAAGAATGCGAGCATGGGCCTCGCGGCGATAGTTATGAAGCATAGGGATAAGCATGAATACCACGTGTAGCGATAGCCCTTTAAAATGGGCTGCGGTGAGGTCAAGCTCTGTCATGGCCACTGTGGTAGCAACTTGACCATTTAGCGCAGCCGCTTCAAACGAGTTGGTCATGTTAGCGCCGCCTACTGAGTCGAAGACGATATCGAATCCGGCGCCATCAGTGTGCTTTTGTACGTAGCTTTCTACACTCTCAGTTTTGTAATTGATAGGGCTAGCACCTAAGCTTTCAATTAACGATAGTTGAGTATCGCCGCCGCCGGTTGAAAATACGTTTGCGCCGTAGTGTTTCGCCAATTGAAGTGCCACATGGCCTACACCGCCTGAACCACCGTGTACTAACACGTTTTGCCCTGCGCTAATACCGGCGCGCTGCAATCCCTCATAGGCGGTTATGCCAACCAATGGCAGTGCCGCAGCTTCTTTCATCGATATATTTTTAGGTTTAAGAGCGAGCAAGTTGGCATCTGCGACAATGTATTCAGCAAGCGTACCAGGAAGGTCAGCTAAACCACCTGCGCAGCCATACACTTCATCACCAACGTTATAGTCAGTAACGCCTTCGCCTATCTCTTCTATTGTGCCCGCAAAGTCCATTCCTAACAGTGCTGGCGCAGCAGGTGATAAAGGTAAGTCGGCACCCATTTGACGAATCATAGTGTCAACGGTGTTGATACTGGTTGCTGCAATCTTCACTAAAATATGACCGTCTTTAATAGACGGCTTTGGAATGTCAGCGGCTTCAAAGGCATCCACACTTCCGTATTGATTTACAATCATTGCTTTCATCTTCATCTCCTAATGTATTTTTATCACTGAAACCCGTTGTGCAGGCATTGATGAGTCTGCGCTACGTGTCGTCTCTGTTGTTGATGGTTGTAGCTTAATAGTATTGATATTGGGCATAAATGACGTATAAAAGAAATGAGAATTCTGGTTTTGAATATAATTGTCAGAATAATAACTTAATAAGTCAGAGGAACAGGAAATGGACACCAACGGCATTCGCTTATTTGTGATAGCGGCAGAAACGTTAAACATTAGCGAGGCAGGAAAGCGGCTAGGCCTCGCGCCTTCTGTTGCCAGCGCTCGCTTGTCAAAGTTGGAAATGCAGCTAAAGGCCGACTTGTTCCACCGCTCTACCCGCAAGGTAGTGTTATCCATCGAGGGCGCGGAGTTTCTTCCCTATGCAAAAGAAATTGTGGCCCAAGAAGATGCCGCTTATGCGGCGTTCGGACGCGGTAAAGCTACGGTACAAGGCACGCTAAGGTTTGCATCATCTAGCAGCTTTGCACAGCTGTTTATCAGCCCAATATTGCCTGAATTCCTCGACAGATACCCCGGGATTAACCTTGAATTAAAGCTATCAGATACTCAAGCGAGCCTCATTGAAGGTGGGTTTGATTTAGCGCTGCGTAACTATGCCGTTGAAGACAGTAGTTTGATAGGTAGAAGACTGGCAGACGATACCAGAATCATGTGTGCTTCTCCCTCATATATCGAAAAACATGGTTTTCCACGAACCGAAGCCGATTTGGCAAACCATCAAATAGTGATGTTTGCCAACGCTAAACCACGGGTATTGGTTAACGAAGCAATAGGGCATACATTCTCGTTTCCAATGGCGTCTGAAAAGCCGCGGGTGGTGTGCGATGATGGCGCAAACATGCGTATCGCCGCAAAAGCAGGTGTTGGAATATGTATGAGCTCAGTGTGGAACGTGCACACTGAGCTGTCTGAGGGAAGCTTAGTGAGAGTGTTACCCGATTACCGCATTAGCGATAGCGCGGCAATCTGGCTTGTGTACCCAAGGTCGAATGTGCTTACTGCAAAGGTGCGGGTGTTTATCGATTTTCTAATAGAAAAGTTAGGCGATTTATCAGTGTGGGATGCTAAAGCAAAATTCTTAAACGAGAACCTTAAACGAGAACCTTAAACGAGAAACTTAAACGGGAATCCCAAGAGAAGCAGCGTAGCGAGCTAACACAACCAAAAAGCTAAAGGAATAACAAAGCGAAAGCGTGTATCCTAACCGGCCTATTTCACACTGCGTATTTCAGATTTAAGGCGATGTAATATGGCAACAGCAGCCGCGGTACACATTTTGGTAAAAACCGAAAAAGAGGCGCTCTCTATTTTAGAGCAGCTTAAAAAAGGTAAAAATTTCGGCACGCTAGCCAAAAAGCATTCAATGTGCCCGTCGGGTAAGCGAGGCGGTGATTTAGGTGAATTTCGTCGCGGTCAAATGGTCAAAGCATTTGACGATGTTGTGTTTAAAAAAGAAGTGCTAAAAGTACATGGGCCCATAAAAACCCGCTTTGGTTTTCATATTATTAAAACCCTGTATCGGAATAACTAAATTCCCCGCTTTCATTTTTAGATTTCCGACTCCCATTTTTCTCCGCATACGTGAGTTGTTGTATACGCGTTAAAGGGGCTGTTGTATTGATGGATATTTTTCCGCATTAAAGCATTGTGATCAACACTAATGAATGGGGTCGCACTAGCATTCCCAGTCTTATCAAGACGATAGTAGCTAGTAGAGTAGTCGGAAAGCAGCATTCTGTTAGTCGCCCCGCTTTCTGTTAAACGTACTCGAGTTACGGCTTTAAACCTCGCCCTTTCATCACCTAGCGCCAAAATAGTGCGATAGTAATACCCTTTCTCTGTTTGCTGCTGAGAAAAACTATTTAGTGTTGAGATGAGATCTTTAAGGCTTATCGCTTCTCGCTGCAACATAAAATCATGATGAATATTATTGCTGCTGCCGCTATTGTCACCACCGGCGGTATAGGCCTGTTCTTCCTCTAGACGAGTTAAGTATTCTTGCCCCTCTTCGGTGTAATGCACAAGTGCATCGGTGTTCATGTGTACAAAGTAATCACTAATGCCGGCAGGTACCACTTCAAATAGCATCACATCGGGTGTTACTGCACCACGCTCTTCAGGCGTTTGTGGGCCGCGTGGCTCGCATTTTTCAGAAATGAAATAGTAGTATTGGCCCGCTTCAATGGCCTGGGCACTATGATGAAAAAAAGAAGATGTGATAACGATGCCGTATAACATCGTTATAAAGAAACGGAATGCCATAATGCCAGCGCCCTTTTGTAAATGAACTTAGTGAGGGCGTTAGTTTACGGGTATACGCACTACAATGCGATATGAAGTATTAAATTGAAAAAATATTGGAAGAAGCCAAAAACTACTGCTGTTTTTCAACTTCCTCTATTTTCTTCCACAGTGCTTCAGATTCTGCAGTAAGCATAGAATACGTTTTAATATCGCCCTTTCTTTGCGCAAGCATGGCTCGCTCTAAAAGCTGGTCGTATTCTTTCCGCATTTTCTTTGACGGATTCGATTTAAAAAGCCCAAACACTATTTTTCTCCCCACGCTGCACGGTACATTTTTTATAAACACATTTTTTGAAAAAAAGCGTATCGGCTGCGTACTCTGATGGTGGTGTATTTGTTGTGATATTTTTAGTGAGTAAAACGCTCAATATCATATGAAGTCTTACACGCAATGGGTAAACGTTTTTTTTCTAATAACTGATCACATTCTGGTAAAAAAGATGTGGAAAAAAGAAATGATAAAAATATGGCTCGCCTTTTTACCTAATAAATGAGTTGAAATTTTCGGTGCACTGCTAAGTCCTGTTCGTTTTTTGTACCTTTACGGCTGTGCAAAAAACAACCTGCATACTTTAAATCTCCTTTTACTAATTACAATCCTGACAAATGAAAAAAAATATAAGTGAATTTCATATAAATTATAATTATGTATTTAAGCTTAAAAATTTTTGTAATAAATATATTGAGGGCGTATGTTTACTAAGGCCCAGGGTGAAAATTGAACAGCTTTTTTCGCGCGCTATCACGCAATTAAAATTTAAACGGGCGTTTAATTTAGTCAAAAAATAATCAGCATAAATGAATAAAATGGTTTCAATGAGAAAAAAGAGTGTCATTCTCAAAGTGCCTAAGAATAAGGAGAAGCGTATGAAAGTTGTTGTTTTAAATGAATCTAAAACGCCAGACTCGCTAAATAAAGTGGAAAAGCGGTGTGCTGTTACGCCATCTAGCGCGCAGCGCCTAATAAAGAAAGGGGCTTCTATTATCCTTGAGGCCGGAGCAGGACTACTTTCTGGCTACTCTGATAAAGAATATGAAGGTATGGGTGTTTCTGTCATTAGTGATGTGAATGAGTCAGTATCATCTGCAGATATGGTGGTGGCCGTAAACAAGCCAAGCGAAGCGCAGCTAGCGTTGATGAAAAAAGGGGCCATTGTGGTTGGTCATCTTGACCCTTTCTTTCAACAACCGCTTGTTGAGTCGATTGCTGACAAGCACCTTACGGCTATTTCAGTTGAAATGATCCCGCGTTCTTCCCGTGCTCAAAAAATGGATGCGTTAAGCTCTCAAGCGAGTTTAGCGGGCTATGTAATGGTGATGCAGGCTGCAAGTTTGCTTCCTTCTATCTTACCTATGATGATGACGCCATCGGGCACTATTAAACCCGCCAAAGTATTTATCATTGGCGCTGGCGTGGCAGGCCTGCAGGCTATTGCCACAGCAAAACGCCTTGGCGCTAATGTGCTTGCCTACGACACTCGCGAAGTGGTTGCAGAGCAGGTTGAGTCGCTTGGTGGTAAATTCCTTAAAATCGATATTGGTGAAACCGGCCAAACGAAAGACGGTTACGCCAAAGAGCTTACCGAAGAACAAAAAGTCAAGCAGCAAGACGCCCAGCGTGACGCTATTGCCGATTCAGATATTGTGATTACAACGGCGCAACTGTTTGGCCGAAAACCCCCTGTGCTTATTTCAAAAGACACTTTAGCGCTAATGAAGCCAGGCAGTGTTGTAGTGGATATGGCGGCCACCTCTGGCGGTAACGTAGAAGGCTCGGTCGCTGGAGAGACCGTTGAGGTAAATGGCGTTAATGTGATTGGCGACGGGTACTGGAGTCAGTTTGTCGCGCGAGCTGCCACCGACATGTACGCCAATAATATTTATAACCTTGTGGACGAGTTTTTCGACACAGAAACCAATACGTTTAACCTTGATTTGGACGACGATATTCTTGCTGGCTGCGTTATTGCGCATCAGGGAAGCGTTACCAACGACATGCTGCTTAATGCATACAAAGGAGCTTAATTGTGGAAATCATATACTTACTTTTTATCGTGTTATTGGCAGGGTTTCTTGGTTTTGAACTCATCCGAAAAGTACCAGCAACGCTTCATACGCCCTTGATGTCAGGTTCAAATGCTATTTCAGGTATTACCTTAGTTGGCGCCTTAGTGGCATCGGGTAGTGACAACAGCGTGTTAACTACCGTGTTGGGTACCATTGCGGTGGCACTGGCCAGTATTAATGTGGTGGGGGGCTATTTAGTCACCGACCGCATGCTAAATATGTTCAAAAAGAAAACGAAGTAAGGAGTACGCAGGTGAATGATATTGTAACCACGATTAACCTTGCGTATGTAGTTGCTGCGGCACTATTTATTCTTGGTCTTAAATTATTGAGTCACCCAGATACGGCTAAAAAAGGTAACTTTATTTCTGCTGTCGGTATGTTTATAGCGGTTGTTGTTACTCTGCTCGATCAGCAGATCATCAGCTATCACTATATATTGCTAGGGTTTGTTATTGGCGGCGCTTACGGTGCGTGGAAGGCAAAAACCGTTGAAATGACTTCAATGCCAGAGATGGTGTCATTGTTTAATGGTTTTGGTGGCGCAGCATCACTGTTACTTGGTTGGGCGACGTTATCGAGCATGGGCATAGCGGCGCTAGAAACGGCCGGCGCGTTTACCTTTGTAACCTTATTTTTCACCATACTCGTTGGTGGTGTTACCTTTTCAGGCTCGGTGGTAGCGTGGGGGAAATTGTCAGGAAAGATGAGTTCAAAGGCGGTTGTTTTTACTGGGCTTCGCGAGCTGAGTATTCTTCATTTAGTGGGTATGCTAGCGGTTGGCTATTTGTTTACTACCGAACCATCAAACACAGTGTGGCTGTATTGCGCTATCGCAATTGCACTTAGCTTTGGTTTATTGGCCACCATTTCTATTGGCGGTGCTGATATGCCAGTGGTTATTGCTTTGCTTAACAGTTACTCGGGCATAGCGGCCTCGGCTGCAGGTTTAGCCACTGGCAACACCATTCTTATTGTTACTGGTCTATTGGTCGGTGCGTCAGGGCTTATTCTTACAAATATAATGTGTAAGGCCATGAACCGCTCACTAATGAACGTACTGCTATCAGGATTTTCTACACCTGTTGAGGCAGGCGAAAAAATTGAAGGCGAGATTAAGGTACTGGCCGCACAAGATGCATTTTACGTGTTAGAAGCAGCGCAAGCAGTACTCGTTGTGCCAGGGTATGGCATGGCGGTAGCGCAAGCACAGCACGCAGTGCGTGAGTTACAGTCTTTACTGGAAGACAACGGCTGTACGGTAGACTACGGTATTCATGCAGTGGCAGGGCGTATGCCTGGGCACATGAATGTACTTTTAGCCGAGGCTGATGTTCCTTACGATCAGCTCTACGAAATGGACGACGTAAACCCTCGCATGGAAAACTATGACGTTGTTATAGTTATTGGCGCTAACGACGTAGTAAACCCAGCCGCGAAAGAAATGAAAGGTAGCCCTATTTACGGTATGCCGGTTATTGAGGCATACCGCGCCAAAACAGTATTTGTACTAAAGCGCTCTGCCAATGCGGGTTTTGCTGGGGTGGATAACCCACTTTTCTTTAAAGAAAATACGCGAATGGTGCTAGGTGATGCGAAAGAAACCATCAACAGTATTATCCGTGAATTTGGTGACGACTAGTCACGTTCTTCGGTAAGACTAAAATAGGTCCGGCAATTACTCAATTCGCCGGGCCCAACATATAGTTAAAACTCATACCTAATAAGCCGCCTTAATCGCATCGCCCAAAACAACAAAATACGTGATGAGTACAAGGTTGTTTAATCTTCCAATACGTTCTAACATCAAATCACCAGCCTTTTTTAAATATCGAGTGTTAACCCTGTAATGCGTGGCAACCCGTCTCATCGTCCATTTGATATTGAAATATTTCAGAACTGTATTTTAGTGACTCTTCGTGGGCATTGGGGTATGGGGACTAATGTTACCTACTTGGGCGAACTGTCAGATGCACTGCAAAGCAGAAAAGGCAAACCCTTCCATTTATTTGTTGATATGCGCTCTTGGTCTAGTACAAAGACAGAAACCGTTATACGCATCAAAGACTCAATTCAACTCGACCGCAGAAACCAGCTAAGTGAATTGTGGCTGGAAGATGATACGACTGATGCTAACCATATCGCGCAACGCTATTTAGAAAACCAGCCTTTTACTTTCAGTCGCACTAACGATGTAAACACATTTTTAAGCGACGTTGACAAGAGAGTTGAACCAAGCGCGATGACATACGTAACATCATGGATAGAAACAGCAACGCCGCGATAAATTAAATTAGTCGAAACAATCGATATTTTACGTCGCAACATTTATGGCTTTGTCTATAATACGCGACTCATTTTTGCACGCATAAGTTAGGTAAATCCTAACGCACTTTTTAAAAGGTGATCATTTTGTCTAATTGGAGTATCGAGGAAGCAGAGCGCGTCTACGGCGTCTCTCAATGGGGTGGCGGTTATTTTCAGGTTGGTGAAAATGGCAACGTTCACATTACGCCCGTGCCCGAAAATCCGAGTATACGTATAGACTTCAATTCAGTTATAGAAGATATACGTAAAGAAGGTGTTCAGTTCCCTGTTGTTGTTCGTTTTCACGATATCTTGCGCTCGCAAGTAGCAGGGTTAAATAAGGCATTTCGTAAATCGATTGCTGAAGCTGAGTACAAAGGCGAATACCAAGGCGTTTATCCAGTAAAAGTAAACCAAATGCGCGAAGTGGTTGAAGAGATTGTCGATGCCGGCAAACCTTACAACTACGGGCTAGAAGCAGGGTCGAAAGCGGAGCTTTTAACTGTGCTAGCCATGAACACAAACGAAGAGTCGCTCACCATTTTAAATGGTTACAAAGACGACGAAGTCATGCGCTTAGCCCTACTAGGGCGTAAGCTTGGCCGCCGCGTAGTCGTGGTTGTAGAGAAATACACCGAGCTATTGCTGCTGGTAAAAGTAGCAAAAGAATTAGATATCGATCCTATTATCGGCGTTCGCTCGAAAATGACGGTAAAAGGTCGCGGGAAGTGGGAAAGTTCAGGGGGCGAGAGAGCTAAGTTCGGTCTTACAATTACCGAGATAATCAATGCTGCTCGCTACTTAGAAGAGCAGGGCATGGCTCACTGCCTTAAATTGTTGCATTTTCATATTGGTAGTCAGCTTACCGATATCAGAGCGGTGAAAGAAGCCGTTACTGAAGGTGCTCGTATTTATGCCGATCTTCATAAAATGGGTTTCGCGTTAGACTATGTTGATGTGGGCGGCGGCCTTGGTATTGATTACGACGGTAGTAATTCAACCAACGAATCGTCGCGTAACTACAGCATGCAAGAATATGTTGCTGACGTCGTGTACGGTATGAAAGAGATGTGCGACCTAGAGGGTGTACCTCATCCTCATTTAGTGAGTGAGAGCGGTCGCGCAATTACGGCGCACCACAGCTGCGTTGTGACCGAGATTGTGGGCGAAATTAAATCTAATGCCGCAACCATGGATACGTCAGCCACAGAAGGTGAGCATTTTTTCTTGAAGAATATCAGAGAACTCGCTGACACCTTTGATGAGCAAGAAAACATGCATGAGGTATATAACGATGCCTCGCAGTACAAAGAGCAGGCTCTAGACGCCTTCAAGCTTCGCGTAATCCCTCTTGAAGAACTTGCCAAAATTGAAACGCTGTATTGGCACATTATGGGTAGGTTGCAAATTTGGTATCGCAATGAAGAATACGTACCAGAAGAGCTGCAGGAGCTTGATTATAGCTTGTCGTCGCAGTACCTGTGCAACTTCTCTGTGTTCCAGTCGGCTGCCGACACATGGGCAATCGATCAGTTGTTGCCAGTAGTGCCATTAACACGCATGAATGAGGAGCCAACAGTAAACTGCTCGTTGGTAGATATTACCTGCGACAGCGATGGCAAAATTGATCAGTTTACAATTGGTAGAGAGATTACCGATGTGCTGCCTATGCACCCGTTAAAACAGGGCGAACCATACTATGTAGGGTTGTTCTTAACAGGGGCTTATCAAGACGTAATGGGTGATATGCACAACCTATTTGGTCGCCTAAACGAAGTACATATTTACAGCTATGACGACGATCCAGAAGATTTCTACATTGAGGAAGTTGTTAAAGGCTCTTCGGTAGAAGATGTACTTAACGTTATGCAGTATAACCCTCGTGCCATGGCATCTGACGTTAAACGCTTAATCGATAAACATGTGTGGGATGGTAAACTCAAGCCTAGAGAAGGCGTACGCTGGACAGACTTTTACGAAAAATGTCTAAACGGTTATACCTACCTAAAACAATCAAAGTAGATACCGTTGCGCTTGGCTGGCTTTTCTTCTGGATATGAAGATACAAAGTAGCAAGCACAATGATAAGCAATTGAGTAAGTACAAGCCGGCGAGCTTAGTCGTCGGCTTGTTTTAAAAAGCGTTTCCACAGCTCTGCGGTAGCGCTGTTAATCATGTTCGACTCTGCATTCATCAACATGACATATCCCGCCTTTTTCTCAGGCATGAAAGCCACGTCTGCACGATAACCTTTTACCCATCCGCCATGATAATTTAGCTGTTTGCCATCAAGGTCGTAAATGCGCCAGCCCAGGCCGTAGTGCGCATCGTCAATCATGCCTCTCCAGCCTCTGCGATAGGTTTCGCGCTTAGTGCGTACTCGTTCTGTGGTGACATATTCCACCATTTCTTTAGAGATTACGGTGGGAAACTCTCCCAGCAATGCCTGCAAATAAATAGTCATGTCGTAAATACTGGCGTTAACCCCGGCGGCAGGTGAAAAGCGGTAGTAATTGCTTTCTACTTTACCTTCGTGCCATTTCTTGCGGGCAATGGCGATGTGTGGGCGTGCCCATGATTCTGAGGCAAGCAACCCGCCTTTACCAACACTTGACGACGTCATACCCAGCGGAGAAAACAGGTAAGATTGAACTTGGCTAGAATAAGACGTGTCTTGCCCGCTGAAGTAATACTCTAACGCGCCAAATAAGGCGTTTTGATACGTGTAGCAGTCTCCCGGTTTACACAGTGGCTCAAGCTCACCTAGGGAGGTTAGTACACGTTCTAATGAATAGTCGGCTTCAATTAAGTTATCGTAGGCATTTGGCATAAAGCCGCTTGATTGCCCAATAATATGCTGAAGTTCTAGTGCCTCCATACCCTTGCCCTTGAAAGGAATGTCTGGAAGCAGGGTTTTAATGGGTGTGTTCCACGATAGCTGGTTTCGCTCTACCAATTTAGCGCTAAGCAGTGCTGTGAAAGTCTTCGATACGGATGCCAGACGAAATACGGTGTCTTTGGTTACCTTTTCGCCGCCCCGTTTGCGCGTTTTACCGTACACATAAACTCGGGGCGTTTTACCCTGCTCATAAAAAACAAATGCATAGCCAGGTACATTGTATTTATCTGCCTCTTTTTTTACATAGCTGGCATAGTTATCAAGCCAGTCAGCAGACAATGTGTGCGAGTAAAGCACTAACAGCGGCAATGCACACATTAGAAAAAAGCGCGACATCGAAATGCGCAAAATAGTTGGCATACAGTTAGCTCATTAGGCCGGCTTCTCTGCAATAAGAGATAGGCAGTTGTTATCAAGGTGGCGATATTATGCGGATAGGTTGGTCATTTATCAAATGCGCGTAATAACGGCACTTATTTAAAGAGTGCCGATAACTATTAATAAGCGCTGAGAAACGGTAAAAAAGGCAATCCAGCGCGCAGAGCAGAAAAAGTGTGACAAAATAATGAGTTCTGATTTTGTCGCCTTAATTTCGGTTTTTACGCGTAAACTAAGAATCTGTAGCTCAGCGTTTTTTAAGAACAGCCAAAAAGCAAAACCGTATGGCCAAGGCAAATATTGCCAACGCAAGCTTAACGCGATTGATATGTGTAAGAGGTTTCAATGTCGGCAATAGACAATGCACAGCAACAAGCCTATGCATCAGCGAGATGCAGCAGAGATGCGCGATTTGATGGTCGCTTTTTTGTTGCGGTGAAAACAACAGGAATCTTCTGCCGGCCTATTTGCCCTGCAAAGCTGCCGAAAGAAGAAAACGTGGCTTATTACAGTCTTGCGGCTCAAGCCATGTCTGATGGGTTTAGGCCTTGTTTGCGGTGTCGGCCTGACAGTGCGCCTCAATCTCCCGCTTGGGAAGGGATAGACACTACGGTGCGCCGCGCACTGTCGTTATTGTCTGAAATCCCAGCCCAGCCAATTAGTCATATTGCATCTCGCCTTGGCATAAGCGAGCGCTATGCCAATAAATTGCTTACCGACGCTATTGGTTTGTCGCCAAAACAATTTCAAACAATGCAGCAGGCGCTATTTGCTAAGCAGCTTATACAGCAAACCACCTTGCCTCTGCTTGATGTAGCGATAAGCTGTGGCTTTTCATCCCAGCGTCAGCTACAAAGAGTTGTTCAGCAGTACTGTAAAACATCGCCATCAGGGCTTAGGCGTACTACCAAAAATACTAGCCAAGAGCACGTTCAAGAGCTAGGCCAAGAGTCAGGTCAAAGTGTCAGGTTATTTCTTTCTTATCGCCCTCCTTACGATTGGCCCTATGTAAGAGATTTTTTAGCTGGCCGTGCGGTTGCTGCAATGGAAGTAGTGACCGAGAGCAGCTATCAGCGCTGGTTTGAATTTGAAGGCGTGAAAGGGCATTTTTGCGCCACACACAATGATTGCAAAGGCGGGTTTGAAGTAGCAATAACATTGAGCGATTTAACGCCGCTTTATCGGGTAATTGAAAACATAAAAGCCATGTTAGATTTAAAGGCGGATCCTATGCTTATTGAGCGCGGCTTACTCAATGCAGGATTAATAAAAGCGCAGCTTGTAGAAGGGTTAAGACTGCCAAGTGCATGGAGCGTGTTTGAGGCCGGTTGCCGAGCTATTGTGGGTCAGCAAGTTAGCGTAAAAGCGGCTATTGGCCAGCTGACTTTGCTGGTGCATCATTTGGGCAAAAGCGATGTCTGCGACGATGAGCTTCGCTATAGTTTTCCTTCAGCATCTGCGGTAGCGAGTAGCGATCTCTCTTTTTTGCGGATGCCCCAGGCCAGAAAAAATGCGATTAAAAGCTTTGCACAGCTATTTTCTAGCAGTCAGTCTTCTAGCGCTTCGCCGAGTTCTTCAGAGGGCTGTTCTGAGAGTCATTTTCCAAGTCACTCTCAAAACCTCTCCGCAAGTCACTTTCAAAACCGCTCTCAAAGTCGCTCTCCAAGCCATGAAGATATGCTGGCGGTAAAAGGTGTTGGGCCGTGGACAGTAGATTATATTAAGATGCGCGGCGAACGAGACCCCGATGTTTATCTTGAAGGCGATCTTATTGTGAAAAAAATGGCAAAGCGTCACCCCGTTTGCGCAGGTGATGCAGCGCCGTGGCGAAGCTATCTTACACTGCAGCTCTGGCAGCTCTCCCAGCTTCCTCAAACAGTCGGCGCGCGCAAGCCGGATAAAAACAGTGCACCGAAACCAGACAGAAAACAAAGTGCCAACAGAGTCAAAAAGGATTTAAGCCAGTGAATACAGACACCGCATCAGAGGTTTTTTCTCAATCAATACCTACAGAGCAAGGCGTGGTAACGGTGACAGCAAGCAATACTGGCGTTACCCGCATTGCGTTTAGTGAGCCTGAACCTAACGTAAAGGACAGCTTAAAAGGCAGAGCAAAAGGCAGTGTAAAAGACCGTGTAAAAGACAATGCTAAAGACAGCAGTAAAGAGGGCGTGCCTAATGGCATTACCCAAGAAGCTTGTTCGCAGCTATCGGCCTATTTTGCAAAAACGCGTCACGAATTCGATTTGCCTATAGATGTCAAAGGCACAGAGTTTCAAACGTCGGTATGGAAAGCGTTGCAAAGCATACCCTATGGACAAACCGTAAGTTACTTAGACATTGCAAAACACATTGGTAACCCTAAAGCGGTAAGAGCGGTAGGGCTTGCCAATGGGAAAAACCCCATTGCCATTGTAGTACCGTGTCATCGAGTTATTGGCAGCAATAAAACGCTAACAGGGTATGCGGGTGGTTTAGCGCGAAAGCAGTTTTTGCTTAATTTAGAGGGAGCCCAAGGCGGACTATGGGACTAAGAAATGTTATTGCACTAGTGGTGTTAGCCGGTATTTGGGGCGGCTCGTTTATCTTCATGCGCGTGGCAGCACCTGAATTTGGTATTTATGTACTGGTGGCCGTTCGAACGCTGCTTGCTACGGCAGTGTTATTGCCGTTACTAGTGCTCAAAGGGGGGTTGTCGCAAATTAGGCATCATTGGTTTGCCATCGCCTTGGTTGGCTTGGTGAATACCGCTATTCCTTTTGTGCTTTTTAACTACAGTAGCCTGCATTTAGAAGCTGGTGTTAACGCCATTTTAAATGCAACTGCGCCCATGTTCGGCGCCATTGTTGCTTGGCTGTGGCTAGGAGATAAGCTCACAAAAAGTGCCATTGTAGGTTTACTGGTTGGGTTTGTCGGTGTGGCTGTTATCAGTCAGCAAAAGCTTGGTGAGGGCGAAGTGAGCTTCTTTCCCATTCTTACCGCGCTGCTTGCTACCACCTGCTACGGAATAGCTGCCAGTATGATGAAAAAGTGGCTGCAGGGTGTTAAGCCTCTTGCCGTTGCGACGGGCAGTCAGGCTTTTGCGAGCATTATGTTAGCGCCCTTCGCCCTTGCAACACTGCCGGCTACCATGCCAAGTAATAATGCGTGGATTAATGCGGTGGCATTGGCTATTGGCGGAACAGGTATTGCGTATATCCTATACTTTAAACTGATTGCTGATGTGGGGCCGGCAAAAGCGATTACCGTTGCCTATCTGGTACCGTTATTTGGCATTATTTGGGGCGTATTATTGCTGCAAGAACACCTTTCTGCGCAAACCATCGTTGGCGGCATCATGATACTGCTAGGCGTGGCACTCACTACGGGTGTGTTAACTAAGAGAAGAAAAAAGTCGAAGCTTGAATCGGCCTAATTTAGCTCCACGCCGAAGTAAACAGCAATAAAAAAGCAGCGTGTTTCGGCACGCTGCTTTTTTGTAGAACACAAATTAAATGCCCTAGTCTATTAACTGCATACGCACTAGGTTGCTACCATCTCGTTTTGCTTGATACAGGGCATCTTCCGCATGGGCGGTCACTTCTTGTAATGGCCGCACTGAGGCGGTGTACGAAATACCAAACGATGCTGTAATCTGAATGTCTGGGTATTCGGCAAGTGGTGGCAGTGTTGCCACACCATGACGTAGGTTTTGTGCCAGTTCTAAAGCCACATGAGGCCCTGTTTGTGGCAAAAAGACAATAAACTCGTCGCTGCTCCAGCGCCCTAATACGTCTTGGTCTCGCAGCTTTTCTGATAAATAAATCGCTACCTTATCTAAAATATCATCACCGGTGTTGCGACCATGCGCATCAACAATGGTGGTCATTTCATCGACGTTTACCACTACAACGCTTAGCGAGCCGTGCTCTGCCAATAGGCTTTTGTAAATAAGCTGCAAACTGTCCTTCTCAGGAAGGCGGTTTGTTTGGCGAACTATCAGGTCTGGTTGCATATCTTTTCTAAAGTAATACAATAAGTTGTATATCAATAAAAATAGAGAAAACACAACCACAAGCAGTGTCACTACGCTAAATATAAAGGCTTGTGAAATCTCAGCCTGTCTGTCTTCTAGCGGGCTTAATAAAAATACCGTCCAGCCAAACTGATTCAGCTTTACCTCTGCAATTAAAAAGTCTTTTTCATTAATGGTAACTAGCTTGTTGTTAAGCGCTTGCTCATTTTGAATGGAAAGCGGCAGGCTTGCGTACCAAGGTAATTCAGACAGGTTAGTAAAGTCTGAATAGGTGGCAACTAACGCTGGATCAGAAGACAGCATAATATCGCCCTCTTTATCGACGAATAAAAAATCGTAGCCGTATTCTTGTTTGTAAGAGTCAAATATTTCTAAAAAGCTGCGTAAGCTTTTGCCAACGCCAAAAAAGCCAAGAAATTCGCCTTTTTGATTGTGAATTTTAATGTCTATGTACAGGTGGGTGTCTTCCCACTTACCGATATCGGCCACTGCATCAGCAGGGAAATCGCGGTACTTAAAATACCAGCTTACTTCACCTTCAATCAGATTAATGATGGTGCCGTCAGCATTATATTGTTTTCTGTCTTTCTCGCTGGCAATGAAAAAAGACAGTCCAAACTCCTCTTCAAGCCTTTGTAAGGTGCTAAATGCAGCGTTGCTATCGACTGAATCTTGATTGAGTAAATCCACAAGCTCTGTTGAGTGACCAAGCGCATCAGAAATATGCAGGGGTTTGAGTAGCTGTTCTACAATAAGCGATATAGCGGGTGAAAGTGATTGCTGCTGGGCGCGGCTTTGCTCTGCTACTATTTTCGAAATGCTAAAGTGCACTAAAGTGACAATCGCTACCACAACGACTGCAAAAAGCATCAATATGCTTCTATGTAAGGTTCTAAATGTGTTCACAGACTGCGCATGCTCCCTTGCCTGGCTGCACTGAAATTTTCCATAACAAAGTATACCTGTTGCAAATATGAACTACTAGCGCGTTCACCTCAAGTTTAGCCTAAAAGACTAACTAGAAAACAAACAGGCAGAAGGTTGGTGTATTTAAACCGTGGCAGGGCGCATTCATCCGCTGACATCTCATCAATGCTTAGTTACACTATATGCAGATAAAAATTATGTTTACACAATAAAGGGATTGTATGGCTTTTTCAGTGGTTGTTTTAGCAGCGGGTAAAGGTACTCGCATGAAATCTTCGCTTCCAAAGGTACTTCATAAAGTAGGTGGCGTTCCAATGGTTCAGCGCATTATCAATACAGTGAAGTCGTTAGGTGCTGACAACATCCATCTTGTTTACGGCCACGGCGGTGACTTGCTGCAACAGACCATTGTTGAAGACAATTTAAACTGGTGCCTTCAGTCTGAGCAGTTAGGAACCGGCCATGCAGTTCAACAAGCCGCCCCTCACATAAAAGATAATGAAGATGTTTTGGTACTGGTAGGCGACGCACCGCTTATTAGAGAAGAAACACTAGATGCGCTAAAAGCAGTAAAAGCCAGCTGTGATTTAGCCTTACTTACTGTTGAGTTGGACGACCCCACAGGAATGGGCCGAATTGTCAGAGAAAACGACAACATCACTCAAATTGTTGAACATAAAGATGCCTCTGACGCGCAGCGCGCTATCAAAGAGATTAATACCGGCATGATGATGATGTCTGGGTCTGATCTTAAGCGTTGGTTACACAACTTAAGTAACGACAATGCCCAAGGCGAGTATTACCTTACCGATGTTATCGCTATGGCGGCCTCAGAAGGAAAGCTTATTCAGTCGGCTCAGCCAGCGTCGGCGGTTGAAGTTGAAGGGGTAAACAATCGCATTCAATTGTCTAACCTTGAGCGCGCCTTGCAGGCTCGTCAGGCGCAGCAGCTAATGACTGACGGTGTTACGCTGTTAGACCCAGCACGCTTTGATATGCGCGGTACGTTAGAAGCTGGAAACGACGTTATAATCGACGTAAATGTTATTGTACAAGGCAACGTAACCTTAGGTAACAACGTGTCTATTGGCGCAAATTGCATATTGCGCGACTGCCACATTGCAGATAACGCTGTTATTGAAGCCAACTCTATCATTGAACAGGCAAATGTAGGCGAAGCCTGTGTGGTAGGGCCTTATGCGCGCTTACGCCCTGGTGCGGTTATGCACAAAAACGCCAAAGTTGGCAACTTTGTGGAAATGAAAAAGACAGTATTAGGTGAAGGTGCAAAAGCAAATCATCTTACTTACCTTGGCGATGCCGAGGTTGGTGCTAATGCAAATATTGGTGCAGGCACTATTACCTGTAACTACGATGGCGTAAATAAATCGAAAACCATTATTGGTGAGAACGCATTTATTGGTTCTAACTCATCCCTTGTAGCGCCCGTAAACGTTGGCGATAATGCAACCGTAGGCGCCGGCTCGGTGATAACATCGGCAGTTGACGACAGTGCCCTCGCTGTCGCCCGTGGCAAGCAGCGCAACATAGCTAACTGGCCACGCCCCACCAAAAAATAAAATAGAAGGGGTTTAGGAGTTGCTTTGATCACCACGCTATTAGTTGGGTTTGGTTTTCCGCTAACACGTTTCATATGCCCTTTCTTCAACACCTTTCTGACTTTGCAATTGAGGGCGTTGTGTCTTCAAAGCCGGGTGAGGTGAAAACTGCGCTTCCCAGCGCCGTGGTGTACTCCTCGTTAGAGGAAGCGCTAAACAGCAGGCAGTTTGATTTGGTGGTAATAACTACGCCTAATCATCTGCATGCGTCACAGTCCTTACTCGCACTTGAGCACAACAGTCATGTGTTAGTAGAGAAACCTTTTACCCTTAGCGTAACCGATGCAAAGCACCTAGTTGATGTGGCGCATGCGAAAAAGAAGCAATTATGCGTGTTTCACAATCGGCGTTTTGATGGCGATTTTCTCACCTTAAAGCAGCTTATTGAGCAAGGTAAGCTTGGTGATATTAAGCGCTTTGAAAGTCGCATCGACCGCTTTCGGCCTATTCCACGTAATCGATGGCGTGAAAACAAAGGCTCTGGCAGCGGGATATTTTGGGATTTAGGGCCCCACCTTATCGACCAAGCACTTGAGCTTTTCGGCAAGCCTACAGCGGTATCGGCCAGCGTTGTTGAAGTGATCAACATTATTGAAACAGCACTGAAAGCGAGTCAAGAAGAAAGAAAGTTGCTGTTAAATTAAGCAAAGCACTTGAACATGCTTTCATAATACCTTACGATTCTTTCAAATTGTAATCCATAGCTTTCGTTTTGAAAGTTATGGGCGTTTCTCATGTTTAAAATCGGTCTTTTTCAGGCACGGCAAATAAACTATGCCCCAACAAAGCCGCATACGAATGTGAAATCTGAAATGCCGTATTTAAAGAAGTAGTTCAAGTTGAAGAGCAGTCATTCGGTTGATGAGCGTCGCAAACGCATAGTGGAATGGGTTAATGACAATGGCCATACACGTGTAGAAACGCTAGCCAGCCAATTTAACGCATCTGAAGTTACGATAAGAAAAGACTTAACTGCATTAGCAGCACAAGGTGCGCTAATTAGGCAGTTTGGTGGCGCTGTGCCTGCTGTTTCATCACGTACTGCTAATAATAACTCTGCAGCAATGTCTTCTGTTACTTCTACTATCCCTGTGTCTTCGCCTACCTCTTTTGAAACAGAAGCATTGTCGCTAGCCGGTAGTGAGCTGTCGAACGCCATCGGACAATGCGCGGCCAATTTAGTCACGCCAGGTAGCAAGCTGGTGATTGACTGCGGTTCTACTACCTCTGCCATTTTACCTTATCTATCCGCTTTGGATGACCTAGTAGTAATGACGAATACGCTATCGACCGCCAACTATTTAACCCAGTGCGATACAGAGCCAACGGTGTTGATGGCTGGTGGTACATGGGATGCCCTGTCTCAGTCATTTCAGGGCTCTATGGCTGAACAGCTAGTTAGTGCCTATAGTTTTGATATTGCGTTCATTGGCGCCGCTGGTATTGATGTACAAAGAGGCACGACCACCTTTAATGAATTAACGGGAGTAACCCGAGCAATGGCCAATGCCGCTTCAAAAGTGGTGGTAATGGCCAGTGCAAAAAAACTACTGCATAAAATGCCTAACCTCGAGTTGGGCTGGAACAAAATTTCTGTGTTAATCACCGATGACACCATCAGTGATTCTGATAAAACGAATATTGAAAATAAGGGCGTGACGGTAATCGTCGCCACGCGTAATGGAGAATAAGCATGTGTGGAATTGTTGGCGCTGTTGCCGAACGTAATGTTGTTGAAATTCTGTTAGAAGGACTAAAGCGGCTTGAGTATCGCGGGTATGATTCGGCAGGCGTTGCGCTATTGCAAAGCGATGGAAACCTAACGCGAATTCGTCGAACCGGTAAAGTTCAAGAATTAGCTGACGCGGTAGCTAAAAGTGAAGCACTTGGCAGCACGGGTATTGCGCATACACGCTGGGCTACTCATGGTGGTGTGACAGAAGCGAACGCTCACCCTCACTTTTCTAGCGAACGGGTTGCTGTTGTGCATAACGGCATTATCGAAAACTACGTAAGCCTTCGCAATCAGTTAACCGAAAAGGGCTACCGCTTTACCAGCGATACCGACACAGAAACAATCGCTCACACGGTGCATGAAGAGCTAAAATCGGGTAAGAATCTATTAACTGCAGTACAAAGCGCGGTGAACACATTTCACGGTGCTTACGGCACTGTGATCATGGACAAAGAAGATCCTAGCCGCGTAGTAGTAGCGCGCTCGGGAAGCCCTCTTGTGATTGGGCTAGGCCTTGGTGAAAACTTTATTGCCTCTGATCAAATGGCCTTATTACCTGTTACTCGCCGCTTCATTTTCTTAGAAGAAGGTGATGTTGCTGAAATTACCCGCCGCACGGTAGATATTTTTGATAAGCATGGCGCGCCAGTAGAGCGTGAAGTGGTAGAGTCGAATATTGAGCACGATGCGGGTGATAAGGGCGGTTACCGTCACTACATGCTAAAAGAAATTCACGAGCAGCCTACCGTAGTGCGAAACGCGCTTCAGCAGCGTATTACCGAAACAGGGTTAGCGCCTGACGTATTTGGCGAAGGCGCTGATGCTATTTTCAAGCAAGTAAAACACGTTCAAATTATTGCCTGTGGTACGAGTTATCACGCTGGTATGACCGCGCGCTACTGGCTAGAACAATACGCGAACGTATCGTGTAATGTAGAAATTGCCTCAGAGTTTCGCTATCGCAAATCGGTAGTACACCCAAATAGTTTACTTATTACTATTTCTCAATCAGGCGAAACTGCCGATACCCTTGCAGCGCTGCGTTTAGCGAAAGAGTCGGGATATATGTCGAGCCTTACTATTTGTAATGTGCCTGGGTCGTCGCTAGTCCGTGAGTCTGACTTAGCCTTTATGACCCGCGCAGGTGCAGAAATAGGCGTGGCATCCACTAAAGCCTTCACCACCCAGCTAACAGCGTTTTTAATGTTAACCCTAGCTTTAGGTAAAGAAAACGGCATGTTAGAAAGCGATGAAAGCGGCATTGTTGCAGCCCTTCACAGCCTGCCTGCCAAGCTAGAAGAAACGCTGGCTATTACCAACGGCATTGAAGACTTAGCAGAAGAGTTTGCAGATAAAAACCACAGCCTATTCTTAGGCCGCGGTGACCAATACCCTATTGCAATGGAAGGGGCGTTAAAGCTTAAAGAAATTTCGTATATTCACGCAGAGGCTTATGCATCGGGTGAATTAAAACACGGTCCGCTTGCGCTCATTGACGACGAAATGCCGGTAATTGTGGTTGCACCAAACAATGAGTTGCTAGAGAAGCTTAAATCGAATGTAGAAGAGGTGCGTGCTCGCGGCGGTATCATGTATGTATTTGCCGATAAAGACGCTGCCTTTGAAGGTGATGAGTCTATGCGTGTAATTAATGTACCTCACTGCGACGGCCCAATAGCACCTATCATTTACACGCTGCCGTTACAGCTGCTTTCTTACTATGTTGCGTTAATAAAAGGCACAGATGTGGATCAGCCTCGTAATTTGGCAAAATCGGTTACGGTAGAGTAACGTTAACTAGAAGCGACTGAGGAAAACCATGTGTTGTACCACATCTTAGGTACTGTAAGCGCAGTTGCTTTTTTGCTGACCTGGTACGGGTTGGCAAAACAAATTATCAATGTAGAGAAGCTGCGCGAAAGCAATCAGTCTTCTACCCAAAGCTTGTCGACGAACCAGTTCGCTTCAAGCTTTTTTGCGTTTTATGCCAACTTTATTTTTGGTATCGCCATAGAGCCTTTTAGCCATTACTTGGTGTGGACTCGCTTTGGTGCGCTCCTTCTCATCCTAGTTATTTTGTTTCAACTTTGGCAAGACAGACGCTCTATACCCACTGGGCTCGTTCTAGGCCTATGCGCCACTGCAATGGTAATAGGTTTATGCTCAATGGGCTTTCGACCTTATCCCAGTGTGGCAAAGCTTGGGGCCAATAGCTTAATGCTAATTGTGACCGCGCTGCTGATACAAGGCACGCTTCATCAGTTAATAGTGGTAAGGCGAAGCAGAGTAATAGGTGCGCTATCGCCCGCGTTATTTCAAAGTATTTTGATAAAAGATGTAACGACATTAGCGTTCGCGCTAACCATGCCGATTGCCGCGGCATGGCCTCTCATTGTGCTTAATGGAGCTAGCGTAATAACTCGCGGTGGTTTGCTATTGCAAATGAAAATGGTGACAAAAAAGCAGGCATGTTCTTAAAAAAAGCAAGCATAGTAAAAAACAAACATAAAAAAATAACAGTCATAAACGATAACCTTAGCACACCTTAAAAGTAGCTAGCCCATATTGAGTCTTAAGATTGTAAATGGGTGAACTAAACCTATGAAAATCGCCCCAGAAACTTTATGATAAAGTTTATTGAGGCTGAATTTTCAAAGGTTAATTAAGATGGTAAGGGTACTTTGCCTTTTATTTGTTTTTGTGCCCATCGTTACCTTTTCTGCTTTAGCAAAAGAAAAGATAGATGTAGCTATGATAGAAACGCTTCCAGTAAACATTGTTACAGAATCTCGCATTGCATTTGAAGCCGAATTACAACGTTTGATGCCTGATAAAGATATTCGCTTTCGAGTTTACAATGCTGAGGGCTCGGTAGACCAAGCAAACATCCTTATCGCTGACATGTTAGCCGAATCGAAACCCGATCTTTTGGTGTCACTAGCTACTCTAGCTACACGTGCTGTATTTAATAATGACGATTTATTGTCAATTCCTAAGCTCTTTATGGTGGTGTCTGAACCTGTTACCGAAGGCATTGTTTCTGCTTTTGGCGCCACTAGCAAACGCAACATTACCGGTGAATCTCATGTTGTTAATGCCGAGGTGAAACTTGATATACTAGATGGCGTTTTACAGGCATCAGAGCCCGTAACAGCGCTAAAAATTGGTCTGATCCATACGTCATACCCTTCCTCATTTAATGCTGCCAGTGCCCTTATAGCGAGACAATCCGCTTACCAAAATATTCAGTTTATTCCTATTAAAACGCCCTATATTGCTAAAAAAGCGGGCTTAGCAGTGATGAAAGAAGACGTCATTAGCTTATTAAATTCACAGGAAACTGCCCTTGACGGGTACTGGCTATCGGCAGGGCCATTAATTGAAACGCCTAATCTAATTTCAGATATAGAAAAACAGACTGGACTTCTGCCCCTGTTTGCAGAGAGTGTTGCATCAGTTCAAGAAGGTGCGCTTATTGGCATTGTCTCTCAAGCTCAAGATATTGGCGTCTCTGCCGCTAGACAAGCTAAACGTATTTTAGCGCTAGGCTCTTCTGAAACCATTCCAATAGAACAAATTGAAAACTTTACCGTGGCGGTTAATGTAAGTACCGCTATTAAATTACAGCTTCCCATACCTTCTAATTATCTGAAACTTTCTGAGCAGCACGTTTATCAATAGGGTATGGACAAGAGTTAATATGCGAATAAAATCAAAATTACTAGCCATTTACATACCAATACTCTTTATTGGTATGGCGTTAACTGGTTATTGGGCCTATTTAATTGCTTACGAATCTGTGAGAGAGCGCGAATACCAGCTACTTACTCAAACGTTGGCTTTCAATGTGATGGAGATTGTAAAGGATCGCAGAGCGCTATTAATAGACTCAGGCCTTGAGAATGTCCCCGTGTTTAGAACGGCTTATCAGAAAGAAGTGTTTGAAGAGCTCGATGATTTATATACACGAACTGGGCGTCACTTCTTAATTAGCGACGACAGCACCCGGCAAACTCTTTACACAACTTTAAAAGATCAACGTATTCCAGATACCAGCAGTGCATCGGTTATTACTGTGAGCGATTTCAAATTGGCTTTTGGTGAGTCTCAGTTCGACGGCCAAGATATCTTATTTGCCTGCACTAAATTTTCCCCTTGGAATTGGAAGCTTACCGCAATTCAGCCTGCCGAAGCGCTGCAAGCATCGCTGTCGAAAATAGCATGGTTGACCATACTGGTGACAGTATTTGCCGTTACGCTAGTAAGCTTTGTATTGGGGAAAGTGACTCAATATTTTGTCATTGCGCCCGTCGAAAAAATAAGGGATGCCGCAAGCAGAATAGCGATTGATCACAAACAGGTAAATATTAACGTCAAGCAAAAAGACGAGCTAGGTAGCTTAGCTAGAGATGTAGAAGCGATGTCTGCGGAAATCGCTGATTATGTTGAACAGGCGCAGCAAGCCAATCGTGCAAAAACCGACTTTCTTGCGGTAATGAGCCATGAAATAAGAACGCCATTAAACGGTATACATGGCCTTGCGACGTTATTGCTAGACACTCCGCTTGACGACAAACAGCGAAAATACTCTGCCGATTTGAAAGCGTCGGCGTCTATTTTGGCGAACGTGATTAATGATGTATTGGACCTTTCAAAAATTGAGTCTGGAATGTCAGAATTAGACATGGCCGAGTTCGACCTTGCAGAGATGCTGAGCGACCTCATCACCTTACTTGGTACCAATGCCAGTGCAAATGGCTCACGATTGATTTACTCAAGTAAAAATCTCGATAATGTTGTAGTGACTAGCGACATTACTAAGCTGCGCCAAATTGTCATTAACCTAGTGAGCAATGCGATTAAGTTTACTCGCGAAGGCACGGTAACGATATCTGCAAAGCTACAAAAGCCTTCTGAAAAAGACACTCAAGATAATAAGCTTATTATATCGGTAAAAGACACTGGAATAGGCATAGAGCAAGACCGGTTAGCCCACATATTTGATAAATTTACCCAGTCAGATTCGTCTATCACTCGTCAGTATGGCGGCACCGGCTTAGGACTTTCCATCGCCAAACAGCTTTCTGAATTATTAGGCGGCGATATTAAGGTAATGAGTAAAGTGGGTGAGGGGTCAAACTTCTTGGTCACCGCCATGGTGAAAAGCCGCCTGAAGGTGGACATCATTGACAGCGGCTCAAATGCAAATGGCCACGGTGCAGCGCTACTTCGCAAAGGGATTAATGTACTTTTAGCCGAAGACAACGCGATTAACGCGGTCGTGGCAAAAGCCTTGTTAGAGCAGCTTAACTGCAGCGTTACTCACGTAGAAAACGGCATGTTTGCCGTTGATAGGGTGGAAGAAGGCGGTATCGACATGGTATTTATGGATGTTCATATGCCGGTGATGGACGGTATAGAAGCCACTCGCCGTATAAGAAAGCTATCGGGGCCGCTCAGTGAAATACCCATTGTGGGGTTAACTGCTGAAGCTTTTCAGGAACGACATATTGCGTTTAAAGAAGCGGGAATGAACGACATTGTTACTAAACCCATTACTATTGATGGCTTACGGAATAGTTTATTGAAGCTAAACCTATCATGATCTTAGGATGAATGGATGTTCTTGCGCTAGACTAATAGCTCTTATTATAAAAATGATCACATGTAAAACACGGAGGTGTTTTCCTTGCAGGTTAATACAGCAAAAGAGTTAGTTCGCCTTCGGATAGCCTTACTCATTGGGGCACTCATTGTTGCGTGTTTTATGGTTGCAGATTTTTTGCTGTTGCCAAGCGCTTTGCATCAAGTTTACCTCTACGACCGTCTATTTATTCAAATACCGATTATTCTTATCGCTATAGTACTTTCATTTTGGCGTCACTTTTCTCACTATCGAGCCTATATATTTACCACTGTACTCGTGGCGCTGACGTACTCTAATTACTGGGTAATTTGGGTTTGCTGGCAGGAATATCAATTTGCTTTTCCCTATGAGGGAACGATTTTATATGCGTTTTACTGTGTATTTGCTTTAGGCATTCCTTTTCGTTTTGCCATTACTAGTGCAGTAATAAATGTAATTGGCTTTATTGTTGTAATGTGGCTAGCACCCGCTTATGGCGATCGTATGCCTATTTCTGTTGGGTTTGTCGCTGCCTCTTTGTTTACGTGCTCCTACGCAAAATATCGCTTAGACAGAAGCCTAACGTTACTGAAAAAAACCAATGATCGCCTTACCAAGCTCAGTAAGTTCGACCCCTTATCAGATTTACTCAATAGGCGTGCTTTGCGCAATCAAAGCGAAAATCTGCTGGCCTATGCAAAGCGTCACAAAGTGTCATTGGCAGTTATCATGTTAGATTTAGATAATTTCAAAGCCTACAACGATCACTTTGGTCATCAGCAGGGCGATGAAGCGATACGTCAACAATCCTCTATATTGCGAGGCATATTTAAGCGTAAAACCGATATCATTGGCCGCTATGGTGGAGAGGAGTTTGTGGTTGTGCTTAGCGACGTTAATGAAGAGCAACTTAAGCAAAGTTGCCAAAAAATCTTGCAGGGCTGGGAGGAGACGAACCTAGCTCACGCACCAAATGCGTCACATCCATTTATAAGTTGCTCTGTCGGTGCAGTGATTACCGATACGCCTGGCGATGCATCAATAGATAGCCTTATTGATGTTGCAGATAAAGCGCTGTATAAAGCGAAAGATAAGGGTAAGGCCTGTTATGAACTTGCTGCGCTTTAATCGGTGAAGCTTGGCAAAGCACATCACAGTTTACGCCGTGTTAAAGGCCTCAAACCATGGTGTGTAGTGTACAGTGTTATTGATAAACGCAGACCATAAACGTTCTACAGTTTTACAATCATCTTGCCTGTATTTTTGCCTTCAAACAGCATGTTCAAACCTTTTTCGGCGTTTTCTAGTCCATCGATGGCGTGCGCGCGATACTTTATTTTGCCTTGCTGTACGTAAGGTGTGAGCTTTTCAAGCAGTTGAGGTAGTTCGCCCCAGTGATCGGGCATAGCAAAACCGCGAATGGTAATACGCTTTTTGATAAGTGGGATCCAATTTGGACCTAGTGAAGGTTGGTCAGCCTGGTAGTCAGCAATCATGCCACACACCACTATTCGCCCATGTGCATTCATTCTATTGAACACGTGGTGCTGAATAGGTCCACCTGTATTTTCAAAGTACACGTCAACCTTGTCAGGTGTTAGTTCAGCCAGCTTAGATTCAATATTATCAGTTTTATAGTTTATTGCGCCGTCAAAACCTAATTCGTTGACGATCCAATCCGCTTTTTCATCGCTTCCCACTACACCGATAACACGTAAGCCATCCGCTTTTGCTAACTGACCTACCATAGACCCTACCGAGCCCGCAGCGCCTGTGACTACAATAGTTTCACCTTCTTTCGGGTGGCCAAAGTTATACAAGCCTGTTGTTGCAGTCAGCCCTGGTAATGCAAATACACACAGTGCCATTTCTTCTGTTACACCAGACTGTAGCTTGTTAAACCCTGAGCCATCGCTTAATACGTATTCTTGCCAGCCAGTCATGCCCATTACTTTGTCGCCTACCGAGAAGTTAGGGTGTTTAGACTCTACTACTTCACCCACGCCGCTTGAGCGCATTACCTCGCCAAGCTCTACTGGTGGAATGTAACTCTCTCTATCCTCACTCATCCAGCCAAGCATTGCCGGGTCGAGAGACATGTGGGTCTGCTTTATCAGTATTTGCCCGTCTTTCACCTCTGGAATGTCTAATTCTTTGGTTTCAAAAAGATGTGGCCCTATTTTTTTGTCATCAGGACGCTGAACAAGTGATATTGATTTGTAGGTAGCCATGGTTACCTCCTTATAGTGTGAACCATCAGTTCCCTTAAGGAGAAACTGTTGTTCGGTTTTGGCATTTAAGAAGGGTGGGGGCTATTCATTCAAACACAAGCAGCAAAAATACGAATAATAAGCACAGGTGCAGGTCGATTTACATCCATTTAATTTAGCTGATAGAAGTGTGCAGAGCGCTTTAGTTATATTTCAGCGTTAACAAAAAGGGAGCTTTCTATTTACGTCCAGTTTTCATTTTGGGTTGTAAATTCGGCGAACGTGTCGTTAAAATTGTAAAAATGATGATAAAAGTGCGTGAATAGTATTTAGCTTTGTTGAACAAATGTGTTCCTGTACGTAGAATGCGCGCTGCAATTTTTTCTTCAAATGAGTATTTTATGAAGCAACAGCTCTCTCTTCGTGCCTCGGTATGCCTAGCGTTAACAACATTCGCTTCTTCTTCAGCTTTATCAGCTGGTTTTCAGGTTAACGAGCACAGTGCTAATGGTCTAGGTCGCGCAATGGCAGGCCAAGCCGCAACGCCCGAAAACGCCTCTATTTTAGCCACAAACCCTGCGGCAATTGGCGTGTTTACACAGTCACAATTTAGTAGCTCAATTAGCGTTATTGCACCAAGTGTCGATATTAGCGGTGATGTAAGCTACGCCGTCGGCGGACAGACCATTGGCACTGCTGATGCGTCGAATCAAGATATTGCCGATACCGCCATTGTCCCAAGTATTTTCTATACAACGCCTATCAACGATGAATGGGCTGCTGGCGTGGGCGTATTCACTACTTATGGGTTACGCTCTGACTATAACGATGACTTTGATGCACTGCACTTTGCCGATGCAGCAGAAGTGCGCTCAATTACCATTAACCCTGCCGTTTCCTACAAAGTGAATGAGCAGTTGATGGTAGGAGCGGGTATTAACGCAACTTTTGCAGATGCAGAAATAAGCTCAGCAATCTCTAATAGTTTAGCGCCAATACTGAGCAATGCACTGCAAACGCAAGTGCCTGCAACAACCTCTATTTTTAAGTTGGAAGGTGAAGATTGGGGCTTCGGATGGAATGTAGGTGCTTTTTGGCAGCCAACAGACATGACGAATATCGCGTTGTCTTATCGCGCTGAAACTGAATTAACGTTGAGTGGCGACGTAAGTTCACAAATTACGCCTTTGTTAAATCAACCTGGTAGCCTAGATTTGAATTTAGCAGCTATCACGGAGTTGGCAGTAAACCAAAAGCTAGACAATCAGTGGTCGGTACAGGCCAGTTTAACGTTCACCGACTGGAGCACCTTTGAAAAGCTAGAAGCTAATTTAAGCGATGGTTCTGACTTTTTGATCAAACAAGAAAACTTTGATGACTCGTTGCGCGCATCTGTTGGTGTTACGTATTTATTCAGCGATGAGCTTACCCTACGCGCAGGTTATGCCTACGACGATGGTGTGGTTACGATAGAAAACCGTTCACTTAGTATTCCAGATACCGATCGCCATTGGGTTTCAGGTGGCTTTACGTATGCGTTTAGTGAAAATACGTCGATTGATGGCGCCTATGTTTACATCAATGGTCGAGAAGCGAATATCAATAAAACGCGAGCGCTAAATGAGCAAGGCACATTAACGTCTACGTTTGTGGGCGCTCAATCTGCCACTGCGCATATTCTTAGCGTACAGGTTAACCACCGCTTCTAAGCGCCATTTTGTTTTCATGGTACACAAGTCGCAGCGAAACCTGCGGTTTGTGTGCTGTTTATTTATGTCCCGTTTGCTTACGTGAATTGAAAATGATTTAAATCGCCTGTTTGGAGGTTTTTTTAGCTTAATAAAGTGATAGGTTAAAGTATCTCAATCACTGATATCGACATAACCCTTTCATGAAAAAACACATCCTCGTACTTATTTTCACCTTTAGCTCGCTGTGGCTATCCGGCTGCACATCAACCATTGATATTGACACCTCAAGCACGACTGCCTATGGGCCTAAAGTGTTTGAATCGCCGTCATTCACCGCTATTACCGTGGCTTATGCCCCTGAGATGCAGGGGATTTTGAATCGTATTGAGCAAGATCCAAACGCAAATATTCACACCACAACGAATATC
This sequence comes from Alteromonas sp. P256, assembly GCF_036864455.1. NCBI lineage: Bacteria > Pseudomonadati > Pseudomonadota > Gammaproteobacteria > Alteromonadales > Alteromonadaceae > Alteromonas > Alteromonas sp. P256. The sequence continues at coordinate 236,509 of NZ_JAZETM010000006.1, forward strand.
AAGGGGATAACGTATCGTTTAGGTACGTATCACGACCAGCCTATACTTGTGTTTGCCACGGGTATGAGTATTGCCAATGCGGCGTTGTCTATGCAAATGGCGCTAGACTATTTCCCCGTAAAACAGGTGGTGTTCATGGGAATTGCCGGAGCAGTTAACCCAAAGTGGCAACCCGGGGATGTCATTGTGCCGGCACGTTGGTATTACCATGACGAGAGCGTATATACCAATGAAGACCCCAGTGCACCGGGCGAGTATATTCTTCCCGAGTATTATGAGGCATTTGTGAAAAAGCAAGAGGCACGTCGGGTTAATGATCCACATTTACCTCATTATAAGCCATTTCAGTTTATTCACCCCGATGAGGTGCTTATTGTAAAAGAAGGCATGGACGAACCGATGGATACGGCCTATTTTAGCGCAACTGAGCGCTTACTCAACGCTGCACAGGCTGCCATGGCAACCATGCCAACACAGCGCGTGCTAGACGACCGTGATGCTACTCTTTTCGTGGGAGGGAACGGTGTTACGGGCTCGGTATTTTTAGACAATCGAGAGTACAGAAAATGGACGCGGGACGTGTTTAGTGCAGAAGTCACCGAAATGGAATCAGCGGCTATTGGCCAAGTGTGCACTATCAATGATGTGGACTGGGTGATTATTCGCGCCATCAGCGATTTAGCCGGTGGGCAAGAAGGTGTTAATGTGGAAAGTAAATACGATACAGAAGTGTCGCGAATTGGGGCAAATGTGCTTTTTTCTGTGTTAGACGAGCTATCGAAAGGCCAATAATATTTCACTGCTAGAGCGCTTTAAGAGCAAGCGCGCTCTAGCAAAGTAAGTATTGGTTTAGCTATGATGGGCCATCAGCGAATAGTTCGCACCATGTTGATGGTAGTGGTGGCCAATTTAACTTCGATTAAAAACACGATTAGCGCAATTATCAAAAAGATCATGGCAAGAATAAAAAGCACTATCACCGGTGTTTTTAAATCGACTACCCACAGCGAGCCTGCAAATAAAGCCATGATGACAGAGCACACGAGAAGGCCCGAGGTAACGCAAAGGCCGATGGCCCAATTGATCACTTTTACTCTTCTCCACAGTACTTTAATCTCGCGCTTAGACCTATCTACAATATGCGGGTCGGATAGCGTATGAATTTGTCTTTCTGCAACACGAACCCTATCTGAAATTCGCCCTAGCCGAGAAGACATTACGTTTAAAAAGCCTGCAATTCCCGTGAGTAAAAAAACGGGGGCAACTGCGAACTCTATGAGTTGGGAGAGACTTGGGATTAGCGTGTTCAATACATTCTTCCTACATAGCTATTGCTGATTGAATTGTGAAAATACATGCTCATCGTACTTAAACGTGTGTGAAAGCCAGATCTGTCTTACTTTTATGAGCGTTTAACGTAATGGTTTTATTGTAATGACAACAATACCGTATAGTAACGCTATCATGCGGTTTAGATTTTTATTTATGCATCCGTATTCTTGCATCAGTATAACTGCACGGCAGGTTTATCGAGATTGGCTGAATGCGCTTGCGAAAAGTAGGCGTTTATCAAAAAAATAGCAAAGTTCAGTGCGCCTTAACATCTGAAAAAACTATTGCGAGCAAACGCGACTGCAAAAAGTCACCGCAAACTAGAGCACGCCCTTATTATTCAAAGGATTATTAATGACGTTTAAGCCGTTATTTTCATTGTCGTACATCACACTTTCCCTTACCACACTGTCGCTAACCGCCGTTCCATTAACTGTTTCAGCTGCAGAAAATAGCGACAATATTGAGCGTATCGAAACCACTTCGTCGCGTATTGCGGGTAACGAAAACAATGTTGGCTATATCGTCTCCTCAATCACTGAAGACACTTTAGATCTGTTATCTTTCCAACATATTCAGGAATCCCTTAATTACATAGCCGGGGCTGGCGTACAGCGAGGCAATGGCCAAGAGTATTTACCCGCATTGCGCTCTCCTGTACTTACCGGCGCTGGTGCCTGCGGCGGAATTCTAGCGGCAGAAGACGGGATCCCCTTACGTGCTGCTGGCTTTTGTAATATCAACGAGCTCTTTGAGGCCCATGGCGAAATGGCTCAGCATATTGATGTAATAAAAGGGCCGGCCTCTGCGCTGTATGGTTCCAATGCGATTCACGGCGTAATTAACGTTGTGACGCCTGATACCACCAGAGGGGGCGGAGTTGTAGGCTTTGACTATGGCTCCTACGGATTTCATCGCGTTAAATTAAGGCAAGGTAAAGACTTCGGTGATAGCGGAATAGGCATAAATGCTAGCATCACCAGAGATACGGGTTATCGAAACGATGAGGGCGTTGATCAAGAAAAAGTGAATATTCGCCATAGAGCTGATTTCAACAATGTGTCGATAACAAGCGGTGTAACGTACACCAATCTCGATCAGGAAACGGCAGGCTATATAACCGGTTTTGAAAGCTATAAAGATAAGCAGGTAGCGCAGAGTAATCCAAACCCAGAAGCGTTTAGAAAGGCGAGAAGCTTACGCATTTGGAGCAAAGTTGATTGGCTATTTGATAACAACAGTGCACTGTCAATTACGCCTTACGTGCGCGATCAGTCTATGGACTTTAGAATGCATTTTCTGCCGGGTAAACCACTTGAGCAAAACGCGCAAGAAGGCGTAGGTGTGCTAACGCAATACAATTACATTATGAGCCCTTCGTTAAATATTGATGTTGGTTTAGATGCTGAATATACCCAAGGTGAACTCATTCAATCGCAAGATAGTGAAACTGTAGGCTCGGCGTTTCTCGTTGAAACTGTCCCCCAAGGGAAGCATTACGATTACAACGTGGACGCAACGCTGTTAGCGCCGTTTTTTGCCGTTAATTTGCAGCAAGGCGCATGGGATATTTCCATTGGCGGTCGATTCGAGAGTATGCGATACGACTACACCAATAATATGAATGTGGGGAGACTGACAGAGGACGGTTCTGAGTGCGGATTTGGTGGATGTCGCTATAGTCGGCCTGAAAGCGGCAAAAACGACTTTGATAACTTTAGCCCAAAACTGTCGATGCAATACGCTTTATCTGACACCACACGTTTTTATGGCGGCATAGCCAAAGGTTATCGAGCCCCTCAAGCCACAGAGCTTTACCGCTTACAACGAGCGCAACAAGTGACTGATTTAGACGCGGTGGACGCCACCAACATAGAAGTTGGTATACGGGGCGAACTGGCTGACGGCAGCTATGTACTGTCTCTATATAGCTTAGAGAAAGACAACGTAATTTATCGCGATAGCGATTTCTTTAACGTTAGCAACGGAGAAACCTGGCACAGAGGCGTTGAGCTTACTTTTAATTATGCTATCAACTCCCGCTTAAGGATCGATTTTGCGGGCTCCTATTCTGCGCATACCTATGAGCACGACCAGCTATCTGGAGAGGTCAATATTAAAGGCAACGATATGGATACTGCGCCAGACTGGCTTACAAACACTCGACTGCAATATTCGCTAACCGACGCCATAGAAACACAGCTAGAGTGGCAACATGTTGCGAGCTATTTTACTGACCCAGAAAATGCCAATGAATATGAAGGCCACAATCTATTTCATGCGCGGGCAAGTTATGCCGTGTCTGACAATATGACGTTATATGCCCGCATTAATAACCTGCTTGATGAAACCTATGCTGAACGAGCGGATTTTACCTCGTTCACCGGTGCACGTTACTTTCCAGGGCGCCCACGTAACTTTATGCTAAGCGCCACATTTACGATGTAAGGCTATTATTCAAAGTAGTTCATTTAGTAGCTAAATACGGCTTCTAAATACAGTGATTAAGTGCGGTTGCTATGTAAGGTTGCTATGCGAGATGATCAGAACGGGTGACTAGACCGGGTTACTAGAGATAGCTGTCCAAAAAGGGCTACTAAGAAAAGTATTTGTTCTTATAAAGAATGTACACTTTCTTGTAACGACCGCGCACTCAACGGGCTAACCAACATCACTTGTAGGCACAACGTGATAGGGGTAGTCTGTAGATGTGCTGCTTGCGCCAGATAAGTCACGCCACCTATAAAGTATTGCATCAGTGTTTATAGGTGGAATGATTTTTATAGGTAAACACGCATGCAGAAAATAGTCTTAGTGGGAGGCGGCGCAGGTGGACTTGAATTAGCCAGTCGTTTAAGTCGCAAACTGGGCAGCAAAAATAAAGCTGATATTACGCTAGTAGATAGAAGCAGAACCCATGTCTGGAAGCCGCTGCTACATGAAGTGGCCGCAGGTGTTATTGATAAGCACTCTGACGGGGTAGATTACGCCATTCACGCAGCATCACATCATTATCGCTTCCAGCTTGGAGAAATGTGCTCAATAGATGCCGCGGCAAAAACACTCACACTCTCACCCCTCATAGATGAAGAGGGGCATGAAGTCCTTCCCAAGCGCCAAGTTGAATATGATCAGCTAGTAATGGCTATTGGTAGCGTAAGCAATGACTTTGGTACGCCAGGTGTGGCAAAACACTGCTATCTGCTTGATTCTTTGGCGCAAGCCGAGCGCTTTCATCGCGCCCTGTTAAATCAACTTATTCGCATTAACCAGCAAGAAGTTTCGAATTTAGATAAAAACGCGCATATTAACGTTGCCATTGTGGGCGCTGGTGCTACAGGCACAGAGCTAGCGGCGCAGCTTCACCATATGGCCAATCTGTCAAAGGCCTACGGCATGCCGGACATGTCCGCTTCGAGACTTAAGATTACTATTATCGAGGCTGGAGAACGCATACTTCCCGCACTGCCGACGCGCATTGCCAATACGGCTCGTGAGGCATTAAACGACTTAGGCGTTGTTATTGAAGAACAAACAACGGTAGCAGAGGCAGATTGCGATGGGCTTATCACCAAAGACGGTTCCCGTATCGACGCGAATTTAATGGTGTGGGCGGCAGGGGTTAAAGCGCCGGATTTTGTTACCAGCATAGGGCTGTTTGAAACCAATAAAGCGAATCAAATTCTTGTTGATGAGCAGCTTCGAAGCACCACAGAAAAAACGATTTGGGTGCTGGGAGATTGCTGTGGTTTTAAGCAGGATAACGGAAAGTGGGTTCCGCCTCGGGCGCAGTCTGCGCACCAGATGGCAGATATTGTAGCTCATAATATTTGTGCCGTAGTTAATAGCAAAACAACAAAACCTTTTGTTTATCAGGACTACGGTTCGCTAGTGCATTTGAGTAAATACAGCACGGTGGGCAGTTTGATGGGCTCGTTGTCAAACGGCAGTATGTTTATAAAGGCCGATTGGCTAAGCTAGTGTATGTGTCGCTGTATAATATGCACCAGTTTGCCGTTCACGGAAAGGTGAAAGGGGTGCTCAAGCTGTTAGTTAAAAAATTAAGCCACGCCATGAGCCCAAAACTTAAGCTTCATTAAGGCTTTATCTTTCTCAAATAACAGAAAGCCCGCATACCGGCTGTTGCTACAGCATCAAACCGGTACGCGGGCTGTTTATTCTGCTTGTTGCTCACTTATCGCAAGCTTACTTTGTGCTTATTGCTTAACGCCTTCCACGTGCAGCTCTAGTTCTACAGTTTGTGACGCTGGACCTAGGTCGTAATCAATACCGAAGTCTTTCAGTGCAATAACCGTCGTTCCCATGAACCCAGCGCGATAGCCGCCCCACGGATCTTTACCTTCGCCAATCTTTTTCGCATTAATAGTAATAGGTTTAGTGACACCATGAAACGTAAAGTCGCCCATCACGTCCATCATACCGTCGCCTTTTTCAACAATTTTAGTGCTTACAAATTTTGCTGAAGGGTATTCATCAACGTCCAAAAAGTCGTCGCCTTTTAAATGCTTGTCTCGTTCAGCGTGATTTGAATCGATGCTGTCGGTGGTAATGTTTACCATTATATTCGCATCACTTGGCTTTTCGTCATCATAGCTAAAGGTACCTTCAAAGTCATTGAAGCGACCGGTAAGCCATGAATAGCCTAAATGCTGAATTTTAAAGTTGATTGACGCGTGTGCGCCCTTGCTATCGATTACGTAATCAGCTGCTTGAACAGAGCTCATCGATAATGCGGCTGCTAGTGCCAGTGTTAACTTCTTCATAGTATCTCCTTTCGTTGAATTTTAGCGAAGCCGTAACATCTGCTTCAGCGTGTCGTCTTTATTGAAAAAATGGTGTTTCAGCGCTGCTACTGCGTGCAGTGAGGCAGTAACAATCAGTGTCCATGCTAAATAGAAATGGACGTCGCCCGCGATATCCTCTTGGTTCTCAATGAGTTCACCAAGAGCAGGCACTGCAAACCAGTTAAAAACGTCGATGGCTCGCCCGTCTGCAGTTGAAATTAGGTAGCCAGAGGTGAACATACTTAACAGCAGCGCATACAAAAAAAGATGCCCGGCTTTACTTGCGCGCTTTTCAAACCGATTGCCATGTGCAGCTGGTCGAGTGCTAACTAGGCGAAATACTATACGGGCTAGAGTTAACGCTAAAAGAATGAGGCCTGCGCTTTTGTGCCAGTGGGGCGCTGTTTTGTACCAGTCGCTATAGTAGGTAAGGTCGACCATCCACAGCCCAGACGCGAACATGCCAGCCACTGCCAATGCGGTAACCCAGTGGATAAGTAAAATAATTCGCGGCCATCTCGTGTTCATAGTGCGTCCATCTATCAATTTGAATACAGCATATAGTCTAAGCCTAAGAATGAAAATTTCTAAAAATTCGACAGTTCGTTCTTTTTTTTAGAATTTAATCTGACTAACGACTCGCCAGTCGCGACTTAACCAATCATGTCACTGCTAAGCGGTTAAAAAGCGACTCTGAAAAAGAAGTCTTTAGATATAAGACTGTTTAAACGTCACTCGTGTTAATAAAGTTTAATAATGGGCAGATGTTTATATACGCAATCTGGCTCGATTTTGGCAGCACTGCTGGGGAATAACGAAGATTAGAACACTAATGCCGATTAGAAGTGAGGTAAGAACATGAGCAAAACGCCGCTCCCCACTAATGTGGTGACAAAAGCGTTCACGTGGGCAACTCAAGAACTAGGCCTAGATGTTACGCAGGTTTCTGAAATACTGGGAATTTCTACGCAAACCCTGGCAAAGAATACCTTGAATGGATTCGAAAACAGCGCACCAGCTTACAGAAAGCAGCTGTCATTTATCCGTATGTATTATTTACTCAGTGCCATGTCAAAAGGAAACACTGAACAAATACACTCATGGTTTTACAGTTATAATATGGCGTTTGGATCAACTCCATCGGATACGTGTTCGCAATATGACGGACTAGAGCGTATATCCGACTACCTTCGTTCGTTAAAGCAAAGCGATGCGGAAGAGCAATTTTCGCCCATTTTATCAAAACATAAACAGGGTGATGGCTCGGCGCTGCAAAAAACTACGATGCACTAATATTTTGCGCATGCTTGTCGTTAATAGTAAAAATAAAGTCAGCGCAACGCTGAGGCTGCGTTACGGGGATCATATGCCCTGCGTCTCCAATTATTTCTGATACAGAACCTGCGATAGTGCTTTTTACCGGGTGTATATGCATGTCAGGCGCTAAGATAGCGTCTTGTTCGCCATATAACACGCCAACGGGGCAGGTTATGTTAGCGTAAGCTGAGTGCTGACGACCTAAGCTACCTTGCGCTGCCACAGTATCGCGGCTCCCCTCGTAAAAAGACTTTGAATGCAGAGCCAGCGCTCCACCTCCATGTTTTGCAAAACTTTTTGGGACTGCTTCAGGGTGAAAAATCTGCGATATTTGTTTGCTGCCAAATTTTACTCTAAATGGGCTAGCGATAGTTTTAGATATGCTTTTACGTAGAAAGTTATTAGGAATGTAAAGAATGGAAAGCGGACCTGCGCCTTTGAGTAACTTTGTGGTAAGTGGACACAGCAGCGATACAGCATTAATGCGCTCTGAGGCATCAATCGCCATGCGCAGTGCAATTCCGCCACCCATAGAGTGACCAACAAGATAGGCATTATCAATACCGACTTTGTCCATCCATTCACGTATCATGCTGCTTTGCTTTTCAAATGACGCTGATGTGGACTTTGCGCGGATAGAAAACCCATTTCCTGGCCTATCAATACTGTAAACGGTGTAGCGAGTTGCTAATATTGATGCGAGCTTCGAGAAATTAGCACTATTGCCTAACAGACCATGAATAAGTACCAGCGCGGGACCACTTCCCTGCATTTGCCAGTGAATTGTGCCACCCTCTACGGGAGTCAGCTTGCCTGTTGCAAAGAAATTTTGTTCAATTTTTTTATCAATGCTAGTGGTGAACCAAACAAGTAGGGCAAGAATAAAAACAATAATAAGCAACGCAATGAACATAAGTGTTCCAACATAAAATAGAGAAATAAACGTATAGGTTTCTTGAAACAGCGTCAATAACGTAATCGCGTGTTCGTGTGAAAGGACATAGCGTTTGAGAAATGTATGGTTTGAGAAATGCGTATTGATGAAAAAAAGAAAGCGGCTAAACGCTCATTACAAATAACGTTAAGAAGCCCGCTAAGTAGGTTATAGGAAGGTCAATGGAACGGAAAATAACGTCGTCAATATCAATTGATGAAAGCGAAATAGAGATGCAGGCTATTCGTGCACAAGGCGCGGGTGGTCAAAATGTGAATAAAGTAAGCAGTGCTATTCATTTGCGCTTTGATATACGGGCATCATCGCTGCCGGATGCTCTTAAAGAGTCTTTGCTGTCTGCAAAAGACAAGCGAATCACTACCGACGGCGTTCTTGTATTGAAGGCACAAAATTACAGAACGCAGGAACAAAATAGAGAAGATGCGATTACTCGACTGATAGGGTGGATAAAAGCAGCGACGATTAAGCAAAAACCAAGAAAGCCCACGCGAGTGAGCCGCGCCGCGAAAGCGCGAAGAGTCGACGCAAAAAAATTACGAGGTGCGAAAAAATCTTTGCGTGGAAAAGTGGAAGTTTAGGAGTAAATAAACTAAAGTATAAGCCTCAAAATTTGTCATTCCGCAAGACAACGGAAAATTCTAATAAATATAACTAGATGTGTCTTGTGTGCTGGGGTGTAGTGCCTAACAGCGCATCTAATCGATGTGTGCTCACTCTCAATATCGGAAATTAGGAAAGCAGAAAAAGTGACTCGTTCAGAAGTTATCCCAATGGTGCTGTTTGCAGCTATCGTTTTTTGTCTTGGCATGAATACTCCCCAAGCAGCAAATGAAATCATTGCACGACTATTTAATCAATCAATCACAAATAGTGAGCTGCAGCCTTCTGAGGCAGACGTAGAGCGTTTCCAATCGATGCTAACGGACAAGTCTGAAAAGGAAGTACGCCACCTACTTGCCCAGCGTGCTTTAGGTAGCAAGATCACTGAATCGGTTTTAGCTGATTTTGCACAGAAAAATGAAATTACCCCAGAAGACAGTGAAATTCAGTCTGCCTATTCCGTCATAAAGCTGTGGACTGTCGATTTAGACAATGCAGGGGAGTACCCTGAAGAAGAGCTTGAGCGTTACCGTATGGCCCTAGCGCAAAGCATGGCTAAAAGCTGGAAAGTGTCTAAAGCACTTTACGAGGCTTATGGCGGTGATGTTGTTTTTCAGCAAGATAATCCGCTCACTCCCGTTGGCGCATACCAGCAGCTTTTTGAGCAATACCGCGAGAAAGGTGAGTTCGTTATCTACGACCCGATATTTAAAGCGGCATTTTGGAGTTCGGTTCGCATGAAATACGCGAAGACGCAAGATCCAGACAATATCGACTTTTCTTTTCCGTGGTGGGAAAGAGGCATGAGCGCCTCTGAAGACGGTAAAAACAAATAAAAGACCCACCTTTTCATCAATGCTATGTGAAATACAATGTGTGAAAAGGTGGATGCGTAGATTAATTGCCAAATTTCTCACTAATCTACATAGCCATCTAATTAAGATGACTATTAATTCAGGTAGCTAACTAGTTCAGGTAGCTAACTAGTTCAGGTAGCTAACTAGTTTAAATAGCTATCGACTTCGCGCTCTGCTTCATCGCGATTTTTGCCGTATGCCTGCTGAACCTTACCAATTAATTCTTCTCTGCGGCCATCAATTTTATCTAGGTCGTCGTCGGTAAGTTTGCCCCATTTCTGCTGCACTTTACCTTTCATTTCCTTCCAATTACCTTCGATACGATCACTGTTCATAATGTTTTCTCCTTGTCATAATGAATAAAAAGCATTTGTTGGCCTTTGGAGTCGACCTGAGATGCTTACTCAATAATAAAGGTGCAATTCACAGTCCAATATGTAAGTTTCTGAAATTGTTGACTATTGTTAGCTTTGGGTTAAGTGTCGCACTCTATTTCGTGCAGTAATTACAAGCGCCTGAAAATTCTGCATGAACAGCGAGTGCTCGCTTACCCTGCTTTTAAACTATTTACAAACGCTTCGCCTAAACTATTAATAAACGCTTCGCTTAAACTATTAATAAACGCTTCGCTATCTTGCCGCTTTTCTTTTTTGTGCTGATCTTCACTACGGCCTTTTTTCCAGTAGCTGCTGATATAAAGCTGTTCGTGAGGCAGTTTTTTCTCGTCTTTCAGCCAGCGTCTTATATTTCGCATATCGCTGAATTCACAGGCTATCCATACTGCAGGTAAGCCTTCGTACCACGAAAGCGAAGCCACAACTTCAGGCAAAGTTGCTTTTGTTTCCCATATAATTTCAACGGCATCGGGTTTATGTATGTTGACGGAAATGTACGAAGCGCTTCGCCGCCCAAATGAATTCGTTGGACAGAAGGGGAAATACGGCATGTTTTGGTGACTTCTGCAAAATGCGAACGATAAACCCGATTTAATTCGACTTTTTAAAAAGCGCTAAAAAATAGAAAAAAAAGAGAGAGGATAAAAAAGGAAAGGTAGAAAAGAAAAAGGGGCGAAACGCCCCTTAAAAACACAATATCACTTGGAAAACACACACTACATAAAACCGAACACTCAACGACTTCATGTATAAGTAAGAGGGCAAAGTTAAGAAAAGGTTCCACACTTATTTAACTTTATTTCGCTAAACACATAATTGAGTCAATATTCTCTAAGGTGACGTTAAAAAAGTAACGTGCTTAATGGGCTGCTGACTGCCTTATTCTGCGAAGCGTTATTAAAATGACGCATGAAATAATTGCCATTAATATACTGGCCGCTGCAAATGGCAACGCAATGTTAACTTGATAGAGTGTTGCAGCAAGTGGTGGGCCTACAATGTATCCCATTGCCGTTGTTGCGGTGATTAAACCGGTAATTGATGACTGTTGCGACGGCGAGCAATAGGTTGTCGCTGCTGCAGCAAGTGAGGGATACGCCATGCCCATACCCACGCCCATAACAGCCATGCCTATATATGAAACAGCAAAACTCTGTTGAAAATACAAAATAAGATAGCCTAGGGACAATAAAGGAAGGGCTAAGGACATCATGATTTCTGTACTCAATCGCGCCCTTTGCACAATGGTGAACTGAGCGGTTAATGACGTGACTGCACTCATCATCATTGCAAACCCAACTAAGCGAGCGGCTTCTACAGGGCTTTTCCCATAAAAATCGATAAAGAAAAAGCCCATGGTTTGCTGCATCATTGCCATAGCTGCAAATACGCATACACAGCTTGCTACAAATACAAAGGGAACGCGGGTTGGCTTATCTTCTAAAGCGACCGTAGTCACTTTTTGTTCAGTGGAGTTTTGCGGCGGTAAAACCGGTAATTTATAAAGTACGAGGGCAAATGCCAATAGAGTAAGCACCACTATGCTATAAAGTGGGGCCAAAAGACCAAATCCAACTAGCAAGCCTGCGTAGGCCGGCCCTATGATCTGACCCACATTGCTGGCAGATGTTACTTTACTAATTGCACTAACGCGCAGTGCTGGGGCACTAATTGCCACAGCATAGCCAACTGCAGACGGTGGCGTAGCCGACATAATGGTAGACTGCAAGCTTCGGCTTATGAGTAATGCTAAAAATAAACTAATTCCGCTGATAATGCCTGAAAATCCAGCCATCCACGCACTCGCAAAAGCAAACGTTCCCGCGCTATAGCCTGCCAGACCTATAAGCAATGTACGCTTGAACCCAACACGTCGCGCTACTCTGCTCCACACATTTGTACCTATAGCAAAAATAAGTGCCGAGCTCGACATGATTGTCGCTATATGAAATTCAGATAAATTCGCTTGCCGGCCCATTGATGGCAGCGTCGCTAGCATTACACTTTGTCCTACCGAGGTGGCAAGCATGGCGCAGAACAACATTCTAAATACGACAGGAGAAGACGAAGAAGGCTGCAAAGTAGTTAACCTAAATAGAGGATACTGCAAAGAGCGTACATAATAGCATGAACTCGCTCTCGTTTTTTCGAGCAGGCAAAAAAATACCCGCCAAAGGCGGGCAAAAATCAGAGTTGTGTAAAGACCGGGATGGGTCTTGGTGGGGAGAGGGTAGTCGTCTGATGACAACTCATTGATAAAATCGATGACTTTATCAATGTCCTCGTTATGGTCCGGCTGAAGTAACACACATTCTTCAACCAGTCCAAATAGGCAACATTCCTTCGTAGCATGCGACATCAATGTCGAAACTTTCGATGAGGGTACTGACAATCTTAGTTATTTTCCGTATTAACCAAGGTTGCTGCATCCTGCTCAGTTTGCTGGTTTTATTCCAACCCAACCGCATCATCGATGAGTAATGCAACGTAAAACAATTTCCTTAAGCGGTGCTGAGTAAATTCCATTTTCCGTGGATGACGCAATCCATATATCGTGACAATCGTCTTCCATCAAAGCTCGCTATTTCGTAATATGGACTCTCCATTTCAAAAGCCTTCCTGACTTCACATTACGACTCTTGTTATCCGTTAGTCTAATATATGCTTTATTCGTGCCAAGTAGGTTTTTCGTATTTATTTTTTATAAATTATTGTTTTTATTAAGTTTGTTGTTTTTTTGGAGGGCGTTAGGTTCTGGCGGGGCAAGTTGAGTAAAATAGAGAGTGTAAATTTTTCTTAATGTTGTGTTGTTTTTTACACACGGCTTAAGCGCATATTACCTTATTCCTTCCGGTTGTTTTAGCTTGGTAGAGAGCGGCCTCTACCTTTTCAAGTATTGAAGAGGATGTTGCTTGAATTTGTAATAGGAGAAAACTTAATTGATAAAACGCACCCTAGTCTGTTTATCAAACGTCACAGTCGTTATGCCTCAAAAATATAGGTGTGTGATAGCGTTCGCTTTTTCACACACATCTTTATATCATCCTCGCTTAACCCGCTGTTTTTAAGAATTTGGCGCGCTATGGACTTAGACGGCATGGTGCTGTGCTCGTCTAATAAAGTATCAAGGGCTTTCATTACATATCTTGGCGTAGGCATGGCGTTTCACCATTTGCGTTGAACAAATTTTAAACGCCTTAGTAAGCAGATTTGATCACCCTCATGTTGGTTATGTGTTGCGGTTTTTTTAGGAGAAACCTTGTTTGAATATTTTTTATGAACTCATAACAGCAGGTGGTGCACTGAGCACTTTAAGCGCTACTTTGCTTATAGTGGCTTCATTTTTTACCTCCTTGATTACAGCATCTTTGGGAATAGGCGGTGGCGTTCTGCTATTAGCTATTCTAGCCTCAACCTTGCCATTAACTGCGCTTATTCCAGTTCATGGCTTGGTTCAGCTTGGCTCAAACGGGAATAGAGCGTTAATGACCCGCACGCATGTCGATAAGCAAATCGTCATGTACTTTAGTTTTGGTGCCTTATTAGGTGGCATTTTGGCATCATTTATTGTTGTGCAGCTTCCTTTGGTGTTTATTCAGTTTGCGGTTTCTGGGTTTATCCTTTTTATGGTGTGGGGAAAGAAACCTAAAGCGCATGAACTATCTCCCATTGGGCGCAGCATTGCAGGGTTTATTACCACAATCATCTCAATGTTTGTGGGTGCAACAGGGCCTTTAGTTGCTGCATTTGTCCATCGTAGTGTTGCCGACAAAATGCGTATTACCGCAACACTCGCAACCTGTATGACTATTCAACATGCGTTGAAAGCATTCGTTTTTCTCTTTGTGGGGTTTTCTTTCGGTCAGTGGGGCGGTGTTATTGTTGCCATGATTGCAAGTGGCGCATTAGGTACGTTTGTTGGGTTACGAATGCTCAAACGCGTGCCAAACGAAACCTTCAATTGGTTGTTCAAAGCCGTTATTACCTTACTTGCATTTAGGTTGCTATGGCAGGCGTTACAAAATTTGGCATAGCTTGAAGAAAGAGAACAAGCAGCTAATTTCCCGTTTTTTTTAACACTGCGATTCTACAAAGCGCCTCTTTACGTGAGGCGCTTTGTAATCTGCTAGATTAAAACTGATACCGCAGTGAAATTTGCCACTCTCGACCTGGGTTCGGCACAGGCTCTCCTACGGCCACAACTTCTTGCGCTACGCGATTTACGCCAGCGGTGTGAGGCGCATAAAACTTATCGAAGATATTGTTCACTTGCGTAGTTAGCTGAACCTTAGGATGCAGCTGCCATTGTGCAGAGAGGTGCAGCAGTCCATAGCCCGCTGTGTCTCTCTCATTCTGTAAGCTTGAGGTATGGCTCTGTCTTCCAACAAGTTCTGAGGTTAAGCCCAATAAGACAGGGGTGCTTAATAGCTCTGTGTCCCAGTCAAATGAGGTCATTAGGCGCTCAGGGGCTATTCTAAATAAAGCATCATCAATATCGTCGCGATTACCGTGTTGTATACTCAATACCGACTTGAGTGAAACCGTGTCCGAAAGCTGTCCGTAAACAGTAACATCGGCCCCCGTTATCACTGCGTCAGTGTTGCTCCACATAAAGGGGGCCTGCCCAGACATCATGGTGGAAAACATGTTTGCGGCCATGTTCGAAGAGGGCGAGCCGGCAATATAATTCTCTATTTCTTGATAAAATAAACGGGGTGAGATTTGCCACGATGCCGTGGTGTAATCGATGCCTATTTCAAATTGCCGTGCAGTTTCGTGTTCTAAATCAAGGTTGCCAATATAGTTAAATCCATCTGCTAGCCCGCCAGTAATACCAAGTGGAAGCCAAGTAAAACGCTCAAAAAACGTGGGCGCTCTATGTCTTCGCTTGCAAGAAGCTGTGCCTGTTGCATTGAAAACGCAGCAAGACCCAGTGCCAATGCATTTTGCATTAGCAATGATAAGCACAACAGCGTGGTAAGCGTAAAACGAATAATGATCTCGTCTCCCCAAATGTTTCGATTATCCTAGCGCTTTTTGCGGGAAGCCGTCTATAGGCAAATGATAAAACTGAGTTAGGGCTGGTTCAAAACATAAGCTTAAGAGAAAGCTCCTTTTATTTTGATATTTGTCTTTTGGAGTTTCCGATAAAGTGTTCTCACGCTTACGTCTAAGGCTTCAGCGAGTTCTTCTACACTGCCAGTATAATTACGACAAACCTGCTTTAGATAATCTGCTTCAGCGTGCTCAAGTGTCATAATATCTTCTTTTAAGAGTGCGTCTGAATTTGCGACAGCGTGTGTAGTAAATGTGCTGTCAAATAAACCGTTAATTGCACGGTTGAATGTATTATCGGTGCTGATATTCGTAGCGCTACCAGTAGGACTATCAGTAACTTCGTCAAAAATAGATTCAGGCAGGTCGTGCTCACGAATTGTTGTTTCATTCGCAAGCAGCGCTGCCTGCTCAATAATATTTTTTAACTCTCTAATATTGCCGGGAAAGGAATAAGTGGAAAGGCGGTTTAACACCGTTTTGTGAAGGCGTTTCTTCTCTGCTAGCGCCGATAAAATATGCGTAGCTAACATTGGAATGTCGTCAGGGCGCTCTCGCAGGGCCGGCAGCTGAATGGGAAACCCTGCTATTCGGTAATAAAGATCTTGTCTAAATTCGCCACGCTGAACCATTGCTTTTATGTTTTTGTGAGACGCACAAACAAGTCGGAAGTTCGCTTTTTTTACAGTCGTGCTGCCCACTGGGCGGTAGGTTTGAGTTTCGAATAAGCGCAGTAATTTCACCTGCATGGCTAATGGTACGTCACCAATTTCATCAAAAAACAATGTGCCGCCCTCAGCGGCTTCAACCAGCCCCTTTTTACTTGAAGACGCACCAGTGAAAGCGCCTTTTTCGTAACCAAAGAGCTCGCTTTCAAATAACGCATCAGACAGCCCTGTGCATTCAATCACAACAAAAGGCTTGTTGGCACGGTAACTTGCAGAGTGCAAAGCTTGTGATACAAGCTCTTTTCCCGTTCCGGTTTCACCTTGTAAAAGTACACAAATATCTGATTTTGCCGCACGGTTAATTTTGTTCAGCATGGCTTTAAACGCGTCAGACTCACCAATCATTTTACCGGGGGACGGGCTATTCGACGCAAATGTCAGCTTATCCAATATTTCCAGGTAGCCTAATAGTTCCCCCGCGCTACCGAATATTGGCCGCATGAGGATGTCGCAATAGCTTTGGCCTTCATTGGTGGCGTGAATGTGCACCGCATTCGCGGCCCTGCCTGTTTTTTTACTTTCCTGCATTGGACAGGTTTCACCGCATTCATTACATGGTTTGTTGTTTCGATGAGACACGTGATAGCAAGTGCTGAAACCTAATTTTATATCAACGGGATAGGTGTCCCGATACGGTTTATTAACGGCTTCAATAACGTAGTTAGGGCTAATAAAAATAGCAGGCTTATCAATGGCGTTAATCATGGCTTGAATAATAGAGATATTCATATCGCACTCACAAAGTACATTAGCTAATCCTAATTTATTATTCCAAATACTATCACGTTGGCACGTTGCTTGTTTATCAAACGCAGAACCTTTGCTGTTAAGGCAGCCTTTTCACCGCTGGAATACGTTGAAATAGTGCGAAAACACTGAGGAATTTAACAAACACTCAACACCTAAGGTTGGCAAGATGAATCCCTACTCATTTGACAATATCGCGACAAGTATAAGTACTAGCAAAAAAACGTCTCTGCGCAAAGCGCTTGTGATCATCAGTGCCTTCGCTTGCACTACGGTCATACTGGCCTCAGGGACGGCAAATGCAACACAGAAACCGGCTTCACCAGACCATTTAGAAGGCATTCGCATGGAAGCCAGAGGTCATGCAAAAGCCCTCGGAGGCGAGCTGAAAGCAAGGCTGCAGCAAGCAATTAAACGCGGTGGCTTAGAGGCCGGCGTAGCAGAGTGTAAACTGGTGGCAGAGCCCATAGCAAAGTCGTTAAGTAACGAGGGTTGGACAGTAGGTAGAACCGCATTAAAAGTACGAAATCCTAACAATACCGCAGATGACTGGGAACAAACCCAACTAGCTCACTTTGCTGAGCAGCTATCACAAAAACTGCCAGGCCCTTTAGAAGCAATGCATGTGGATGAGCAGACAGGAGAAGTGCGATATATGAAGGCTATTCAAACTGGCCAAGTATGCACAGCGTGCCATGGCAATAATATCGCGCCCGACGTTTACCGTACCATCAAAGACGCATACCCCAACGACGAGGCCACCGGATTTGATGTTGGAAGTTTAAGAGGTGCCTTTTCTCTTACCTATTTGCCACCCAAGCCACAAGCAGAATAGTTGCCCGCATTCATGCTCATGTTGTGTCAGATTTGTCATTTAACTGTCAAATTTGGCACTTTTGATCTCGTCAGTCACTTGCGTTAGATCAAAACCCTTCCTTTTCCTCCATGCAATAATTTTTATCACGGTATATCAGTTTGCTCGTTGCTTTTACAGCAGGTGAGATTTGCTGCTAGCTGTTAAATGCATTAAGCCAATTATTTTAACCAATGCCAGGTGCGAGCTGCGCACCTAAGATACGAGGGAGATGACCCATGAGCGATACGTTAATAGAACTATCGCGGTGGCAATTTGCGTTAACCGCAATGTTCCACTTTATATTTGTACCCCTAACCTTGGGGCTTAGCTTTTTGCTTGCCATTATGGAGTCGGTCTATGTCATGACCGGTAAAGAAATATACAAACAAATGACTCAGTTTTGGGGCAAGTTGTTTGGTATTAATTTCGCTATTGGCGTGGCGACAGGCCTTACCATGGAATTTCAGTTTGGAATGAATTGGTCATATTATTCTCATTACGTGGGTGATATTTTTGGTGCTCCCCTTGCCATCGAAGGATTAATGGCGTTTTTTCTAGAGTCGACTTTTGTAGGTCTCTTTTTCTTTGGTTGGGACAAAATGTCTAAGGTGAAACACCTTATGGCAACGTGGCTGGTAGCCATTGGCTCAAATTTCTCTGCACTGTGGATTTTAATTGCTAACGGCTGGATGCAGTACCCAGTAGGCGCAGAGTTTAACTTTGAAGCTATGCGCATGGAAATGACGAGCTTCGCTGAGGTTATTTTCAATCCTGTGGCGCAAGTTAAGTTTGTGCATACGGTTTCAGCAGGATACGTCACCGGCGCAATCTTTGTATTGGCCATCTCTAGTTACTACCTACTCAATCACAAGCATATTGCATTTGCTCGCCGCTCGTTTGCTATTGCCGCCAGCTTTGGCTTAGCAGCAACTC
This sequence comes from Alteromonas sp. P256, assembly GCF_036864455.1. Lineage (NCBI taxonomy): Bacteria > Pseudomonadati > Pseudomonadota > Gammaproteobacteria > Alteromonadales > Alteromonadaceae > Alteromonas > Alteromonas sp. P256. The sequence continues at coordinate 255,089 of NZ_JAZETM010000006.1, forward strand.
TGTCGGTTATCGTATTAGGTGATGAAAGCGGGTATGAACTTGGCGATGTGCAAAAAGTAAAACTTGCGGCGGTTGAAGCTGAGTATGAGACGCACCCAGCGCCTGCTCCCTTTACTGTATTTGGATTGCCTAACGACGAAAAGCAAGAGACTGAATATGCAATTCAAATCCCGTGGGCTATGGGCATTATTGCCACTCGCTCTCTCACCGAAGAAGTCACAGGGATAAAAGATCTCAAAGAACAGAATCGAGCGCGCATTTTAGAGGGCATCAAAGCTTATGAATTGCTTGATAGCGTGCGAAGCGGCACGGCAACGGAGCAAGAACTCGCCACGTTTGAAACGCACAAAGACAGTTTAGGCTATGCCATGCTGTTAGAGCCTTACGCTAACGATGTAACCAATCCGTCTGACTTAGCGTTGCAACAAGCTGTGGACTACAGTATTCCGCCTGTCGCTCCGCTGTTCTGGAGTTTCCGGTTAATGGTGGCGTCTGGTTTTATCATGTTAGCGCTGTTTATCTGTGCCTTTTACTACAGCACGAAACACCGAATTACTCAGCCCCGCTGGCTGTTGAAAGCGTCTTTGTTTAGCTTGCCTCTACCTTGGGTAGCCAGTGAAGCAGGGTGGTTTGTGGCCGAATATGGACGTCAGCCATGGTCAATTGCAGAAATATTACCCGTGCATGCCTCTGTATCTAATCTTGCTGTCAGTGATGTTGTGACCACTATGGTTGCCTACACCGCGTTTTATACTGTCATGTTTATCATCGCTTTTTACCTAATGAAGAAGTTTGCCAAAAAAGGCCCAGTACCACCTGAAGAAACGCAGAGTGAATCTGAACTCGAGCTAATTGATATCGACAATGAAGGAGCAAAAGCATGATTGATTACGAGATGCTTCGTGTGGTGTGGTGGTGCTTAGTGGGCGTGTTGCTTATTGGCTTTGCGGTTACCGATGGTTTCGATTTAGGCGTGGGTGCGCTACTCACCCTCATCGGTAAAAACGATAAAGAGCGCCGCGTTATGATCAACACCATAGGCCCTCATTGGGATGGCAATCAGGTATGGTTTATCACTGCTGGGGGCGCTATTTTTGCCGCTTGGCCCATGATTTACGCAACAGCCTTTTCGGGCTTTTATCTCGCCCTCGCGCTCACATTGATTGCACTTTGGATGCGCCCTATTGGGTTTGATTACCGCAGTAAGTTACCTAACCCTCAGTGGAGAAAAGCGTGGGATTGGGCGTTATTTGCCGGTGGCGTTATCCCTTCACTTATCTTCGGTGTCGCCTTTGGAAACCTGTTGTTAGGTGTGCCTTTTGAGATGGACAACACCTTGCGTTCAACCTACACCGGGTCTTTCTTTGGCTTGCTTACGCCTTTTGCACTTGTGGCTGGCTTATTGTCAGTAGCCATACTGCTGAATCACGGCGCTACGTGGCTGCAAATGAAAACCGATGGGTTTATTGAGGTTCGTGCGCGCGCCGTCTCTATTGTGTTGAGTTTAGTTGGGGTTGTGCTGTTCGTTCTTGCGGGTATTTGGGTAGCGTTCTTAGACGGCTTTGTGATTACCTCTGCCGTTGATACGTTAGCCACATCAAACCCGCTAAAAAAAGAGGTGGCAGTGGAAGCTGGAGCCTGGTTAAACAACTACCGCGATTATCCGCTAACCATTATAGCTCCCGTGTTGGGTGTTGTTGCTGGCCTTGCCTGTGCGTTTTTCTCTAAAAAGGGCAAAGGAGGTATGGCTTTTGTATCGAGTGCGCTTTTCATTGCGGGTGTCATCTTGACTGCTGGTGTGTCTATGTTTCCTTTTTTAATGCCTAGTATCACCATGCCGAATGCAAGCCTGACCGTTTGGGATGCTACCTCAAGTCACCTTACGTTAAACGTGATGTTTATCGTCGCATGCATCTTTGTTCCCATTGTGCTGAGTTACACAGCGTACAGCTTTTATGTCATGCGCGGTCGCATTAAAAACGACGACCTAGACCAATCTCATACTATTTATTAAGGAGACGATTATGTGGTATTTCGCTTGGATATTGGGTGTTTTGCTAGCGTGTTCGTTTGGCATTATTAATGCCATGTGGTTGGAGTCGACAGAGAATATGGACCGGCCTGAAGACGCAGACTAACCCTGTTTTAAACTGCAGAATTGTCGTTCGCAACAACCTAGCTAGTTTGGAGAAAGCAGGCGCAGCCACTTACACAATGGTGAAGGTGGCTGCACCTATTTTTGAATTAGCTTTTACGCGTGCTTTTAAATAACGTCAAACACACACAATAATATTAAACGAGCAAACAGTGACTAAAGAAAAGGTTCCCAACCGACAAACACTGACTTCCTGGTGTAGGCAGCTTGATGAGGCGCATAAGCTTGGTATGCGTACATCACAGACACGTCTGGTCGTCATCAAGTGTTTGTCGCTTTTTTCTTTGATCATTGGATTTTATTTTTTCTCTCATATCGCCCATAGCTGGGTAGTTAACATGGCTCATGGAACACACTCTCATATCATCGGTTTGGGCTTCGCTTTACTGTTTGCCTGGCTACTGCAAGGGGTGTTTAACCACAAGTCTATAGACACTAAAACCAATACATTGGCAAAGCTAGAGCGAGTCCTAACGGCGGTTTTTGCCAATCGTCAGCACGCATTGGTTCGACAGCAAACGGTGTTTTACTGGCAGTCAGTATGGCAAAAGCAATTGCACGACGTAACTGACTGGGCAGTAGAATATAGCGTGCAGCAAGCCATCGCAGTAATAGTACCGCTACTAGCGCTGGCGGTAATATTTGTTGTGAATCCGGTTATCGGCGCAGGACTGCTAGTCACTTTGCCGGTGGTGCCTTTGTTTATGATCATTGTAGGCAAAGGGGCAGCTGCACTTCATCAGAAACACTTTATAGCACTGTCGCGTCTTGGCAGTATGTTTACAGATAGACTGGCCGCACTGCCTATGTTGTCCACCTTTGAAGCTCACGAAAAGCAAACCGATTTACTCAAAGAGGCAAGTGACACTTTAAACTCACGCACCATGAAAGTGGTGAGCGTTGCGTTTTTATCAAACAGTGTACTGGATTTTTTTGCCACCTTATCTGTGGCGCTAGTCGCGGTATTCATCGGTTTTACACTGCTTAATGAGCTAAATGTTGGACCTGAAATTACTTTGCAACAGGGCCTGTGGATTCTACTTGTTGTTCCTCTACTGCTAAGTGAAATGAAAAGGTTAGGACAAATCTATCACCAAAAAGCACAGGCCGAATCTGCAATGGAAGCACTTAAACCAATTTTGGCGAGTTGCCTTTGTGATATCGAAACGAAAGGTGTTGCAGTGGACGCAACGCAAACCACTTCAGTGCATGGTGAAAGTGCCAATCGATTTTTTGCAGAAGAATTCGCGGTATTTGATGAGATAGCAGATGCAGGGCAAGGCAAGAGCGCCATAGTCAGTGCGCAAACCCTGACGCTTAATAAAGGCGACTGCATTTTACTTAGCGGTCGTTCAGGAAGCGGCAAAACCCTGCTTTTAGAAGCATTGGCAGGTCAGCGCCGTGCAACACATCGCTGTCAGTGGCCGTCAATATGGTTAACTCAGCACCCTGTTATTTTGCCTAGCAGCGTAAGAGACAACTTGTGTTTATACGACCGATACACAGACCAGCAGCTACTAGCGATGTTAGAAAAAGTTGAGCTGTCCAATTGGCTTAAGCAGCTACCCTTTGGTTTAGATACCCTAATGACCGACTACCCACTACTTTCAGGTGGCGAGGCGCAGCGTTTAAGTATAGCGAGAGCCCTACTACGCGATCGCCCATTATGGTTACTCGATGAGCCCACAGCACACCTTCCCGATGAGCAGCACCATCGAATAGCGCAACTTATCTACCGACTAACTCAGGATAAAACAGTGATATGGGCTTCACATAAAGCGCTGCCAGCCAATTGGTTTTCTGGTTTCTGGCACATCGAGCACCAACAGGTTATTGATAAAATTCCGTTGAGTCATGCTGAAAAGAAAGAGCCGTAAAATGAATAATGAAAGCAGATCTGCCTACATAACCCTAGTACTTGCTGTGCTTCACGCTACCGCCGGGCTCAGTATTTTGGTGATATCCTCATGGTTTATCGCCATCAGCGCAATTGCACCAATAGGGTTTAACTACGTCATTCCCGCCGTGGTCATTCGTGGTTTGGCGCTGCTTCGTATAGCATCGGGATATGCCAGTATGTGGGTTGGGCATAAGGATCTGTTAGGTCGAATAGCAGCCGTAAGAATGGATGTTTTTTCACAGCTACATAACTGCCAATTAGACGACAAAGCATCGTCAACGGAAGCATTAGCGCAGCACACCGAAGTGCTTGCTAGCAAATGGATAGAGTGGATTTCCCCCTTATCCAGCGTTCTATTTATTTTTAGTGTGACGTGTATAACTGCGTTATGGACGAGCCTTCCCGGTGCTATCTATCTCGTTATTTTGTACTGCGCATGGATTATTCTGCTTACCCTTCAATGGCTAAGTGCGTTAGCGATAGCGCGTGAAAACACAGAAGCAACGAGCGCATTTAGACGTGCTTCCTCACACTTTTTGGCGGCAAGTTCTATTTGGCATTTGAATAGCAAGAAGAATGTTGAAAATGCCCCAAGCGCGGCGCCTGTATGGCAGCAGCAGCTTCAGCAAAAGAGAAAGACAATACAAACAGTGTGGATATTCCAAGGTGCCGCCTTTGTACTTACGTTGTTGTTGATGGCCGGAGTATTGCCGCTTGCAGAGGTCGCCGTTTTTGCTCCCATCGCGCTTATTGTGCCCATGGTGCTATTAGCCGCGCCAGATTGGGCGTCGGCTAGCTTTAATGCGGTAGCAAATGCCGCGCAACATCAACAGAGCGGCAACGCGTTAGATAGCTTGAGCACATCGCCTATACGGCATTTGGCAGAAAAACCGGTGTTAACGTCTTTACAGCTTACGCATTTTGCGGCGAAAGGTCGCAGTACTGTGCCAGTAACCGTTAACCTACCTGCAAAGGGTGTGGTAGCGATAAACGGTGCGTCTGGCTGCGGGAAGTCATCTCTTTTGCAGGCAATAGCCGGCTTATTACCCACTACGGCTAACGGTAAGCGAAAAGTGGATGGTCACGCCTTACCCGAGGGCTTGGTAAAGCGTTGGCTATATGTAGAGCAAGACCCCATTATTTTATCTGGCAGCATTCAAATGAATTTAGACCCCGCAGGGTGTGATATTTCGCAAAAAGGCATGTGTGAATTATTATCAGCATTGGGCTTGGACACGCTTTTACCTTTAACAAATTGGGTTGGAAAGTCGGGCAGGCAACTATCTGGCGGTGAGCGAAAACGGCTTGCTTTAGCGCGAGCCGTGTTAGCCGAGCCAATCGTGTTAATGGTTGATGAGCCATTTGAAGGCCTTGATAGTAAAACCCAAGGGCTAGTTTGCAAATTACTTGAAAGAGAGGCGCAAAGTAAATTAGTTATCGTGGCTTCTCATGTGTTGCCCACTGCGCTGTCTATTGATAAGCACGTGGTGTTAGAAGAAGCAAATGTAGAAAACATAGGGTTGCACAAGCGCCAGTTGGCGTAAATTGGTTTGCTTTTTTGGCGGCCACGTAATTAGCGTTTAGTTTTATCTAACCTCAAACGACGCGGTAATTTGCTCTAAGGTTTTCCCCTTAGTTTCAGGGAAGTATTTAACGACCAATACTAAGCTTATTAGGGCAAAAATACCGTAGGAGAAAAAGGTCGCCGCAGCGCCTAAATTCATTAATTCCCATGGAAAAATAAGCTGTACTAAAAAGCTGGTGAGTGAATTAATCACGCCCACAAGAGATATGGCAATAGCCCGGGTTTGATTAGGGAATATCTCCGCTAGCATGGCCCACATTACAGGGCCAAGAGATACAGCAAAAGACGCCACGAAGGCAATAATGCCAAATAGCACTAAGGGCGCGTTCATAGTAATACTGCTGTTGAGTATATTCTGCTGGTGGGTGTCATATTGAGCGGTAGTCAGTGTAGCTTGCAGACTCTGTTTAAAGGTGACATCTGAGTAGTACACCACATCTTTTATCTCTGTGAGCTTGGCAGCAAGCTGCTGGTCTGTTTGCTGAATTGCTGCAATATCGCTGCTGTCAATTTCATACACTGCCTGTTTAAAGCCGTAGGCACATACCGTCATGCTAATAGCAACACCGCAAAGGCCAATAACAAGCAGCGGCTTTCTGCCCCATTTATCGATGGTTAACATGGCAACCACGGTAAAAGCGACGTTCACCAGGCCAATCCAAACCGCTTGCATAAATGCGGCGTCGGTACCCACACCACTTTGTTCAAAAATAGTGGGGGCGTAAAAGAAAATGACGTTGATGCCGGTAATTTGTTGAGCAATGGCGATGGTAATACCAATAAACAATGGATAGCGCATCGATTTAACGGTGAGAGAGCTAAGACGTTCTTTTAATGACCAGCTCTTTTCTGACAGCGATGAGTAAATTTCATCAAGCTGCATTTTTGCTTCACATGGGTCGAAAAGCGTTGATATTGACTGCTTGGCTTCGTCGGTTTTTCCTTTCAGCATGAGCCAGCGAGGACTTTTAGGTACAAAGAAAAGCAGGGTAAACCAGAGCGCAGCGGGAAGGGTTTCAAGACCTAGCATGTAGCGCCAAGTATGGGTATCAATGCCAAGCTCTTGTACCCATGTCAATTCACTATTGCTGAGCTGCAAGAAATAATAGTTACTGAAGTAGGACAAGGCGAAGCCAAGCACGATATTCAGTTGGTTCACCGACACCATTTTGCCTCGGTGTTTAGCTGCGCTAATTTCAGAAATATAGACCGGTGCAATAATTAACGAGCAAAACGCAATACCGCCAATTAAGCGAGCAACAACCAACAGCACATAGTTTGGTGCCAATGCTGAGCAAATGGCCGAGATAAAATACAGTAGTGCAACAATAATAAGTGATTTACGTCTACCGATAGCGTCGCTTATTGCGCCTGCAAACAGCATGGCAAACAATGCGCCAAGGGTAGGAGAGCTTACAACAAAGCCCTGTTGCCAGTCGCTTAAGCCAAATTCAACGTCAATAAAGCCAATGGCGCCAGATATTACACTAGCGTCAAAGCCAAATATAAAGCCCCCAAGGGAGACGATAAGTGTGTAGTAAAGCGAGGTAGGCACATTTTTTATCATATTAACGTTTGCTCAGTGAATGTCTTTCAACGACTTCAGGCACAAACAAATGCTCAATAGCTTGGTTTATTTTGGTGTCGTAGACATTCTTAAGCACCCAGCGCGCTGCCATTTCGCCAAGGGATTGAATGGGGTTATTGATGGTGGTGAGCTTTGGGTACAAATAACGGGAAAACAGCACGTTATCGAATCCCACGATGGACAGATGCTGTGGAATTTCAAGCCCCGCCTCTCGTGCCGCTGTCATTGCGCCAGATGCCATTTCGTCGTTGGCGCAGATAAGGGCGGTAATATCAGGAAAGTGCTGTTTCAAATAATGCATGCCCTCTTGCCCGGAGGATTCATGAAAATCACCTTCAAAAATATGGTCATCTTTTGCTTCAATGCCTGCTTCAGTAAGCGCGCGTTTATGCCCAGCTAGGCGATCGCTCGCATCTTTTTTGAATTTGGGGCCGCTAATGTAACCTATCTCTTTGTGCCCCTGCTGTATTGCTGCTTGGGCGGCTAAATACCCCCCTTTTTCGTTATCAACAACAAAGCAATGATCATCCAGTCCGTCTACTTTTCGGTTAATAACCACAACGGGTAGGTCGGATTTGCACAAGGTCGTTAAGTATTCATCTGACACCGCTTCAGCATGCAGTATAAGGGCGTCGCACCGGCGACTTTTCAAAAACTCGATGGCGTCATGCTCACGTTTTTCATCCACGTGGCCGGCAGTAATAATAACGTGTTTACCATACTGCTTTAACGCCTGCTCTACGGTACTCATTAAGTCGCCGAAGTATGAACCGTGAAGTTCAGAAACTAATAGACCCACACTATTGGTTCTATTAGACGCTAAGGACTGTGCAATGGCATTTGGCTGATAGCCTAATTTAGCCATTGCGGTCTCAACTTTTTTACGGGTGCGGTCGCTTACTTTCGTGTTTCCATTCATAACGCGGGAAACGGTAGCAAGTGAAACGCCTGCTGCTTCTGAAACTTCGTATATCGTTGCCATGGTGTGGGGTGCTTATCCTTTTATCCTATCCCGCTAATGTAACATTAACTCTACTGTTGACCAGTTTTTGATAGGCAATACCACTTTGTTTTAAGGTTCTTTTTTGAGTACTGTAGTCTACATACACAATGCCAAATCGTTTTGTATAGCCAAGTGCCCACTCAAAATTATCCATCAGGCTCCACGCGAAATATCCTTTAATATCCACACCTGCCTTAACGGCATTGTGTACGGCGTTGAGATGGGAGTTGAAATAGTCAACGCGGTCGCTGTCAGCAACTTCACCCTCTACCATTTCATCATCCATGGCGGCGCCGTTTTCGGTAATGTAAATGGGTGGCAGTGAATATCGCTGGTGCAAATCTATTAACAGCTCAGTAAAGGCATCGGGGGTAATTTCCCAGCCCATGGCAGTTAAAGGCACATCCTCAGGTTCTTGTACGTCGAACCAACCATTCTCTGTGGATTTATATACGGTGCGCGTATAAAAGTTAATGCCCAAGAAATCTATCGGCTGGGAGATAATGTCCATGTCACCCTCGAGAATATCCGGCTGTTGCTCTACGGGCAGTTGGTCGTACACATCCGGGTAGGTGCCTTCAATAATAGGCTGTAAATACCAACGATTATGGTATTCATCGGCAAGCTTTGCGGCTAACTTATCGGCTGGTGATTCTGTGGCACTGTGACAAGTAGAAAAGTTAAGCACAATACCATTTAAGCTGTTAGGGCATTTCTCGCGAAGCACCTTCATACTCAGACCATGTGCTAACAGCAAATGGTGCGCCGACTTTCTGCCGTTGGCCACGCCGGTTTTGCCCGGTGCGTGAATACCGAGTTCGTAGCCTAGGTATGCAGAGCAAAATGGTTCGTTTAAGGTAGCGAAAGAATATACTTTATCACCTAACGCACTGGCTACTATGTCAGTGTAATGCGCAAAGGCTGTGGCGGTTTCTCTATTTAACCATCCGCCTTTTTCTTCTAAATACTGAGGAAGATCCCAGTGATACAGGGTGACGAATACTTTGATGTTGTGTTTTACTAACTCGTCAACCAAGTCAACGTAAAACTGCATGCCGATATGGTTGATAGTTCCATCGCTGTTAACCACCCTAGGCCATGAGATTGAGAGTCGATATGCATCAACTCCTAACCCTGCGATGAGTGCAACATCTTCCTGCCATTTTTCCACATGTTGACACGCAATATCACCATTGGAGTTGTCTTCAATGGTATTATTCTGTGAACAAAATGTGTCCCAAATTGAGTCTAGTCGCCCGCTTCTATCCCCCTCTATTTGAAAGCTTGAGGTGGCTACGCCGTATAAAAAGTCCTTTGATAACAGTAAGGAGTCAGCGGGCAGCGTTATGTTTGGCATTTTCTCATGTCCTAGGCTCAACAAACTTTGATTGTAGTTTGTTATTCATAAATCAAAAATAACATGATTTTTACATTGAATTCGGCAACGCTTCATGTAATTATTCACTAAAATGTAAGCGCTTACAAAGGGTTTGTATCTACATGTAAGCGCTTTCAAATGTTAATTTATCATTAATTACAAAAATAGCAATAGAGGTTATCAGTGGACATACCATCGCAAGCTGAATCGCAACCAATGAACAGTGCGGCGCCAAACGGTAATTATCGTTTTGCTCTCATTTCATTAACAACGTTATTTTTCATGTGGGGATTTATTACCTGCTTGAATGATATTCTTATTCCTTATTTGAAAGGTGCGTTTGACCTCACTTTTACACAAGCAATGCTTATCCAGTTTTGCTTTTTTAGTGCGTATTTTATTGTCTCGTTACCCGCTGGCGCAATCGTCTCTAGAATTGGTTACCAAAAAGGCATTGTATTGGGGCTTGGCATAGCCTGTTTGGGATGCATATTGTTCTATCCCGCTGCAGAGAGCCAAATATATGGTGTATTCCTGCTGGCCTTATTTGTGTTGGCATCCGGTATTACCATTTTGCAAGTATCAGCAAATCCGTATGTCACTGCGTTAGGCGACCCAAAAACCGCCTCCTCTCGCCTTACTATGACACAAGCATTTAATTCACTTGGCACCACGGTAGCGCCTTTTTTTGGCTCGTATTTAATGTACGGCGCAACAGGTGAGCACAACGCTGCCACCGCATCGGCCTCTGATGTTCAGATTCCTTACCTTATACTGGCAGCTTCATTGCTATTGCTTGCCCTCGTATTTTTGTATCTAAAGCTGCCTAAGCTTAATCACACCAGCAGTAATACCGGAATCTTCAAAGGTGGTGCGTGGCAGCACAAGCATCTCGTACTCGGGGCTGTCGGTATCTTTATGTACGTGGGCGCTGAAGTTGCTATTGGTAGTATGTTAGTTAACTACCTTGCCAGTCCCTCGGTTGCAGGTTTAACCGAAGCGAAAGCGTCTAAGTTATTGGCGTATTATTGGGGTGGCGCCATGGTAGGGCGCTTTATCGGTGCATTGATAATGCAAAAAGTGTCTGGTGGTATCGTATTGGCATTTAATTCAGCCATGGCTATCTTTCTCATTGTGCTATCAATATCGACCACGGGACCGCTTGCGTTGTGGACCGTACTTTGTGTCGGTCTGTTCAATTCAATTATGTTTCCTACCATCTTTAGTCTAGCACTTCAGCAGCTTGGTAAGGATACGCCACAGGGCTCAGGCATCTTATGTTTAGCCATTGTGGGCGGCGCTATCATCCCGTTATTCCAGGGTATGTTGGCAGATAGCATCGGAGTGACTATGTCATTCTTGCTACCGGCGTCTTGCTACCTGTATATCGCCTATTACGGTTTGATAGGCAGCCGCGTAACTCAACTGATAAAAGATTAAGGAATCACCATGCGAAATACATTACTCGCTTCAGTCATTGCTGGTGCTTTACTAAGTGGCTGCGCTGAATCTGAAAAAGACGTATCCATTAATAATGTTGATAGTGCTAACCAGAGCAGTTCGCTAAAAGCTAGCTCTGCTGTAAGCGGCGCGGCAGCAATATGGCCTAAGCTCGACATAGAAGTAAAACAAAACCCTGCTGTAGAAAAGCAAGTGTCAGACCTTTTATCGCAAATGACACTTGAGCAAAAAATAGCGCAGATGATCCAACCGGAAATTCGCAATATCACGGTTGAAGAAATGCGTCAGTATGGTTTCGGTTCGTATTTAAATGGGGGGGGTGCCTTTCCAAACAATGATAAGCACGCCACGCCGGATGATTGGGTTGCCCTAGCTGAAAAATTATACCAAGCGTCTATCGATGACAGCCTCGACGGCTCTGTAATTCCAACTATGTGGGGCACAGATGCAGTGCACGGTCACAACAATGTGATTGGCGCGACCTTGTTTCCTCATAACATTGGTTTAGGGGCTGCAAAAAACCCAGAATTGGTAGAAAAGATAGCCCACATTACAGCAAAAGAAGTCATGGCGACGGGTATCGATTGGGTGTTCGCGCCTACCGTGGCGGTAGTGAGAGATGACCGCTGGGGCCGAACTTATGAAAGTTATTCGGAAGACCCAGCCATTGTACGAGACTATGCGGCATCAGTAGTTAAAGGGCTGCAGGGCTCGGCTGATAAAGATTTTCTCAGTGACCAACGGGTCATCAGTACGGTAAAACACTTTGTAGGTGATGGCGGCACCGTTGGCGGCGACGATCAGGGTGACAATGTTGCTAGCGAACAAGCGTTGTTCGATATTCACGCTCAGGGCTATGTGGGTGGTTTAACCGCAGGCGCTCAATCGGTGATGGCGTCGTTTAACAGTTGGAATGGCGCAAAGCTTCACGGTCACAAATACCTACTAACCGATGTGTTAAAAGAGCAAATGGGTTTTGACGGCTTCGTCGTTGGAGACTGGAATGGCCACGGCCAGGTTAAAGGCTGCAGCAACGTTGACTGTGCACAAGCGGTTAACGCTGGCTTGGACATTTTTATGGTTCCTAGCGATTGGAAAGGGGTATATGAATCTACCTTAGCCCACGTTAAAGATGGCGTCATTCCCATGTCTCGCATTGATGATGCGGTACGCCGTATTTTGCGAGTAAAAGTGCGTGCGGGCTTGTTTGATAAACCGAGTCCTGCCAACCGCCCTTTATCTGGCGATCGTTCGCTTATCGGAAACGAAGCGCATCGTGAGGTAGCACGTCAAGCTGTTCGCGAGTCTCTTGTTTTGCTTAAGAACAAGCAGGGTATTCTTCCTTTATCGGGTGCTAAGCGCATAATAGTGGCTGGCGATGCAGCAGATAATATAGGCAAGCAGTCTGGCGGCTGGAGTATTACGTGGCAGGGAACGAACAATACTAACGCTGATTTTCCTGGCGGTACATCCATATACGACGGCATCAAGCGCCATGTAGAGGCTGCGGGTGGCGATGTGGTGCTGTCTGTTGATGGTGAAATTGCACAAGGCGGGAACACGCCAGATGTGGCAATTGTAGTATTTGGCGAAGAGCCTTATGCAGAAGGCCACGGTGACAGAGAGACGCTAATTTATCAGTACGGGACTAAAAAAGACCTAGCGCTTCTTGAGCGCTTCAAGTCACAGGGTATTCCCGTAGTGTCAGTCTTTATCAGCGGTCGCCCTATGTGGGTAAATGCAGAGCTTAACGCATCTGATGCCTTCGTGGCGGCTTGGCTGCCTGGTTCAGAGGGCGCGGCGGTGGCCGACGTGTTATTTGGCAAACAAGATTTCAAAGGTAAGCTTCCTTTTTCATGGCCTGCAACGCCACAGCAAATTGTAAATATTGGCGACGATAATTATGCGCCATTATTGCCATATGGGTTTGGCCTTACTTATGCTGACGACAACGTGCTAGCGGATAATTTGAACACCGAGGTCAGCATAAGCAGTGATAACAGTCAGTCTCTTGAAATATTAAACGGTGCCGTGCAGTCTCCTTGGGTGTTGTGGCTTTACTCTGGCGATGAGTCGCTTACGGTTAATGCGAGCACTCATAACGTAGGCGCAATTAACTATCGCACTGTAGATAAAGTCGTTCAGGAAGACGCCCGAAAAGTCACCTTTGATGGCAGTGAGTATGCCGCCATGCGTTTTGCAAGCAAAAGCTTCTTCCGCGAAGACTTAAGTGCCCAGTTACTTAATAAAGCTGCGCTTACGCTAAACATTAACCCCCATAGCACGGTTGAGGGCTCGCTCACCGTGGGAATGAATTGTGAAGGCGAGGGCGATAAGCCAGGTAGCTGTTCTGCACAGCTTGATATTAGTGAACAAGTGAACGCGTTAGAGCAAAACACATGGTCTTCACTCAGTATTGATTTACAATGTTTTGTGAATGCAGGTATCGACTTTACCGGCCTTGTGGTTCCGTTTGAGCTTGGCAGCTCAGGCAAGGCAAGTATAAGTGTTGCAGATATTCAGTTTACGCCTAATACCGCTGACTCGGCCGATGTAATGTGTAATTAATTAGTGGTTTCATAACGCGTGAAATGCGTACCTTTTGCATTTCACAATGAGTTACGATAAAGCTCATACATGATGAAGCTGTAAAACAATAAAGCCCTGAAATAATAAACGCCGCAAAAGTGATAATGCAGTGTCACGGTTTGCGGCGTTTTATTTTTGCGTGTTGCTGTAAATCACAGTATTGCAAATAGCATTGTTGTGTTGAAAGTGTAAAACCAATACTCAGCTGTACGCATTTCCATGGCGGTGATGAAAAAAAGTTCCCTTCACTGCTCGCAAATCGTCATTTTTTGATTTATCATCCCTTTCGAAATGGTAATAATTCCTATTTACATTAAAAGGCGCATTTATAGCGCCCATAGCGCACCAATAATAAAAAGGTTAAAGCCTAGCTGCGCAATAATCACACACGCTACACGTCGCTGACGTACATGGAGAACTATAGTGAAATTTAAGCTTACGACTATTGCTACAGCCGTAATGTTGAGCCCCGCCGCCTTTGGGGTTGCGATGGAAGATATTGAAAGACTTACGATTGAAGGTAAGTACCTGTCAGTAAATCAGTCAAATTCTATTAAAAGCCCAACACCTATCCTTGATGTACCACAAAGTTTATCTATTATGTCGGCAGAGGAAATTACTGCACGTGGTATCACCAGTATTGGGCAAATTATTGACTATACCCCTGGGGTTAACACTTCTCAGGGTGAAGGACACCGTGACGCTGTTGTGTTTCGTGGCGTGCGTTCAACCGCCGACTTTTATATAGACGGTAACCGTGACGACGTTCAGTATTACCGTGCACTGTATAATGTTGAGCAAGTGGAAATTTTACGTGGTCCGAATGCCTTATTATTTGGTCGTGGCGGCACGGGCGGTATTTTAAATCGCGTTTCTAAGAAAGCGACAATCGAACAGCAGTTTGTAAACTACAACGTATCTGCGAATACATTTGGCGCGTACAACTTACAGCTTGATACTAACATCGACACGGGTGAAGACTCTGCGGTAAGAATTAATGCTATGTACGAGAGCTTAGATAACCATCGTGATTTCTTTTACGGCGATCGTTACGGCTTTAACCCTACAGCACGCTTTCAGCTAAGCGACGATACAATCGTTGATTTGTCCTATGAGTATATCGACCACGAGCGTTTTATCGACCGTGGTGTTCCTACTGGTGCAAAAGGTGAGCCGGTAGAAGCGTTTGAAAATATTGTCTTTGGCGACCCGGAAAATAACTATCAAACGTTAGAAGCTGACGTGTTTCGCGCCAATATTCAACACAACTTTTCTGACAACTTAAAGGGTAACTTTAACGCCTTTTACGGTAACTACGACAAAGTGTATGCCAACTTCTACGCCGCTGACTTTGACCCAGAGACAAACGTTGCGACGCTTGATGGTTACATTGATGGCACTGAGCGTGAAAATCTTATTTTATCGGCAAACTTAGTCGGTGAGTTTGAAACGGGTAGCATTGGACACACGGTTATTTTTGGCGGTGAGTTTATTAATACTGAATCTGACCAAAATCGTTTAAACCCAGTTTTCGATTCAAATGGTGACGACCAGGAAGATTTCCTAGTTAGCCGCCCTTTAAACTTTAGAGGATTAACGGGTACTAATGCGGCTGGAAATACAGTTACTACTGCATTTTCAGATTTAAACGACGATACCCGCGTAGACTTAGACGTATATTCATTTTACGTACAAGACGAAATTGCCTTATCTGAAAACTTCGACCTTGTATTAGGTGCTCGTTTCGATAGCTTCGATATTGAAGTATTTGATGCACGCCCTGAGGTATTAGAAACCCGCAACCGTACCGATGAAGAAGTATCCCCTCGTGCAGGTTTGGTGTACAAGCCGCAAGAAAATATCTCAATTTATGCCAGCTACAGTGAGTCATTTTTACCACGCAGTGGTGAGCAATATGCCAATATTAACGGCGATGCTAATAGACTAGACCCTGATACGTTTACTAACCAAGAAATTGGTGTGAAGTGGGATTTTGCCGACAGCATGAGCTTTACAGCGGCGATATTTGAGAATGAGCAAACTTCATTAGATAACGATCCTAACGACCCTGAAGGCTTCATAGAAGTTGATTCTGACGTGTCAGGTTTTGAACTGCAGCTTCAAGGTTACATTACAGATAAGTGGTTTGTTACTGCCAACTACAGCAACTTAGACGGTGAAAATGCCAGTGGTGTTGAGCTTCGTGAACTTCCGGAAAACACCATGTCGGTTTGGACAACATATCAAGTAAGCGACGTGTTAGGCTTTGGCGTTGGCGCAACCTATCAAGATGAGAGTTTTGTGGTTACTGCTACCGATTCGCCAGTATTACCTAGCTACACGCGTGTAGATGCGTCAGCATACTACGAGCTACATAACGGCATGCGCTTACAGCTTAATGTGGAAAACTTAACTGACACATTATACTTCCCGAACGCGCACTCAAGACATCAAGCAACCGTTGGTGCGCCAATTAATGCAAGACTGTCTGTGATTGGTTCGTTCTAAAACAGACTGATTCAAGCTAATGAAAAAGGCCGCTTCATGTGAATGAAGCGGCCTTTTTAATAGGGTTCGTCTTAAAAGAGGCGCTTGTCTTAAAAGCCGCGCCCCGTGCTAAACACATTTAGAACGTATAACGAGCACCTAGCGTGTAACGCGGACCGTATTGGCGAGCAAACAAGAACTGCTCTTCAAAACGCCCATACCCACGTTCGGTTTCATCGTTAATGTTTATCCCTTCAAGAAATACCGTTAGGTGTTCATCAACGTCGTAGTTAATGCTTGCATCAACCTGTGCGTAAGTATCAAACTGAGTGGCGGGGTTATCTGATGAGCCCTGAGCTTGACCAATACCCACTACGTAGTCTGAACGCCATGCGTAAGTGACTTTCACAGACAAACCATTTTTCTCATAGAACACTTGGAAGTTTGCAGAGTCACTAATACCCACTAACGGGTCTTGCTCTTCAAGGTTATATGGGTCGTATTCAACGTCGCCGTCTACCAATGTGGCGTTTGCGCCAAAGCCAAAGCCGGTTTCACCGAAGGTATGTTGAACAGCAAGTTCAATACCTTCTACGGTTTTCGCATCACTAGAGTTACCAGGCTGGGTTGTACGCCATGTAATTAATGGGTCGTCTGCATTAGGCGTCACTACGCCATTTTCATCGGCAAATCCATTATCGACAAAGTAACCATAAATAGCGCTGTCAGTAGCCTGCGTGCCCGCTGCTTCAAGTGCATTTACCGCTTCATTCCAACGTGGGCCTAGGTAAATATCGTTAAGCCCTTCAAACTGACGGTCTTGACCGGTAGTGGTAATGTAGTTTTCTACTGACTTTCTGAATAGGCCCACTGACGCATAGCTTGCCTCGTCGTAGTACCATTCAAACGATAAGTCTAAGTTTGATGATTCAAATGGCAACAAGCTGGTGTTACCTGCTGAGGCCGTACGCGAACCAATTTTAGGGCTGCCGCTAAACGCTAGGCCGCCTTGCAATAGGCCGATAGGCGCGCGGGTAATTGATTTACCCCAAGAGAAACGGGCTACTACGTCATCGGTCACGTCAACTTTCACGTCAAACATAGGAAGCAATACGTCGTATTCGCCTGTGAAGTCCTGTACTTGCAGTTGGTCTTCAAACTGCGTGATCCACTCTGAAGCGGCTACCCAGTTAACTTGCTGTGGAACGCGAACTTCCGCAGAGCTTGGTACTTCAGTTTCCTCATAACGCACACCTGCGTTTATCTGTACGTAGTAGTCGCCAATTTCAAAATCCCACTCTGTTTGTACATAAATTGAATCTGTAATTTCTTCAACATTACTGACAGCAGGTGCACCCATGTAATAAGGGTCTGTAGAGTAGGCATTTGCTTCGCCCACGACATCTGATGTGATAAACGCTAATTGTCGAGCAATAGCTTCGTCAAAATCATAGGTGTAGTAATAGCCAGGGTTCATGTTAGCACCGCCGCTACTAAAGGCATCTAGGAAACCGCTAGTGTCGTTGCGTACGAACATGCTGTCTGGGAATATTTGCGTGAACGATGGGTTAAAGCCCGGGCCGCCACGCAGTCCGCTCCACGCAGTAAAGCCGCTAAGCGCTTGCTCTGTGCGCGCAACACCAAAGTCTACCTTCATTAATGGAATATCAAAGGCAGAGTTATACCAGGTGCCATCTAGCTGGAATTGCTCAATGTCAGAACGACCAGGTGAGTAAATGAACTGACTAAAGTTAGAGTCAATTTCGCCCGGTGCGACTTCGTTAGTGCCGTTATTCCAGTTTACAAATACTTGAGGAATGTCACCTTCGCGGTAATCATACACTTTTGACTGAAGCTGGTTTGAACCAAGAATGATTTGACCAGAGCTACCTAGTCCTTCGTCATATCCATTATCAATTTCGTTGTATGAATCGTGATAATCCACGGCAAAGTGCCAATCGTCGCTTACCGTCCAATCTAGATTAATACCGATTGAGCGAGCGTCTACACGGGTGGTATTTCTACTTGCAGTGAATGAAGCATCATCGCCACTAATATCAGCATAAACAGCCGTACCGTTAGCATCGAGTTCGTATTCATTGATGTTAGCACCAAAGTTATTCCAAATACCCCAACCCACAGTATTAGTGCCTGTGGTAGCGCGAGAGGCGGTGTAGTCTACTGTTGCTGTGAAATCATCAATGGGACGGAACTGGAACGTAACTTGTGCGTTTGAACGTTCGCGCTGTACATCGCTAATGCTGTAGTTCATATCTTTTGGAAAGAAGGCTGCATTGGTGATGTTAGAGCGGTTATCAACCACGTTTTCTGCATCTAATTCAGGTAACGCATCATTTTCTTGCAGCTGCCAACCTTGAATATTAGCGGCCTGCTGTTGAAAATCACGCTCTTGGTGAGAAAAAGACACACCAAAACCGAACATATCGTCTGCAAACGTGTTGCTATAAACACCGGCAACTTCTGGTGTTACATCGTCGCCTTCTTCGTTTGAGGTATCGTAGATACCTTTTACCGAAAATGATGCGCGCTGCCCAGATTGAGCAAGCGGCTTCATAGTAATGATGTTCACCGTTGCACCTAAACCACCACTTGGGTTCTCTGCGCGAGCGGTTTTTTGTAGCTCTAGCGTGTTTACACCTTCAGAAGAAAGATTAGACAAGTTAAATGAACGGGTGAAACCTGTGCCCGGCATTTGACGGCCATTAAGGGTAACTAAGTTAAATTCTGGGCCAAAACCACGCACAGTAATTTCGTTACCTTCGCCGTTGTTACGGCTAATGGTTACACCGGTAATGCGCTGGAGGGCTTCGGCTAAGTTAGTGTCGGGAAACTTACCCAGTTCTTCTGCCGATATGGCATCAACAACACCGCTAGAACTGCGCTTTAAATCCATAGAGCGGATCATAGAGCCGCGAATGCCGCTTACTTGAATAACTTCTACTTCGCCTTCTTCAGGCATTGCTGTCTCTGCTTCTTGCGCGTAGCTAGGCATGGCAAAAGTAGAGCCCAATAAAGTAGAGCCCAATAACAAAGCCATTGATGTGGCAAGCTGGGTCTTTTTAAAAGTTGTGTTTTTCATAATTGCCTACTAATTCTTATCAATTTGATTTGCCGCCAGGCTGCTGGCGGCAAATTGCTTTATTACTGAGCTGCTATTTCTACATTATCAACGCGGTATACAGCGCCGTTTCCTGTATCCCAAGTAGGGAACATCATAAGAACGTTGATTGCACTGATATCTAGACCTGCGTCATAAAGCGTTTGCAGCGGGAACGTATATGTCTGCCACTCGCCTTCAACAGGCTCTACACCTTCAAGGCTTGATGACATTGGCAGCTCTACTGCAGAAGACGCGCCGATAGACTCAATTTTAAATAACCACTGACCTGATGTATCAATAGGCATTGCGCTTACTTTCATTTCAAAGCGAACGACGCCCGTTGAAAGCAGTGCAGATGCGTCGTAAGACACCTCTTCATCAGCCAAAAAGCCCATCACAGTTGGTGTTTCACCAATTCTGAATTCAGCCACTGTACCGTGCTCAGCGTCGTCTACTTCTTCTGTTGGTGTTGAACCACCACAGCAATCCCAGATAGACCATTGCTCAGCTGCGGTGTCTGCGAAAATATTCAAGCCACCAGCAGGCGCCTCGCTGCCGCTGTCAGGGTGGAAGAACTTCGCATTATCAACACGGTATACCGCGCCTTCACCTGTACTCCACGCTGGGAATATCATGATGACGTCAATACCGCTTACATCTAAGCCGCGTGATTGAAGATCGGCAATGGAGAACGTGTAAGTCTGCCATTCACCTTCAACTGGGGCTTGACCTTCTGCGCTGTCGGTAAGTGGAAGCTCAACGGCAGTAGCAGCATCATTGGATTCAATTTTGAATACCCAAGTAGAGTCTGGGTTAGTTGGTGCGCTTACAACTCTCATTTCGAACTGCAGTAAACCACCATCAGTAAGTGCCGTGGCGTCAAATGGAGTAGCGCCGCCGCCATCAATTGAACGAGTGGTAAAGCCCATTACTGTTGGCTCTGCGCCTATACGGAATTCAGCAGTAAGACCGTGCTCTTCATCATCCATTTCTTCGGTTGGTGTTGAACCGCCACAGCAATCCCACATTGGCCAATTTGGATTTTGTCCATCTTCGAAGATAGTAAGCTCAGGGTATGACGCACCGCCTTCTTGTGAAATTTCAACGTTGGCCATGCGATATACTGCACCGCTGCCCGTATCCCATAGTGGGAATACCATGATTACGTCGATAGCACTGGTGTCTAGGCCTGCCTCTGCTAATACACTCAGTGGGAATTCGTACGACTCCCATACGCCTTGTAAAGGTGTGTCGCCTGCAACGTCAGCAGGTCCAACATAGCCATCCATCAAAGGAAGTTCAGCGAAAGTAGAGCCTTCAGAGCTTTCAACTTTAAACAACCACGACGTTGTTGCATTGTTTGGTAAGGCAACCGCTTTAAGGTCGAACTTAATGCTGCCTGTTTCTTCCATTGGTGACGCGTCAAACGGTGACGCTTGACCGTCAGGGTCGGTGATAAACGCTGAACGGCTAATGAAACCCATTACCGTTGGCGCATCGCCAATACTAAACTCAAATACCTGACCTTCATCTGCATCTTCAACAAGTGCGGGTGTAGAACCACCACAGCAATCCCATGCAGGCCAGTTTGGATTAGGTGTACCGTCAAAAATAGTCAGGTTTTGAGCTATTCCAGTAGAAGGTGGGGATGGAATGGGTGCTGCACCTTCAACTAATGCATCTTCAAGTGAGTCGTAACCTGGGCGAACGGTTTCGCATCCTTTACCTGTCATGGGGTCTGACCCACACTCGTACACGCGAACGTAGTCAACCTCTAGGCTTTGACCTTGTGCAAATGCGTCGGCATCGATACCGGTTTCATTGACAGACTCAGGCCATGCTCCACCAACAGCGAGGTTCAAAATAAGGTAAAACTCTTGGTCAAATGGTGCATTGTCCCAGTGTGTTGTTAGCTCGCCTGTGCCTTGTTCGAAGTATTCTGCATACCAGCCACGGTGTGAAAGACCCGTTGCTTCGCCTTTACTGTTTTCACGTACTTCAGAGCGACGCTGAGTGGCATACAGGTAACCATCCATATACCAACGAATTTCGCCTTCTTGCCATTCAATGGCATAAGTATGGAAATCGTCGGCAGGGTTAGCGCCATTAGGTAGTGAGTAAGCTTTTCCCGAGCTGTCGTTGTTCGGCCACTCTTGACCGTAGTGAAGTGTGCCGTAGATATGATTTTCAGGATTGCCGTCAATGTCTGCTGCTTTGAGGTTAACCGCTTCCATGATGTCGATTTCACCAGAGCGAGGCCATCCACCGTATACTTCATCTGTTGGCATCATCCAAAATGCTGGCCAAGAACCTTGTCCTTCCGGCATTTTTGCTCGCATTTCTATGCGACCGTATTTGAAATCACCTTTATAACGGGTATTCAGTCGCGCAGAAGTATAGGGCTTTGGTGCACCTTCTTCTGCTGGAAGCGCGACAATGTTTAACGTGCCGTCCTCGACAAAAGAGTTGCTTTCACTTTCTGTGTAGCACTGAGCTTCATTGTTGCCACCGCCGGCGCAATCTACTTCGTGAGTCCATTTGTTCTCATCAATGCTTGAACCGTCAAATTCGTCGCTCCATACAAGCTGCCAATCTGACACTGGTGCAGAGGCGTCTACCGCGTCTATATCAGTAGATGTGGTGGCACCGCCCCCACAGCCAAATAGGGTTGTGACTGACAACGCGGCAGCTACCCGCGTAATTTTAGATGCATGTTTAGTCATTGCTTTCAGCCTTGCTATAAATGTGTTGTTAAGTGTGTCGTAGAGTGTGTATTAACGACAGCCGCGATGGCTTTTGTGTTTTTGAAAGCGCTTACAAAATTAAGTGTGAAGATTTTGGAAGCGCTTACATTTTCCTAACACTAAGGGAGCGCAACGAAAAGATCAATCATCTTTTCAACTTTTTAACATTAAAACCATTCACGAATTACCATATCGATAACATTTATTGTAAATGCCATCGCTGTTTGGATAGAGCCTTTAACGGTAGGTTTTACAGGTTTCGTTGCTCTAAGAATATGAATTTAAACAATAAAAGTGGGTTTTAAACAACTCTGTGAAAAAGCACATAGACTGAAAACGAGTGAAGAGCGCAGGTTAAGTGATTGTGTTATCCCAGTTTTGTGAAAATTATGTTTATTATCACCATCACGAATAGACTAAGTGTTAACAATCCGTTTTTGGGTGAGTTAATTTGCAGTCTTTGTCAAAGATGGGTCGTGAAAATGTGTCTTTGAGACATTGGTTCATGAAATTAATCGACAATGGTGTTTTATATAAGGCGTAAGCAGAGCCTATAGTTAAAACAGCGAGTTGATGTTTAAGCTATGTTTTACTTTATAACCCCCGCTGTGAAAACACCTTTATTAGCCTAACTGTAAATGGAAAATTTCACTATGCACCATCATCATGGACATTCCCACTCAGACCATTTGCACTCAGGCCATTCCCATGACAATGCTCACGTGGAAATTGAGAATTAATGGCTACATCGATGAGAAAAACGAATATCGTTTTACAGCGTAATATTTTGAATGATAAGCAAGCTGCCGCTTAGGATGAGCATAAGTAGGGCCAGTAATTTTATGTGTTTTGCTGAGACCTTTGCCGCCAGCAAACGGCCAATACGGGTAAAGAGTAAAACGATGGGAATGGCAAAAAGAGTTGAAAGGACAATGTCGTAAGAGGGAAGCGTACCAAAGGGCACCACAATTAAGCGCATCAGCGACGTTAAGCAGAAAAAAGCGAGCAAGGTAATGCGTATCTCTGTAATTGACCATTGCTGTCTGTAGCATTGAAATACTACAGGGGGTCCAAACGTAGAAAAAAGCCCACCTAGTAGACCGCTCATTGCCCCTGCAACACCAAAACCCATTGAGGGTTCAGAGCGCTCTGCAGCGCTGCGTTTAATAACAAGCAGCCCACAGCACAGCAAAATTACGCTCCCTAGCATAATATTGAGCCAGTGGGACATAGACTGAGAGAGGTATTCCAGCAATATGTATCCTGCAGCCATAAATGGAATTGCAGTGACAAGCAGTATGTTGAATGCGCGTTTGTTCACATGATGAGTGTTTTTAAAGACCAAGCTAACAGAGTTAAATAAACTCAAAAAGCTCACTAAAAACGTTGTTGCAGTTAGCGGCATAATTTCCAGCAGGGTGAAGCTTGAGACAACAATTAAACCAAAGCCAAAACCACTGAGGGTTTGCAACAATGTGGCTACGCCAAGAAGCGCAAACGTTAAAAGAAGTGTCTCAATAACCATGTGAAAGGTTCACCAGTAAATGTAGTTGTCGATATAAAAATAGTGGCGTTGATAGCGATGCTAACCTTATTGACTATGTTAACGCGTTTCTGTGAACGAAAGGTGTAACTTATAAGTTTATGTATGCTATTCGCCGAAAAGAGCTGCAACTGCGTTAATCCCTTTCGCTCACGCATATTTTATTAAAGGGGTAGGTAAAACGGTCGATAATTTTAAGCACGGTTTTACACTCGTATTCGACTTCAGATTAATAGTCACATCTACGTATTTTCTGTTACTCTGAATAAAACGAATAACAATAATTTTCGGAAAAACATATGTTTGTTTCACGCGGTAAGTATGATGAGAAAGAGGCGTTGGCTAAGCAACTAGAAACGCGTCTGCAAGAAACCCTAGATAGAGTCGCAGTATTAGAAGCTGAAAATACGTCGCTGGCAAACGAAGTTGAACATTTACATGCAGCCTCTGCACAAATGAATGATTCTGTTTTGCTTAAATGCATTATCGATGCGCTTCAGCAAATTGATGGCATTCGAGAATCAGTGCTTGCTGCGTTTCACAATATTGATTCAGAAAATCAGTCTATTGCAGACATTGATAGCCTATTTACACACTCAGCATCGACGCTAAGCAATATCGTCAATGATATGAGTGGCTTGAATGTGCAGATGGGCAGTATGAGTGAGCGTATCTCTGGGCTTTCTACTACCGCTGACAATATTAATAAATTTGTTACTACTATCACCAGTATTTCAGATCAAACGAACTTACTTGCTCTTAACGCCGCTATTGAAGCAGCGCGAGCGGGCGATGCCGGTAGAGGATTTAGTGTTGTTGCTGATGAAGTAAGAGCCCTTGCCACTGAAACGAATAAGTCGGCTACCGAAGTATCTGAATTGGTTAATGGTATTATTCAAAGCACCGCAAAAGCGGTATCTGGCGTTAACGAGTTGCGCGGTAATAATGAAAACTTAGAAGCTGGCATTAATGAACTCAACGGCAGCTACGAGGGTATGGTGGCTCACTGTACCAGCATGAAGTCGACAATTACCAAAGGTTCTTTTAGTACGTTTATTCAAACCGTAAAGCTAGATCATGTGGTTTGGAAAGCAGATGTTTATGCTGTGCTGTGTGGTTACAGCGACAAATCCGTTGCACAATTGTCAGATCATTCAAGCTGTCGCCTGGGTCAGTGGTACAGAGAAAGTGCTAGCAGCAACATAGGTAAGACTGCAGCGTTTAGAGAGCTCGACACTCCCCATGCAGCAGTGCACCAAAGTGGTAAAGCGGCGATAGAAGCAAAATTGGCGGGTGATCAAACTAAATCTGATGCTAAGCTTATGGAAATGGAGCAAGCAAGTGGGCGAGTCATGCAACTTCTCGACACGCTAGCCGGTTATTAACGGTAAGAATGGCTATGTGGGTGCGCATGAGAAGCCACCCATTTAGATTTTAAGGTAGCTGATAGTGAGTGATGAGAGAGAGAGCATTGCAAGTCAAAAGATAAGCGAGCTTGAAGCACGTGTTAACTCATTGGAGCGACAGCTCAAACGCCAAAAGCTAGCGCGACAAAGTGCGGAAGCATTTTTGGAAACCTACTCTCAAGATGCTTATTTAGCCAATCAAGCGCTCAGGAAGTCCCTTCAGGCCTCCAAACAAAGAGAGCGTGAATTACTTTATTTGAGTCGCTCGGCCTCTCAACTTGGTGCTACAAGCACCGTGGCCTCTTTTATCTTCTCTGCATTAGAATCTGCCGTGGAGTTTTGTCAGGCAAGCTGTGGTAAAGCAATTATCGTTAAAAACGGCAATATGGTCGTGGGCGATGATGACAAAGTGCTTACCTCAGATAGTGGATGGGTAGAAGCACCGCAGCTTTCCACTCTTATTGTGAATGAATTACCGTTAACGCTGACAGAAAGTTATTCGCATTGGTGTGTCAATGCCGTAGAACGACCGGATGTAGAGTGTGAGGCCCGTGTTATTCATTTCATGCACCAGCTTTCAGATGACGAATTTGCTTGGCTAGCCCTTTTAACCGCTGATGACAACTTAGAGGAAGAAACCCTTTATATTCTAGACACCACAAAGCATTACTTAAATTTTGGTCTTCGTGATAAAGATAAATCTCATAGATTAAGTCACCAAGAAGCTGCCATATCTTCTATGGAAAAAGACAAAAAGCATTTAGAAGAAAGATTGAAAAGCGCTGATAAAATGGCCATGCTAGGTCAGCTTGCGGCGGGTATTGCTCATGAAATAAATAACCCAATAGGTTATGTAAGAAGTAATACGGCGGTAGCGAAAGATATATTTAATGACTACCAAAGCGCATTAGATCAAATTGGTGATTTGTGTCGCGATGCGGGCGGTCATATAGCAGAAACATTTCAAAAGTTAGAAAAGGATTTTTCCCTTAAAGATAGCGCAAAAGATATTGCGGAGATGTTTGACGAATCCTCAGAAGGTATTGAACGGATAATAGACATCGTGAAAGCCTTGCGAAGCTTCTCATACCCCAGTTCTGGAAAGCCTGCGGATATTAGCGCTACAGAAGCGATACAAACCGCAATTAAACTAACAAACAACCTGCATCGATATAAAAATAAGGTGTATTTCAATGCGCCTGAACACGATGTAATCTTTAAAGGCAATGCAGGGCAAATTCAGCAAGTATTGGTCAATTTTTTAACTAATGCCATTTACGCCACTGCAGAAGGCAAAAGCATTACGCTGAGTATTGAGGCAGACGAACCCAAAGTGCGCATCATTATAGAAGATGAGGGCGAGGGAATGCCCCCAGAAGTGCTCAACAAAGTTTTTACGCCTTTCTATACCACTAAACCGCCTGGCGATGGAACCGGACTTGGTATGTCAATCTCACTCACGATTGTCGAAGAACACGATGGAACGGTAGATATTTACAGTACTGAAGGTGTGGGTACCCGGGTTGTTGTCTCTCTTCCTCTTGCAGCAAAAAACAGCTAGGCAGTTGTGTTATATCCAAAAGCACGCTTTTATCTCTAAAGTTTCCTTTTTCCCAAACGTTAACTAATATTGAATAAGTTTTAGCTAAGTTTTGATTAAGCAGCGCATTGTTGTCTCTATGAATGCGCTTTTGTGGAGTTTGATATTAATGAGAAACAACCAGCCGATTACTCAAAAAGAGCACACATTTCCTCCGCATTTCAGACTGATATCCTCAACGGACAGACGCGGTATTATTCAGCATTGCAATGATGAGTTTGTAGAAGTAAGTGGATATGAGCGTGAAGAGTTAATTGGTAAAAATCACAATTTAATTCGCCACCCCGATATGCCACCCTCAGTATTTAAAGAAATGTGGGCAACCCTTGAGTCTGGACAATGCTGGCTTGGATTAGTCAAAAATAGACGTAAAAATGGCGATCACTATTGGGTGTCGGCATTTGTCACACCAGTTTATGATAAATCGACCATTGTGGGTTACGAGTCAGTGAGAGTGCCTGCACTTGCAGAGGAGGTTCAGCGTGCGACTGACATGTACGAGCGAATTCATGCGGGCAAATCTGCCACATCAGTGTCTCATCAAATAGCCCATCGCCTTGGTCACGTTTGGCCGTCAATATTAATTGGCCTTGTGGGGGTAGCATTGGTTTGGTTTACATCTAATATAATATCAGCGTCTATTTCACTTGTTGCATTGTTGGTGCTTATTGGGGCACAGGCAGCGAAAACGCGAAGTGAGTGGACAGAGTTTCTATCGTTAAGTCCTAAGAGCTACAGCAATGATATTGTGGCTCAGACATATTTTGCAGCCCCCCCTCATATTGCGCGGGCGAAGCTGGTTCTTGGCTGTGAACTTGCTCGAACACGAACTGCACTTACTCGAATAAAAGATGCATCTTCGGGGCTTGAAACTGTGTCGCGCACCACTCACACACAAGCAGAAAACACCAGTGCGGCTGTGGTGCAGCAAAATCAAGCTACTCAGCAAATAGCATCTGCGGTAACGCAAATGAGCCAGGCTATTCAGGAGGTTGCAGAGCGGGTAGAAAGCAATGCGAAGAGTGCGAAAACTGCGGCCATGAATGTGGATACGGGTAATGAAAAAGCTGAAGAGGCCATGCAGGCTATTGTGTCATTGCGAAAAGCTGTTGAATCAATATCAGAAACCGTGACTGAGTTAGCTCAGTCAACGAGCGATATTGGCGAGGCCGCCAATATTATTTCCGCTATCGCAGAACAAACAAACCTACTAGCGCTTAACGCGGCAATAGAAGCAGCGAGAGCGGGTGAACAAGGTCGAGGCTTCGCCGTGGTTGCCGATGAGGTCAGAACGCTTGCCTCACGTACTCGAGACTCTACCGATAGAATTCACAATATTATCACTGAGCTGGCTGAGCGTTCAGACCGTGCTGTGCGAGTATCTACCGATGGTTTAGCGTCGGCAGAGAGAGGCAGTTTTATAGTGGAAGAAACCCGCAGTGCATTATTTGAAATCAATAACGCGGTAAGCGGTATTGCAGACGCTACCGTGGAAATGTCATCGGCAGTTGAAGAGCAAAGCACAGTAGCTGAGCACATTAATCAACAGCTTGTCGATGTTGCAGACGGTGCTGATGAAACTCAGCGTTCTTCAGAGGCATCACTGGCCGCAAGCGATGAGTTACGTGAAACGGTTAATCGCGTTCACGAGCTTATTTTGCGCTTTAGCACCGACAAGCGTGTGGGAGAGTAGAAATAGCCCGCGTTTTATTGACTGGTTAATTCAGCGTGTAAGCCGCGTTTATACGCGGCATAGGCTGGGAAAAATGACACAATGTAAGTGCTTAGTAATACAAGTAAAACTATTGCTAAGCTGTTTGAAGACAGAAGAGTATCACTTAAAAATAAGCCAAACTCGGCGCTTAACCATGGCTTGAGTGCAGAGAGTAAGCCTGTTACTACTAGCATACTGACACCACACCCCGCTAGCGCAATAAGTAACGCCTCTAGCTGTATCAACATAAGAAGAGCGGCTGGGCTAGCGCCGATAGTGCGTAGTACAGCGATTTCTTGATAACGCTCTCGCATCGTTGCCAATAGCATGGTAGCAAGGCCGATAAGGGCTGACACGACGATGAGTGAAGACAACAGCAAAAGCAGTGCTTCCACATTTCCCATAATTTGCCATAACTCAGCAAGCGCCATGCCTGGCAATATGGCGAGTACGGGGTCTTTGCTTCGCTGATTGAGCTGATATTGCAACTGTAGAGCGGTTATGCGATTTTTAAGCCCCAGCATCACCGCAGACACTGATGAAACATTATTGTTTTCAATGTCCATCTCGCCCAAGCGCTGGCGTTCAGGTTTCTCTTTGTGGGAATGGGGGCTATTGTCACCTTCATACCTTGCTTCTTCATGTCCTGCTTCTTCGTGATTGGTTGTTTTATGCTCACCGTTATCGTAAACAGCAGCTTCACCGTCAGAATGTACGTGTGCCTGAGCGTGTAACTTTGACGGGCGTTGAATAGATTGGGATGGCTTCACTATGCTGGACGGACTAGCATGTACATGGGCTTTTTCAAGACCAATAAGCGTTACATACACCGCTTTATCAACAGGTGTGCCTGTTTTCTCTAACACACCGGTCACTGAAAAAGGAAAGCCGTCGTGCTGACGGAAGGACACATTTCCCAAGCCATGAGATATAACAATACTATCGTCAATGCGGTAACCTAAAGACTCTGCAACGTCAGCACCAATAACTGCTGCACCCACGTGGGCGAATGGGCCCCCTTCAGCAAATATCAAAGGCTGTTTATCGCCGTACTTAAAATGCTTAAAGTAAGCATTAGTGGTACCTATGACGCGATACCCGCTGTGTGTATCGCCAAGCGATAAGGGAATTAGCCAAGATACACGGGGGTCGTTGTTAAGCGAGCTAACGCTGTCCCAACTAATCCCCTTCGACGGTGTGGTTAAATTAAAGACAGACGACAGTAGTAAATTAAGCTGGCCGCTTGGCGCTCCTACAATCACATCAACGCCCGACACGGTGCGCGTGAAACTGTTTTTCACCTGGGAGCGAATAATGTCAACGCTCAGTAGTAAACTCACACTAATCACAATGCTCACTAACGTAAGAAGGGCAGTGTTCTTGCGGCGCTTTAAACTTTGTATCGCGATTGTGGTTAACAAGGTGATACGCCCCTAGAGGCAGTAGACACATCAGTGACTTTTTGATGATTCGGAGTAAATTGGTGCATACTCATATGTCTTGAGAAATACTTCTTTAAGTACGGGTCGTGACTGACAAAAACCAAGGCGCTGTTTTTGGAGAGTTTTTTTAGCACGTCCATGAAGCTATCTCTCGCTTTTGCATCAAGGGCTGATGTGGGCTCATCGACAATTAAAATATCAGGCGTGTTAATGAGTGCGCGGGCAATGGCAACGCGCTGCTGTTGACCCACGCTTAGGGTGTCTGCTTTCGCATTTAACAGTTGGTTTGGTAGCTGTAAGTCGTTAAGTAGCGTCAATATACGCTCATCAAGCGCCTTGTCCTTTATATTCGCACCGGCGAAATAGAGAGCCGCCTTAATATTCTGTTTAACAGACAGGTATGGAATGAGATTAAACTGCTGAAATACAACGCCAATATTGTTAGCGCGAAATCGATCCCGCTGCTTATTGGTAAGAGTAGAAAACGGCTGTTCTAAAAGCGATATTGCACCGCTGTTAGGGGTCAGTGTGCCGCTTAGCAAGTTTAAAAAAGTGCTTTTGCCGCTGCCCGATGGGCCGGAAAGAAAAACATGCTCCCCACGGTATAAATGCCACTGCTCTATTTCAATAAAAGGGCGGGCTTTTTCACTATCAGCAGCGTTGTGAGAAAAGCTAACGTTATCTATAGCAATGGCTGTGCTATAAGAACCGTTTGTCTTTGCGCTTTCTGATGTGCCAACGCCTGCTTTCACGCTCACTCCTGACTACTATCTCAATTTTCATTTTTCTATAATATCGAATAACGAAGTGACTTACATGTCTAGATGTTCAGCCCGTTATACTAACCAACAATTGAGATAGTGGTCATAACAAGCAAGCCTTAGTTTTAGGGCCGCTTAATATAAAAACAGGAGAAAGCACAACACAAAATACGCGTGCTAACGGCTGTTTACTAGCCGTTAGCTTTGAGCTTTACCACCTCTGCGCTTTCGTCTTCCAATACGCTTTGGGCAGACGAACCTTTGAATATTTTACTGACCTTGTCTTTGTTTTTAGACAGTAAGATGGTGAGTTCTTCTAACGCGCTGTCATCAAGACCAATCCCCTTTGCTTGGATATATTGCGCTAAGTTATCTGCTGCATCTAGCATTTTATCATACTGATCAGCTTCTTTTTTGTCGGTAGTTACCAATTTTTCTACCCCTTTGTGCGTAACAACATACTGTGTGGTAATGGCCATGGTAGGTCCCCTTCTTTTTAAATTCACGAAAACTCTACAGTATTTAACTGTATAAATAAACAGTTATGTGATTAATTTTTCCTCTATTGGTATCACGCTGCATTTAATCGGTTGTTTAGACATACGATTAAATATGGCAGTGATTAATGCTTGTGCAATTTTAACGGTATGCGTATAATGCGCGCCCTTACAGCCATCCCAATTCGTTCCTTGTCTCCATACAGTTGGCTGTACTGTCGAGGCTACAACCGTAAGGAGCTATAATGCGTCATTACGAAATCGTATTTATGGTTCACCCTGATCAGAGTGAACAAGTACCTGGTATGATCGAGCGTTATACTACTATTCTTAAGCAAGACGGTGGTCAGATTCATCGTTTAGAAGATTGGGGCCGTCGTCAATTGGCTTACCCAATCGAAAAGCTACACAAAGCACACTACGTACTAATCAATGCTGAAGCATCTGCTGACGCCGTTGACGAATTGGAAAATGCTTTCCGTTTCAATGACGTGATCTTGCGTAACATGGTAATGCGCACTAAAAACGCTGTTACTGAGCCTTCTCCAATGATGAAAGAAGAGCCTCGTCGTGAGCGTCGTGAAGATTCTGCACCTCGCACAGAGCGCGCAGAAAAGAAAACTGAAACCACTGAAGACAACGCTTAAGGAGATCACCCATGGCTCGTTTTTTCAGACGTCGTAAGTTCTGCCGTTTTACAGCAGAAGGTGTGACCGAAATAGATTACAAAGATATCGCTACTCTCAAGAACTACATTACTGAGAGCGGTAAAATTGTCCCTAGTCGTATTACTGGTACTAGCGCAAAATATCAGCGTCAGCTGTCATCTGCGATCAAGCGCGCACGTTTTCTTGCGTTGCTTCCGTACACTGATTCACACAAGTAATTTGGCGAACTTAAGGGGTAGCTTAGATGAACATCATCCTACTAGATAAAATCGCCAATCTTGGCGGCTTGGGCGACCAAGTGACTGTAAAGTCTGGTTATGCTCG
Organism: Alteromonas sp. P256; assembly: GCF_036864455.1. Lineage (NCBI taxonomy): Bacteria > Pseudomonadati > Pseudomonadota > Gammaproteobacteria > Alteromonadales > Alteromonadaceae > Alteromonas > Alteromonas sp. P256. The sequence continues at coordinate 287,055 of NZ_JAZETM010000006.1, forward strand.
TAACTTCCTTTTCCCACAGGGTAAAGCGGTTCCTGCAACTAAAGACAACGTTGAAAAGTTCGAAGCACGTCGTGCCGATCTTGAAGCGAAAATTGCTGAGCAGCTAGCTGCTGCAAACGCAAACGCCGAAAAAATCAACGAGTTGGCTGAAGTTACAATTGCTGCACCTGCTGGTGAAGAAGGCAAGTTGTTTGGCTCTGTTGGTACACGTGACATCGCTGATGCAATTACTGCAGCTGGCGTTGAAGTACAAAAAGCACAGGTTAAACTACCTACCGGTACACTTCGTGAAACTGGTGAGTACGACATCGACGTACAGATTCACTCTGATGTAACCACTTCAATTAAAGTGATCATCATTGCTGAAGCGTAAGCGTTCATGTAATTAGAAAAACCGCTCTCATGAGCGGTTTTTTTATATCTGAAACTCACAAATAAATACTTATTAACATTTTTATAGTTGTGTCAGGTAGCGTATAAATCCAATATTATCAGTGTATTAATTTTCTTTGAGGTCGCTATGCCGCGCGCTATAAAGTTCACTAATAAGTTCGTCATTTTATCTATCGTATTGCTTTTTTGTGGATGCGCCGCAAAAAACCACGTTGAGACTATCGCTCCTTCACAGTCGGTGATAAAGCGAGACAGCACGGATGGATTTGAAGAGCGATTCAGCAACCTTTACGCTAACTTTCCAAGCTACCCAATTACGTGTACTACAAATTGCTATGCGCCTACTGACAAAATAAAGTGTGAAGGCGATATGGAAGACTGTGTCTATCGCGGTGATAATCCGTCACCGGCTATCGATAGCGGTTTTACCGTTCGTTGGTTAGGACATGCTAGTTTTGTGGTGACAACTAAAGAGGGACAGCAGTTTCTGTTTGACCCCGTATTTGAACAATTTGACTGGCCGGTAAATTGGGCATTTAAATTAGCAGATGGCTTTTTCCGCAACCCTGCCTCAGCGCTATCATCACAAGAAATAGAGCAAACTGACGCCGTCATGTATTCCCACATTCACTACGATCATTTTAATAAATCGGATATCGAGCACATTGGTAATATGCCCTCTTATCTAGTACCGCTAGGTTTTGGTGAGCATTTTCCTACTGGCGGCTTTAACATTACCGAAATGGCTTGGTATGCAAAAAAAGTACTCGGCGATACCACCATACATTTTGTTCCTGCCCATCATTTCAGCAGTCGTATAATGGTGCCCTTCTTGTATGAAGACAATGACAAAGCGCTATGGGGTGGTTGGGTGCTAGAAAGCAACGGTAAAACCTTGTTCTTTGCCGGCGACACTGGGTACTCGCCCCATTTTAAAGATATCGGCAATCGATTTGATCACATCGACGTTTGCCTACTTCCTATCGCCTCGTACTTCAGTGAGTCGTCTCCTAAATGGTATCGCAATGTGCACACCACGCCAGAAGATACGCTTGTGGCTGCAAAGGAATTGAACTGTGGCGTGGTTATTCCGTGGGGTTATGGCAATGCGAGTTGGCAAATGGGCGATAAAACCTCCCACTCGGCACTGTTTAGATTAATAGAAATGGACAAGCAGTTAAATAACACCATTCCGCTATATATTCTCAATGAGGGAGAAAAGGTAACCTTTTAAGGCCACCTAGTGCTTAACGTTTGCTAATTTTTTCACATTTCAATCGCCATTCATCATCAAGAACGGAGAGTGAAGACAGTGTTGTTGCCAGCGCTTTATCTGTTTTTGTGTGTGTACACTGCATGAGTTCATGCACACTAACAGTGTTGTCTTGGCGTTCAATCAAATGCACCTCATCGCCGGGATAAATAACGCCGGTTTTTAACACTCGGTAATACCAACCTGTGATGCCTCTTTCACCCACAAATCTGTCTAAATTTGATATACCAAATCGTTGAGATATTTTGCTGCAAGGCGCTCTCGGAGCGCTCACCTGTAATTGAACCTCACCAAATTGCCAAATATCGCCAATGAAAACCGTTGCGTCATCCATACCCTCAACACTCAGGTTTTCACCTATGCTGCCGGGCACAAACTCTCCCTCTGGGAAATGTTTTCGAAGGGTAAGGTAGTTAGTGGGGTTATATTGGTGTAGCACTTTTTCAGGGCCACCGTGAAGGCGCTTGTTTGCCTGTAAATCTTCATCAGTTTTATCGGTATGCACAGTGAGTTGAGACACCGGTTGTTTGACAATACTGCTGGGTGCTCCTCGCGGCCCTAAAGGGCTTGGTTGACCTGCAAACAGTGCATTGACTTTAAATTCTGACATACCGACTCCGCATTTTTGAAAAAAGTTATTTTTTTCTTTAAACCTTTCTACTATAGGCTACGACTAAGTTTATAACACTAACAAGTGCCACACTGACATTTTCTATCGCAGTGTACACAAAAAAGAGAGCGTCATGGAGCAAGGCCACCAACGCATTTGTTGCGACAGAGCGGTTTTTACCGCTAAATCACAAAGCGAGGTAATCGCTGACGTAAAAGCGGGCAGTAAATACGCTTTTAAGACGCTATACGAGCAGCATATAGGCCGCGTCTATGCACTGTGTTACCGCTTAACTGGCGACAAAAGCCTGGCTGAAGATGCGTCGCAAGAGGTGTTTATTCAGCTATGGAGAAAAATTGCCAACTACGATGGCAATAGTCAATTTTCTACTTGGCTACACAGCGTGACGGCGAATGTCACTATCTCCTATATGCGTAAGCAGCGCAGTTGGTTTCAGCGCATGCTAAATATAGAAACTAGCGGCATTACAGAGCCTGTAGCGCCTCAAGAAACAGATGATAATGATTTAGACATGCATATTCGCGCGTTGCCAGAACGAGCCCGTCTCGTGTTCGTGCTTTATGCAGTAGAAGGCTACCGACATGAAGAGATAGCCAGCATGCTCAATATGGCGGTGGGCTCGAGCAAAGCACAGCTGCATCGAGCCAGAGGGCTTTTAAAAAATGCAATGGGGTGTACCGATGAGTAATGCGGATAAACAGTTGTTACAGCGCCTTAGCGAATTGAAAAAAGAACGGCAGCCCGAACGCGATCTTTGGCGTGGTATTGAACTGGGGTTAACCTGTCAAGATGACAGGGCAGTAGATAGTGCTGTAATCAATGAGCATGGCGAAAGTCAGGCAGTGCTCTCCTCAAAAGGCGTGTGGGCAGTGGCTGCCGCGTTTGCTGTTGTGTGCTCCATGCTGTGGTTTTTAACGCCTATTGGTAATCCATCAGCATCACAACCTGCTGATATGTTGGTTTACGCGCCAGGCTCAACACATAACGATGGTTCATTGAATAACTACGAACTTGTTGAAGCGCAAAGCTTACAGCAGCGTCAATACATCGCGGGGTTACTCGCAAGTTATGAAACTACGCCAGCGCTGACAAAAGACTGGCAGCAGCAACTAAATGAATTAGATACGGCAGCAGATGCCATCAAAGCAGCATTAAAAGAGGACCCTGATAATTCAGCGTTAATCAAAATGCTACACCATGTTTATCAACAACAAATTGCCTTAGTTGAGCGAGTGCACGCGCCAAAATGGCAGCAAATTTAATAAGAGGTAATCTAATGAACGCAAGACTGAAAAACATACTAACACCTAAGGCGATACCAGCACTTAGAGTAATAACAGTTCCAAAGGCGATAGCAGCATTTAGCACCGTGATAGCACTCGCGCTTTCGCCTACTGCCCTTGCAGGTGAAAAAGTCGATAAAACCATTGAGACTTCATCATCACCAAAGCTCGATATTGAACACGTAAATGGCAGTGCCGAAATCAAAGTGTGGGACAAGTCACAAGTTCGCGTGGTCGGGGAACTCGGCGATCGAACAGAAGAGTTTATCTTTGAAAAGCGCGGAGATGTGGTTGTTATTCATGTTGAGGTAAAGCGCAAGTCGAAGCAGTGGTATGGTAATGATAACGATGGCGATGAGCTTACCATTTATGCGCCTGTTGGCAGTGACCTTCACTATACCGCCGTAAACGCTGATGTAGCTGCTACAGGGATTCAAAATGCTGTAGACATTGAAGTCGTCAATGGAGACGTAACCATTGAGAATTCGGGGTCACATATTGAAGTAGAGTCGGTAAACGGTGATATTGAGTTGTTAAATGTGGTGGGTGACCTCGATGTGGAAACTGTTAATGGTGATATTGAGGTAACGCATACAGGCAGTAATGAAATTTCATTTACTTCGGTTAATGGAGACTTAGACGTTAACACAACAAGTCCAGAGGTTGCGGTTGAAACGGTCAATGGTCGTATTGAGCTTACATTAGCAGCAATAGATAGGTTAGAGATTGATACGGTTAACGGAAAGACGACGGCTAGTATGTCGTTAAACGATAACGGACAAGTAAAAGCAAACTCCGTTGGTGGTGCTGTGTCTCTTACCTTTCAGCAAGGTGTTTCAGCGCAGTTTGACATTGAGGCCCATGCTGGCGGCAACATCAAGAATAATATTAGCGACGATGAAGTGAAGAAACCGAAATACGGTCCAAGTCGTTGGCTTCGCTTCATTCAAAATGGTGGCTCTGCAAATGTTGACATTTCTACCGTGCACGGGCGAATTGAGATAGACGAAAAGTGAATAAGCTAGTGCATTTCTAATTTGTTTATTAGGTTGAATAATCATATTTAGTCCGCATTTATTAATCATGGTGTGGTTCGCTAAAAATCGATAGATAAAAAGCTGCTCATACAAAGGCAGCTTTTTTTTTGATACAAATTAATAGATAAACCGTGCAGATTTTCTCGTCGCTCCCGCAGCTTTCCTTGAACTCGACGTCAAAGCGATAAGGTTGTGTTAGATCAACACGCGCTAAATAGCAGCAGTTATGATGAGAGCGAGTGTGAAAGCGAAGGTGATAGCAGTGATAGTTTGCAGGAAGCCACAATAGATTTAGGCATAATGGAGACAGCAGTGAAGATTATTGGACATGTTAAACGCTTTTGGAAATTTCATAGCCTTATTATAGGCGCGTTTGGCATTTGCGCATTAACGTTAGGTTGCGCTATCCATGAACCGTCCTTTTATGAGGGAACGTGGGTGATAACCGATACTTATCAAGATGAAAAAAGTAGCCAAAATACGAGTAAGAGTCGCGTACTTGGAAGCTCCTTCACCTACTCGGCCACGTCCGCTCAGCTAGACCAATTTGCCTGTGAAGTGCCTGAATACGACACACAACGGTTAAGTTCAGATGACTTTTATTCGCAATATAACGTAGACCCGCAGCGTATCGGTTTTTCACGGGATGACGTCACTAAGATTGAACTAACCTGCGCATCTGATGTTGCAACGTTAGGCAGAACACTGCTTATTCAGCAAAGCGATAACGCAGTTATACCCTCTAATGGAACGTTTTTTCGCCTAGAAAAAGCAACGATTTTAAAGCGGCACTCAATAATGGGTTGCTCCTTCTGTGCCAAAGAAGCAACTCCTATTGAAATGTTTTCGGGCTATGTGCATGAAAACGCAAAAAGTTTATAACGTATTGGGGGGCCCAACGTTGTCATTATTGCCTTAAAAATATCTGCGTGAATATTGTCCTGTTGCAGAGAATGCGGTGTAAGTTTATTGAGAGACGCGTTGTAAAAGCGCATAATAGTCCACTGTTTTTGTTTCATTACAATAGGTTTCATACGTGGCTTCTCCCCCCCAAGGCGATAAGAATATAGAAAAATTGAAGGTTCCCCCTCACAGTATAGAGGCGGAGCAGTCTGTTTTAGGCAGTATGCTTATCGATCCTGAGAGTTGGGATAAAGTAGCGGAACTCGTCACAGAGACAGATTTCTACAATCGTTCGCATCAAATTATATTTAAAGCCATCACTCGTCTTTTAAATATCAGTAATCCCATCGATCTCATTACCGTATCTGAAGAGCTAGAAAAGCACGATGAACTTGAAGATGCCGGTGGGTTTGCTTATCTCGGCGAGCTGGCGAAAAACACTCCGAGTTCCGCTAATGTGGTCTCTTATGCTCAAATTATTAGTGAGCGTGCAATAACCAGAGAACTCATAGGCGTTGCTCATGAGATTGCGGAGATTGGCTATAATCCAGAGGGCCGAGATAGCGCCGATATTCTCGATTTAGCAGAAAGTCGAGTGTTTGAAATTGCTGAGCGAAGAACCGGTGAAAATGAAGGTCCTCGCAATGTTGAGTCTGTTCTAGGCAAAACGATTGACCGACTTGAGGAGCTGGTTAAGACGAATAAAGAGGTAACCGGTGTTACAACAGGGTTTACCGATTTAGACAAAAAAACCAGTGGCCTGCAGCCTTCTGATCTTATTATTGTTGCAGCTAGACCATCAATGGGTAAAACCACGTTCGCGATGAACTTGGTCGAAAATGCCATGATGGCAGAAGAAAAGCCGGTTCTCGTATTCAGTCTTGAGATGCCCTCTGAACAAATTATGATGCGTATGCTTGCATCATTGAGTCGTGTTGACCAAACAAAGATTAGAACCGCGCAGCTAGACGATGAAGATTGGGCGAGAATTTCAAATACGATGGCGATGTTAAAAGATAAAGACCGCCTTTTTGTTGATGATTCTTCAGGCTTAACGCCTATGGACGTGCGCAGTAGAGCAAGAAAGCTTGCCAGAGAACGCGGCGGTATTAGCCTAATCATGATTGATTACCTTCAGCTTATGCGGGTTCCTTCATTAAGTGAAAATCGTACTCTTGAGATTGCGGAGATATCACGCTCACTAAAAGCACTAGCAAAAGAGCTGGAGGTGCCGGTAGTGGCCCTATCTCAGCTTAACCGTACCCTAGAGCAGCGAGCCGATAAGCGACCGGTTAACTCGGACTTACGTGAATCAGGCTCTATCGAGCAGGATGCCGACTTAATTATGTTTATCTATCGTGATGAGGTGTATCACGAAAACAGTGAAGATAAAGGTATTGCAGAAATCATTATTGGTAAGCAGCGTAACGGGCCTATTGGTACCTCTCGACTTACTTTCCAAGGCCAGTTCTCGCGCTTCGACAATTACGCAGGCCCCGCCATGGCTGATGATTACTAGCGCTGCTAAAGAGTAGGGCATACCACCGCTAGTGCTTAAATTGACTAGCTCTCACAAGGACGAGCGCTTGTGAAGATTAGGCCTTACGGCGACTAAAGCAGGCTTAGTTAGGCTAACGTGTTGTTGAGTAAATAGGGCGTAACATAGCGTAGGCAATAGACTTAAAAGCTGATGAAAAGCTAAATCGCCGCGCTCTGTAAATTAGGCGTCAGTTAGAGCTACCGTTGACACAGTAGTAAAAAAGATAGACACAAAAAAGGCGCCACTAGGCGCCT
>NZ_JAZETM010000007.1:0-189170 GCF_036864455.1 Alteromonas sp. P256
CGTTTGAGTGAGGTGCGCATTATACGCTGGAAGTTTTTGCTGTCAACACTTTTTGAAAATTTATTTTCTTAATGCTAACTTCGAAACTCCCGTCTTTACTGCCTTAAAAAGCTAGTAGAGACTAACTTCGTGGTCACTGCCGTTTGGCTTTTCCCCCGAAGCGGATGCGCATTTTAGGGATCTGAGCGCTCACGTCAACCCTTATTCATAAAAAAGTAATAAAAAGTCGATAATAGTGAACCTAACGCCTATTTTTTAGTCAGATGTGATAATTAGTAGACAATGTGGACTAATTACTAATAGGATGAGACTTCAGATCCTATATAGTAGTTACCACTAAGTGGTAAACGATCGCTGCCGATAACCGCTTTATATATGTTATCGAACGTCGCTTTTTACATAAAAGCGATAGAAACAAATAAGGGCCGGGTGCAAAAACCAAACGATATCGAACGAATATCGAATTCGTTGAGTAACGCACACACCTTTATAGTATGTACTTGTATTGCTTGTACCTTTATACCGTTAGCTTTGTGTGTAACATGTACGGCGTGCCTCTTACAGTGACTCTTTCACAGTCAAGTGGGTAACCTGTCTAAGTTATTTACAGTAGTTAATACCTATATATGTGTACGGCTCTAAGTATGTAGTTAGGGCGCATTCATACAAGCGCTTTGCCATAGCTACTACAACAGCGAGTACAGCAGCATCGTTATAAAGCTACGCAATAATTATAAAAGGTGGATTTATGTCAAGAACGCTAACAATTCTGTCGGCATCACTGTTATCAGCTGGTTTTCTCAGTATCGGTGTTGCTACATCAGCAAATGCACAGGAAGCGTCGCAAGAAGTTTCACCCCTTACAGCATCTAACGAATCTGCGGGCCCTTCAGTAGTGCCAAAGGATGAAGTAAGTCAATCGACTAAGTTTCAAACCGCTTTTTTAAAGCGCCAAGTAGATCAGACTATGTCAGTGGGAAGAGCAATAAGCTCTATCGCTGGTCACTATCCGCAGGACATCGTGCTAGTAGTAGACATTGCATTAGACACATACCCTGATAAATACAGAGAGATCATCTTCGCTGCAATATCGGCGCAACCTTCGTCTACCGAAGAAATTGTTAAGCTTGCTATCGAGAAAGAAGTGAGTAGCTGTCCGAATATCGTTAAGCTAGCTATAACAGCAGAACCGACCTACGTGGATTTTGTCGTTCACGCTGCTGCAATGGCTACACCAGAAGAACTTGATGAAATAGTACGTGTTGCCGTGCTTACTCAGCCAGACTCTGCCGACAGTATTGTGCAAACACTTTCGCAAGAGCATCCAAACAAAATTGTCGAGATAATGACAAGTGCGCTTAACGCGGTACCGTTTGTTGGTGAGTATGTTGTTGACGCTTTGTTAGCCGTATTCCCTAATAAAGCGGAAAAGGTAGTAGAGACTGCTGTTCGCGAGTCATCGCAACAACGTGAACAGATAATGCGTATTTTAAATACTGCGAACAACTCTGGCGTATCTCAGATAAAGCTTAAAGAATATGCTCTGTCTGCAGGACTAAGCGAAAGTGACTTTGCTACTGCCGTAGGCAATTAGGTTGATATCGCGTTTGGGGCTTTGATTTATAGCAATACAGGTAACGTTAGTTACCTGTATTGCTGATAAAAGTCGTCATAACGGACTCAACAAAATTCAAAACTAGTTTTTAGCTGAAACAAATACGTTCACACACCAACACAGCGCACCTTATCCCGCTCTCATTAAAGACATTGAACGCACTATTTCATTTCATACAGCATGGCTGCTTCTTTATAAAGCATGAGTTCTGCCTTCAATAAATCCACTTTGGCCTTTATTTCTTTTATCTGCGCCTTAATTTCGTTTTGCGCTCTAGCATTTAACACAAACATGTCGCTATCACCGGCATCAAACCGCGTTCTCTCTACCCGTGACAATGTTCTAGCAAGTGACGCATTTTCGCTTTGTAGCGCAGCAATGTCTTTTGCTTGAGTCCAATATACATAAGCTTGTTCGAAGCGTTGCATGATCGACTGCTGGATTGAGGTAAATTTATGTCCTAACTCCCGCTGCTTAGATAATAACTGTGAGCGCTCCGCTTTGGCCTTTCGGTTACCAAGTGGATAAGAAAACGAAAGGCCCAGTTTCGTCTCTGTACCTTCTAGTGTTTCAGAGCCTGCCCCGACATCACGAGCAATAGACGCTTGTAAATCGAGCTTTGGCAGTAAGGCATTATTGGCTAGCGCAGTTTTGTTTTTTACCACCTGCTGCTCTAACTGCATCACATCAAGCTCTGGGTGTTGGCGCAAAGCTTTACGCAATGCCATAATTTGTGCGTCGCCCACCCAAAAGGGCCATTCAATATCATTTGGCGGAGTATCAGCATTAAACGACATCATGTCGCCTTGGGGAGAGCGCCAATAGAACGACAACATTTGAGCATGAGCGTCGCGCTTTTGCTTAAGTTCGGCAAGTAACAATCGCTGCTGCATTATATTTGCTTGAAACTCTACCAACACAATATTGGCAAGGTCGCCCTGTTCAACACGTGTGGTCAACGCTTTTTCCCGATCTTGGGCAGTAACAAGCAAATTATCTACCGCCTTAATTTGCAGCGCACTTTCATACCACGATATGTACTCAGTAACCCCTTTATAAATAAAGTTATTGAGCATACTGGTGGCTTGCGCTTCCCACTGCGCCGTAGCAAGCCCTGCATTTCGAAGCTCGGTTCTACGCTTATCTATTTCACGATTTTGTAGCAACGACATAGCAACACCAACGCTCGCCTCTCCAGCAGAAAGTGTATCGTAACCACCTTCGTAAGCAGGGAAGTCGCCAGCAGCAATACGATACTCGGTAAATACATTGGCATTATAGTCTTCAACCGGGTTTGTAAAACGCTGAGTTAAGTTCGTTCCGTCGTAAAACCCGCTCACGCGGCTTTTTGTTTTCTGCTCTATGAATGGGTCGAAACTGCTTCGCGCAATTTCCACTTCAGCGGCCGCCTGGTAATTGCCTTCGTTAATCGCCAGTACATAGGGATGGTACTGAGTCATGCTATCTATGAATTCATTAATACTGGGCGCAGGAACCTGGCTGGCTGTGTTTTCTATTGCATGTACGCTCGGTATACCACTCAATGTTAAAGCAACCACGGCTGAATTAAGAAAGTAACTGAGCTTCACTTTATTGCTCATAACTGACCGCTTCCTTTCGCAGTGGCGGTAGTTTGTGGCTGTACTGTAGGTTTAGGTGGGAAATTATTGAGCTGACGCCACATTTCGTAACCTAAGCGAACTTCTTCAAGCAATATCCACGCTCTTACCTGGCTACCCAAGCGTGCTGAACTTTCTGACGGCCAAGCTACATCATCTTTATCGGGTTTTATCCATACTTGAAACTCCCCCATGGTATTCGCCACCGGCTCTACATAGACCACTTCCCCGCCGAAGGTACCTATTGCAGCGCCAGGCCAACCACTGAACTGGAACACCGGCCACCCGTCAAATTGTATACGCGCTTTTGCGCCTGGTGTTACTAACGGAGCATCTAGCCCCCTAACCGTTATTCTTACACTGCGTTTTGCATCAGCTGGGATAAACTGACCTAAAATGTCTCCTGATTTTACGAAAGTGGATACTCCGCCAGATAACAACCTCACCACTGTGCCGTCAACCGGCGCCACTTTGGTTTGCGTAGACTGACGGGATAGCGTCATACTTACATCGTTAATTTCTGTTACCGACGCCGCCGCTTTCGCTCGCAACTCTTCCACTTTTATTTGAGCGTTCTCCACTTCTTTGCGCGACACTAGCCCCTGCTTTTCGAGGCTTATCTGACGCTGCAGGTTGTTTTCAGCGTTTCGCACAGCCGTTTCATTAGCTTGATTTTTTAAGTTGGCCGCGGCTAACTGCGACTCTAATTTTTCTAGACGCTGTGCATCTATATCAATAAGCGTAACGATTGGCGCACCCGCTTTTATCTGCTGGCCTTCCCTTACATGCCACTCCTTCACCTGCCCATCGACCAGCGCGTTGATAGGCTGCATACGATCTTCGGGGTCCAAAGAATCCACCATGCCTGTGCCGTAGGCTGTCTGGATCCAAGGCGTAAAGTACAGTGTAAAACCTGAAACTATAATCAAAAACACAATAATGCCGCATACCACTCTGTGTAATTTAGGCACCCGCAAGGCAGGCAGCGACTTCATGTTATCTAAAAAACGACGTTCAGCATTATTCATTTAACTGTCCTCCTTCGCATGCCCATCTGAAGCGCTTTTATCGCTATGATTGTAATGCGTTACTTGTGCGTCGTCATGAAGATGCAATAAGCCAGTAGCGCATTCAGGAATGGGCATATTAGAAAAGTACAGCACAGTAAAGTCGTATTCCTTTAATCGCTCGAGCAATCGTATCCTTAACGCTGGCGGTATAGCGTCGAAATGCTGATTTAAAATTAAAATTTGTGGTTTAGCGATAATCGCTGCGGCTAACTTTAATAACAAAAACTGTAATGGCTGTAACGGCGCCCCCATCACAGACACTTGAGTTCTTAAGCCATCAGGTAACGCATCGATGGCCGTTGTTAGCTCCACCACTTCAAGAGCCGCACGGATATCAGCATAACTTGCCTTTGGCTGAGCAAGCTTTAGATATTGCTCAATCGACACTTCGATAATTAATGAACGGTCGAGAATGGTCACCGCTTGACGAAGTTCGTGAATATCGTAGTCATTCAAACTTAAATTATCTAACGTGATTTCACCTGAGCGCACAGGCTCGTAACGCTTTAATAGCCCCAGTAACTCTCGCTGTACCCAGCTCTTTTCTGTTGTAATAAAATACTGCGTTCCGGACTCAAGCGTAATGTCGATGTGACAGTGATCGTCACCATGTTTAAGCATTAGTTTATTAAATGTAAGCTTGGAAGACTCTGGTATATGCTCGGCATTCGAATGAAGTGATTCCTGCGGCATAGCAAGTGCACTGCCCAGCTTTTCAGCTGCACCGTAGAGTTCATAGTACAGCTTTAGATATTGAGTGAAACGAGATAGGCCAAGGAACACTGCCGACATTATCAACTCTGCAGCAACAAGCTGACCGATAGAAAGCTGCCCCTGCACGACTAATACACCGCCAATGCCCAGCAATGACGCACTGGCCACTGCATAAAGAAGCAAAAACATAACAACTTGCGAGAAGGTATAATGAAAGTGGTTTTTATGTTTTTGAATATAATCGCCAATATAGCTTTCGGTAGTCTTTCCTGCATATTCAACGTGATCGGCAGATTTGAAGAACTCGTGAGCACTTGCAATATCGTGTAGCCATTTAGCTGAATTGTATTTTGCAGTGGATAATTGAATTGCCGTGCGCTTAGCGCCCCGCCCCCAAATTTTCCAAACCGCATACATCACAAGAATAAGTACCACGTTAAACGCCAACAAAGTGGGATGATAAAAAGATACTAAGGTAAAGCCCACCAGCATTTGCAATACCAGTGCAAAGCCATCAATCATGAGCGAGGGAATGTTCTTTTGTAACGTCATTATGTCGAAATAACGTTGGGTCATACTGATGTTTTGGCGACCTTCGAAATAGCTATGAGGCGCCATAATAGTGCGTAACCCAATATCGGATGTAAGGCGCGCGTATACCTTGCGCTCGTAATACTCCATTATTCGCATGCGAAGGGCACTGAACACGCCAGAGGTGAATAGTGTGAAAAACAGCACCATGGCCAGTATCACCACGGCGCGCGTTGAACCGATATTAGCGATACTGTTTATCAGGGTTTGCACCGCAATAGGTACTGCTAGTGTCATTAAACTTATTGCCACGCCATAGGCTATTGCTACTGAAAAGAAGCTGGCTTCAGGTTTTAACAACGAAAACAGCGTTTTCCTTGTTTTACGTAGATTAATTACTTTTCCCATAATAGTATCTTTTATGTACCCGCAAGCTTATTTTCTATAGTGTAATTTAATATTTAATAAGATTAAATCTGTTATATTCTTCTAAGTTCATCGACAAAAGCTTGGTTATGCACCATTTAAACTATCATCACCTCTACTATTTTTATCTAGTGGCTCGAGAAGGCAGCATTGCGAAAGCTGCAAAACTTCTCCACGTTACTCCTCAAACGGTAAGTGGGCAACTCAGTACATTTGAAAATCAGTTAGGCTATTCGCTTTTCGACAGAATAAACAAACGTTTATATTTGAACCCCAAAGGTAAAATGAGCTATCAGTATGCCAGTGAAATATTTCACAAAGGCAACCAACTTGCTGAAATTCTTAATACAAATGACGAAATTAATACGAAAGAATTCGTAATTGGTATTACTAATGGTATTCCAAAAGTGCTTTTTTACGACTTTGTGCACAATACCATGCGCGAGTTCGCGAATGTGAAGTATGTAATAAAGGAAGACAGCTTTGAAGGGTTATTAAAAGAATTAGCGATTAATGCTGTCGATTTCATTATGGCCGATAGAGGTATTGCGCCGGGTACCCAAGTGAATGCCAAAAGCTACTTTCTGGGTGAAAGCTCGCTAAGCTTTTTCGCTAAACATCCGCTGAAGCATAGCGAACGCTTTCCTGGATGTTTAAATCATATGCCACTACTTATGCAAGGTCATACTTCCGGCATAAGGCATGCTCTTGTTAGCTGGCTTGAAACTGAGCAGCTTTATCCAAAAATTGTGGCGGAGTTTGATGACAGTGCACTACTTAAACTATTTGGTAGCGAAGACTTTGGCGTGTTCTGCGCACCCTCAGCTATATCGACTCATGTAGAGGTGCAATACGGCGTACATTGTATTGGCAACGCCAAAGCGCTTAACGAACGTTACTATGCTATCACCGGAAAAAGTCGGGCTGATTACACTATTTGCGAGCACATTGTCGATAATGCAAAGGCGCTGTTTACGCAAAATGAGTGAAACACTGACCTTTTGACCATCTAAACTGCTTGAGGCTTTCTTACCCTTTGCATCGCTCTACGCATAATTCTACCTGCGCTTCGCCAAAACGGTAATCTAATGCATCGTGGGCGTCTTTTTGAACCTTACTCCAATCAAATCGCCCTCTGCCTAAATAGGCACATTCAGCAAACGCTTCCACTGCTTCAAAGCATTCTCGCACTATCAAATCTTCAGTCATCATTGAAGGTATCCTGCTCTTCAAAACCTAACTAAATAATATCTTATTAACTAAATATCAGCCTGTGGATTTGCGTATTGCGCCAAAAGGCTTTGTATATCGCGGGATAACTTTGGGAGTGGGGTTTACAATAGAAGAGCAATAAATGGGGTCAGAACCGCATAAAAGCTTTAATGCGGTTTTGCCCCCCTTTTATTCAGTTTACAAAAAAGAGTTTAGTCGGCGTTGAACAGGTCGCGGCTGTACACTTTCTCTAGTACGTCTTCGATGTCTGCTGTGACGCGGTTCGCCACAATAACATCAGACTCTTTTTTGAAGGCTTCTAAGTCGTTGACTACGCGAGAGCGGAAAAACTCATCTTCAGTAAGTACTGGCTCATACACGATTACTTCGATGCCTTTCGCTTTAATACGCTTCATAATGCCTTGAATAGCACTGGCGCGGAAGTTGTCAGAGCCCGACTTCATGATAAGACGGTATATACCAACAATTTTTGGATTGCGGCTAACGATAGAATCGGCAATAAAGTCTTTACGAGTGCGGTTAGCATCCACAATGGCCTGAATCATGTTGTTAGGCACTTCGCTGTAGTTAGCTAGCAACTGCTTTGTATCTTTCGGTAAGCAGTAGCCACCGTAACCAAAACTTGGGTTGTTGTAGTGCCCACCAATGCGGGGGTCTAAGCTAACGCCTTCTATAATTTGTTTTGTATCTAATCCGGCACGTTCTGCATAGCTGTCTAGCTCATTAAAGTACGCCACTCGCATTGCTAAGTAGGTATTAGCAAAAAGCTTAATCGCTTCTGCTTCAGTACTGTCAGTAAATAGTACTTCAATGCCTGTCTTAATAGCGCCCTGCTCTAATAGCTTGGCGAAAATTTCAGCTCGCTCTGAACGCTCACCTACAATAATACGGCTTGGGTGTAAGTTGTCGTAAAGGGCTTTACCTTCTCGTAAAAACTCGGGTGAGAAGATAATGTTATCGCTGCCGTGGCGCGCTTTAGCCTCTCGTGTAAACCCAACAGGCACGGTAGATTTAATTACCATCACCGCTTTTGGATTAACTGCCATTACGCTTTTGATAACCGCATCAACACTGCTAGTATTAAAATAGTTAGTTTGGGCATCATAGTCTGTCGGCGTGGCAATGATTACATAGTCCGCGTCGCGGTAAGCTAGGTTAGCGTCTAGCGTTGCTTCTAAATCAAGCTCTTTGGTCGCCAGATAATCTGAAATCTCGATGTCTTCAATAGGAGACTTACGGCTATTTAGCATCTCAACTTTTTCAGGTACTAAGTCAATAGCCTTCACTTCATTGTGTTGCGCCAACAGAACCGCGTTAGATAAGCCCACGTAACCCGTTCCTGCAACAGCTATTTTGTACTTTTTCATCGTACCTTCCATTAAGATTTTCTCCACTATTAACAACTGTTTTATCGCACTATCAAGAAGTGCAATGTAAAATTTTTTAGTCAATGCGCACGCAAATAAACTCTGCTAGCCTCAATCGCGTTACTGCTCTAACATAACTCAAAATATGTGCCGTACAATATGGCAGTTATGCAGATTCAGTGCCCTTTTGTAATTAGCCTATTTCTTCTTTTATTCTAACTGAAAAATTTTCCCGCTTTAAGGTTAAATTAGGGCTGTAAGCAGGATCATTCTCAATAGTTTTTGACCATTTGGTTTTTAAATAAGTCAGCTCTTTATTGAATCGCGCTGCCTTTTCTTGGGAAATATCTAAGCCTCTACTTACAGATTCATGATGAAAGAGTTCAGCCTCAGCACAATAGACGTTTCTTACACCTAACTCCTCTACTCTTAAACAAAAATCGACGTCGTTAAAGGCAACAGCCAAGTCATTTTCATTTAAACCGTTAACAGCATCGAAATGCGATTTTTTTACTAAAAGGCATGCAGCGGTTACGGCGCTAAAATTATTAGTAGCGCAAATTCTTTTTAAATAACCAGAATGAGTACGCGGAAAGTTTTTATGAGCATGACCAGCGCCACCGCCATAGCCTAATACAACACCAGCGTGCTGAATACGTGTATCGGAATATAGCAACTTTGCACCAACACAGCCCACGGATTCCCTTTCAACATGTCCCACTAAATAAGTGAGCCATTCGGGTGTTATTACTTCAATATCATTATTAACCAAACCAACCACACTGCCCATGGCATGCTGTACACCAAAGTTGTTGATAGCTGAATAGTTAAATACACCAGGATATTGCAAAACCCGTATTTTGGGCAGAGTATTTAGGTAGTCAAAATAATCTAAGCTCTCTTTTTCGTCTGAGCCATTATCTATCAACAGTATTTCATAGTTCGAATAGGTTGTTTTTTCTAAGATAGATTCAACACAGTCTTGAACAAGCTGTTTTCCGTTTTTGGTTGGAATAATTAAGCTAACCAGCGGCGACGTATTCTTCCACATCACCTTGTTGACATTCTGCTCATGGCTTAATGTTGTTGTTGCGTCACCGCTACTCTCTATTTCATCACGTATTACAGCTAAGTCTCTTGCCGTTTCGTTATCATCAAAACACGAATGTACAAGAGGAAGCGAAATGTGCTTTATATTTAAGTGCTGACCACTTAATGTTAGCTTTGCTAAAAGCCCAGCTATCGACGTTAAACAATCAACTGTTTCGAGGTAATCAGCTTTTAACATTACCCCCGTACGAACATAGCCAGTTGATAACTGAAGCTCGGGGTTCCAATCTGGCAAAAAACGCGGCGCGGTATACTCGCCATTTTCTAACGCTTCATCTGTATCGCTGAACACAATGCCTGCGCTTTTAAGTGCATCAAGAAAACGCGCTATCGCACCAGCGTGCACTGTATCGCCGCTTTTCAAGAGCAGAATAGGTAAGTTGATATCGATATTATCTTTGTGTGGCAGAAAACCGCCTTTATCTTCATCATTGATAAAAAATACGCTTGCCGCACCTAATGCTAAAACATTTTGCTCGGTTTTAGAAAAGTTCTCAGAGCTACCTACAATAATCACTTGCCATGACTGCAGCGCTTCATTGTTTTGCTCACTCAGCAAAGAATGATGCTCGTGTAACCACGCTTGGTAGAGTTTGTGAGTTTGCTTAGGTGTAGGCGCATCAAAAAAAAGTCCCGACTTTCTAACAGACTTAATATAGAAGCCGGTTAAGCGTTCGTTTTGCTTTAGCTTGTTTTTTAAACTTTTAGGCACAAGTTGAAGAGCAGCGCGCACAGCTCGCATTACAGTTTTTTTCATTATGGCTATTTGCTAGTTGTAGGAATAAAAAACCGCTTCGACAATCAAAGCGGTTTTAAAGTGTACCACAATAGGGGTAAAAAAAATTTAACTGCCTGAACCTAATCGCTCGCCTTGGTAACTGCCGTCCAAAACCGCTTTCCACCAGCCCTCGTTATTCAAATACCATTCCACGGTTTTACGGATACCACTTTCAAACGTTTCCTTTGGCGTCCAACCAAGTTCGCGCTCTATTTTGCTAGCATCGATGGCATAACGCATGTCGTGACCTGGCCGGTCTTGCACGTAAGTAATTTGCTCTGCGTACTTGCTCTCCTTCGGCTTAACATCATCTAAAATAGAACAGATAGTGTGTACAACTTCTAGGTTTTGCTTTTCGTTGTGTCCGCCAATGTTGTACGTTTCGCCTATTTTGCCTTCAAGAGCCACTAACACTAGCGCACGGGCATGGTCTTCAACATACAGCCAGTCGCGTATTTGATTGCCCTTGCCATATACAGGCAATGGCTTACCCGCTAAGGCATTTAGAATAACTAGCGGAATGAGCTTTTCAGGGAAATGATAAGGGCCGTAGTTATTAGAGCAATTAGTAACAAGCGCAGGCAACTTATAAGTGCGTAGCCAAGAACGGACTAGCTGATCGGAACTGGCTTTACTTGCGGAATATGGTGAGCTTGGCGCGTAAGGCGTTGTTTCAGTGAACAAAGGCAGCGCTGTGCCTGGCTCTACTTCATCAGGGTGCGGTAAATCGCCATACACTTCATCAGTAGAAATATGATGGAATTTAAAACCCGCTTTTTTATCGCCTTCGAGTGAAGACCAATACGCTCTTGATTGCTCTAATAGTGTGTAAGTACCTACTACGTTTGTTTGAATAAATTCGCCGGGCCCATCTATAGAACGATCAACATGCGACTCTGCAGCCAAGTGCATAACAATATCGGGTTGATATTGAGTAAGTACGCGCTTAACTTCTTCAGCATCGCAAATATCTACTTGCTCGAAGCTGTAACGGTCGCTGCTTGAAATTGACGTTAACGACTCTAAGTTTCCCGCATAAGTTAGCTTATCTAAATTAACTACCGTGTGATCAGTATCATTTATAAGGTAGCGTACTACTGCAGAACCGATAAAGCCTGCGCCACCTGTAACTAAAATTGTATTGCTCATTTATCTTTTTCTCGAATAGATTCTGTTCTGGCTATAAATGCTGCTCACCCAAGCAAGAGTTAGTTGCTACTCAATTCGTCCATCATAGCCGAAAGCTGCTTACGCCAGTGAGTTGGTGTGCAATCGGCAAATGCTTTACGGGCAGAGGTTTTATCTAACACGCTGTAGTGGGGGCGCTTCGCTGGCGTAAGGTATTCACTAGTAGGAATAGGCAACACCGAAATAGCCTTATCCAACAAGCCCTTTTCAAGTGCTAATTCCTGAATAGCAAGGGCAAAGTCGTACCAACTGGCTACACCTTCGTCTGTCCAATGAAACACACCTGCTGTTTTATTCTTAGCCGCACTAATACACGCCTGCGCTAAGCCTTTGGCCCAAGTAGGCGTACCTATTTGATCGTCGATTACCGTAAGCTGCGGTTTGTCAGCCATTAAGCGCAGCATGGTTTTCACGAAATTATTACCATAGGCCGAATACACCCATGCAGTGCGAATCAAGCAACTTTGTTTTGGAACAAGCTCAAGCACCGTCTTTTCGCCGTCGGCTTTCGTTTTGCCGTAGGCGCCTTGAGGCTCAATAGGGTCATCAGGCAAATAAGGCGAACCTTTGTGTCCGTTAAATACATAGTCGGTAGATACATGAACCAAAAACGCACCAGAGCTTTTACAATACTTCGCTAAATTTTCTACGGCAGTAGCGTTAATTGCATGGCACAGCGCTAAATCGTCTTCGGCTTTATCAACCGCTGTATAAGCAGCTGCGTTAATAATCACATCTGGAGAGAGCTGGGACAGAGTTTTCGACAGCACGTCTTCTTTAGTAATATCGGTATCTTCAGGGCCTAAACAAATAGTGTCTTCGCCTAAAATCCGAACCAGTTCATAAGACAGTTGCCCCGCATTACCAATAACAACAATTTTCATGGCTATTCTTATTCCTAATTTCGGCGGGGTTAAACGCCGGTAAACGTTGGTGCGTTAATGAACGCAATGCCGTTTTCATCTTTACCGGAAAGCGAAGGCTTCTCGCCATTCACTAGAGGCCAGTCGATATTCAACGTAGGATCGTCATACTTTACCGAAACCTCAGACTCTGGGTGATAATAGTCTGTGCATTTATACACAAACTCAGCCGACTCACTAGTTACGTAAAAACCATGGGCGAAACCCGCAGGCACCCAAAGCTGGCGTTTGTTTTCAGCAGACAAGGTTACGCCAACCCACTTCCCGTAGGTGGCAGAATCTTTACGCATATCTACCGCAACGTCATATACTTCACCACTTACTACGCGAACTAACTTACCTTGAGTTTGCTCTAGCTGGTAATGCAGCCCACGTAAAATACCCTGGCTTGATTTTGAATGATTGTCTTGAACGAAGTCGACATTGGCACACTCTTTTTTAAACCAGTCGGTACGAAAAGTTTCTAAAAAGAAGCCACGTTCATCGCCAAATACTCTTGGTTCGATAATTTTTACTTCAGGAATATCGGTAGTTATTACTTGCATGCAGGGTCCAAATAAGATGGTGGGTTTATGCTACGCCTTTACTCTGTCGCTTATTACTTTCAATAGATAATCGCCATAACCACTTTTTCTAAGCAGCGCGGCAAGCGAAGCTAACTTTTCGGCATCAATATACCCCATTCTGTAAGCCACCTCTTCTGGGCAACACACTTTCAATCCTTGCCGTTTTTCAATCGCGGCAACGAAGTTTGCTGCATCAAGCAAAGAGTCTAGCGTACCAGTATCCAGCCACGCAGAACCACGGCCCATTAACTCCACTTTTAAACTATCGTCCTTGAGATACAGGTTATTCAGGTCTGTAATTTCAAGCTCGCCGCGTTGAGAGGGCTTAACTTGTTTTGCAAAGTCTACAACGCGGTTATCGTAATAATACAAACCGGTTACCGCATAATTAGATTTAGCTTTAGTCGGCTTTTCTTCAATAGAAAGCGCGTTCCAATCGTCGTCAAAATCTACAACCCCGTAGCGTTCGGGGTCGTTAACGTGATAACCGAATATGGTTGCGCCATGAGTTTGGCTGTAAGCGCTTTGAAGTGAGCGCTTGAGGTCGTGACCGTAATAAATGTTATCGCCTAAAATTAGCGTACAGCTGTCGTTGCCAATAAAGCTTTCACCTATCAAGAACGCTTGAGCTAGCCCATCGGGTGTAGGCTGCACGGCATACTGCACGTTAATACCTAAATCGCTTCCATCGCCAATAAGCTCAATAAAACGTTGCTGCTCAAAAGGCGTTGTAATGATCAGAATATCTCTTATTCCTGACATCATTAGCGTCGCTAGGGGATAAAAAATCATTGGCTTGTCGTAAACAGGCATAAGCTGCTTACTCACCACTTTGGTTAATGGGTGGAGACGCGTGCCTGAACCGCCTGCTAGTATTATTCCTTTTCTGTGCATCTTCTTCCTTATTAATCTGTTCGATTTATTCTCGTAAGGTCTTTATAGAGTTCAGCATCAAGCATTTAAACACCATTATTGCATAGGTTAAATGGCAGAATGACTATTGCAAACTTCTTCTTGAAGAATCACCGACGCTATCTGACGTGGTTACTCTCACGAGTAATGTTAAAAAAAATCCATAGCTAAATATTAAGCACTTTTTAGTTAATCTTTATTAGTGAGCCGTAAATCTAGGCCACATATTAAACCAAGATTTGCTTGAAATAGTCGACGTATGAAACACACTCGTCTGGTAATTTTTCAGCTATAAATGAATCACCCAAACTTCCATTTTCTTTCTTCTGCGCTATGTAGTTATTAACTGAGTCATTGTATTTAGGGGCCTTAACTACGAACCGAGCATTTGTCTGAGCGCAAATATAATTTGGTTTTACAACTTCAATGATTTTGTGATCAATATTCCCAGCTGAGTGAACAAAAACTACCGAAGAATACAAGCGACAGAGGTAGTGAAACATTGTGTATGAAGACGAGGAGCCGAATATTAACAAAGTTTCCTTAAAAACTGCGTGTTTATGATACATAACGATAATCCGACCAAAGTTATCGACATTGTTATCAAAAACTACGCAATGTCTGTAGTTAAAATTGGTCAACCTATCTTCTTCGTGACGTTGAGGAGGAAACAACTTTGAGCCCAAGTCACCGCTTACTTCTCTATTCTGATAAACGTCTCCTTCGAAGACATTGAGTTCATCAATATTTCTAGACATTAATTTACTTGTAACTAATTGCGCCGCGAACCTCGCTCCATGAAGCGTCCAGTGAGTGTCACAAACTCTGAACGAACGGTCGTCTAAATTACGAAGCTCTTCAATTGGTAAAATAAAATTAAGTGTTTCGGGCACTAACTCTTTGAGTTTTTCGATAGGCGCTTTTTTTGAAAAGTTATAAGGATAATATTCCTCATAAACCATTTCCTTCGAAGGCGCTACAAGTAAACACACTGGTATTTGTGCTGAAAAAGAAAAGGTGTTTAACAACTCTAGATATTCTTTCCACTCAGCTTGAGCTGTGCGGGATAATTTTAGTTTCCCAGTATATTGTTCGATACTCTTGTTAGTATCATTATCAAGAAAAAGCCAGCCATCTTTCCCTTCCAAAATCTGAAATTTGCCCTCAACAGATCCACTTATTATTTCAGTGAATGTGCCATTCTCAACAATCCCCAAGGTAAACGCTGAATGTTTTAGTTTAATTCGCTCTGAAAACCCACAACTAAGTAAATCGTGATTTTCTGGAGCTTGGTTTAACACCTTTGAAATAACATCTGGCCGAGCGCGATTCAGTGGTATTTTTTTCACCTCATCACCATTTACAATAACTAGCGATGTTGGCGACGCCTCGTCATTTAATAACCAACCTTGGAACAACAAGCCCTCGCGAATTAGCTCTCCGCCATCTATGCTTTGACCATTGCACGGAAAGTCAAGATGCCATCGAGCATTGGAGGTTGTACTCTCTACTCGTTGGGTAATTATGGAATAAACTGCCACTAAAGTTCCTTTCTTACGGCTTTATAAAAAGTCGCCTACGATTTTATATTCATGAAGTAGATGTGATTCAAGCCGCTTAATACCACTTGGAAGCTGATATGTTTGGCTAGTTCGTCTGTTGACCTGCAGTGTTTTTAACTCTATCTCGGTCAAATCCGACAATTGCTTTAAACCTTCTTCGTATTTATGTTTTGAGCCTACAAAGCTAAATTCGTCAATCGGTACGGCATTGAAAAATCGGCTATAAGTATTTGTAAAAGCCTCAATGGTATTATTAAGAATCAGCTCATTAACTATGCTTTCTTGTGACTTTAGGCTAGCTTTTGGCAGCTTTGCTTTCAACAAAATATAATGCGGATGCTTCTCTTTAAGCGCCAAGAGATGGCCTACAAACGACCATATTCGTTCTAGCGGGTCGCGAACCCAAACGGCTCTGATAGCGTTTGGAAAGGTTTTAATATGATTAATATGCGGCTTAAAGTGTCCGTGAAGCACCTTGGCTTTCGACGGCAACCAAACCCCCTCACCTTTCGACATGGCACTGGCACCTGTATTTGCATAAACACCATAAACATTCCTAACCCCGAGCGCTTGTTCAAAAGCCACTCTAAGTGAACTTCCAGCAGTTTTTGGAATGTGATGAGACAGTACAGAAACATTAAGATGAGGCTGGCATTGAGAATTTTTAGCCGGCGCTAACAATTTTTCCACACTCCAAAACGGATGGGTTTTATAAGACATAGGTGACTAATCTTCTACAACTGAGGCCACTACGCCACGCTAACATGTGAGTAAGTGGCAAAATGACAAACTGGGGCGTCTAACATGCTATCGATAGCATAAAAATCAAAAACTAAAAGCCCTTTAGTTTAGCAGATTTCTTAGAAACCTTAACTATCTCGTTTACTAGCTCTTTATCAAAAATGTCGCGAGAGAAAAGCGCTTCAGCTCTTTTAGCAGCAAAGTTGCCCATCGACGCCAGTAACTCAGGATTACTATTCAGAGTTAGTATTGCATTCACAATCCCCGAAGTGCATTTATAGTCAACTAGCATACCGGACTGCTGTTCAACAAGTTCACTTACCGCTCCCCAGTTGTAGCCAACTACAACGCGCCCTAAAGACATGGCTTCTGCTACCGTTCTGCCAAAAGATTCTTTAAAGTGAGAAAGTGCCAACACAACATGGTGTGCAACCATAGCCTCTTTCGGTTTCTCCACATAGCCTGCAATAGTGACATTGTCATCACCAAATCGCTTAGCAGCCATAGTAACTTCGTTGGTGATTGGCCCGAAAATAGTAAATTGAATATTACTATTTCCTCTACATAAGCTTGCTACTTCAAAAAAGTCTTCCACACCTTTCTTTTTCACATTACTACTCAACATACATACCTTTAACGAGGCTGAGGGCATAGGAATAAGTGAAGTGGGAATATCTACACAGTTATAAATAACTCTAGTGCGCGCTGGCTCGTTGAGCCAACGGGCTGTTTCTTGAGAGTTAGCAACAAAATAGTCACTGCTCGAAATTACTCGTTCATGAGTAAGCCGAGGAGGCTCTTGAAGTAAATTAGCTAAATCATTATCAAACTCAACGAGCTCTCGCACATGCGTAATGCTCGGTATATTGGCTCTCTTGGCCGCACTCAGAGGCTCTATTAATGTGAGTGTATTTACATAAACACAATCATAACCAATGCGTATAAACTCTGATTCCAAATATTGCGCTATTGGCTCAATTGGCTCTTCTCTTCCGTTTGCCCAAGGTAAAGGCAAGAAGACGATCTTGCTTACGTATTGTCTTATCTCTTCAATATAGAAAGTGTTAGCGCAAGACGGTAAGTATAGAGTTACGCGTATATCAAACTTAGACATTGCCTTAGCCATATCAACTAAGCTTCTTTCTGCGCCGAAGACGGTTTCAGAGACAGCGTGCCCAAAAAGACCAACATGTCTTTCTCCGTAGCGCTTTGCAAAGCCTGTTATTGATACAGGAGCAGAAAAGTCCCAACTGCTGCTATTTAGCGCATGCCACGTGGGTGATGTAGTATGTGGTATTTCAAATTTGTACGCATAAGCTTGCGGATTAAATAATGAAGATGGATAGCGTCCTTCCTTTTCTCCTTTTTCCCAAAAGTGATCATGAATATCTAGCCCCATCGAACTCACATCGTCGTAAATCTGCCCATACCAATTTTCGTCTAGCGCTTTTCTCCATTTAAGAAAACTCGCTTCGTTTGCTCTTACAAATGAAGGTTTAAAAGAAGCCAACAGCATACTAGGAGGAACAGGAAAAGGACGCTGGTCATCTCTTAAAAGCTTCAAATCTGGGCTATTCTTGTGCCATGCTCGAGCGAAATCCATGTGCTGCTTTCTTACGCCACCATACTGGGTGACCAAGTGCGTTTCTGCATTTTGCGTAAGTGATGACGCATGCGTTCTTCCAAAAGAGAGAGGAACATCAGGCATTACCTCTTTTATCGCGGCTCGACCGAACCTAGCAAGACACCTTTCATAAAACTCAGTATCAGCATTTACTTTAACCTCGTCCCAACCTCCCAGAGTGCCAACAACATCTTTTCGAACGAGTAGAGAAGACACATTTCTGTGTATCCATGAGCTTCCAGCCCTTAACTTTGAAAATTTAAGGTCCTCCGTGCATCTAACCCAATAAGAAACAGTTCCTTTTAGCGAGCGATTAAAGAGCAAAGGAGTAATTTGCTTTTCGATTTTCTGGGGGTGAGCCCAATCATCAGCGTCCATGACGGTAAGGAAGTCACCGTTAGCCATAGACATTCCTAAGTTTCTTGTAGCGTATGCGCCTTTATTTTTGTTATTTTTGAAAACCCGTACACGTTCAATCCCGCCATACAAACGCTTCAAATCGGTATAGCTGTTATCAGTGGAAGCATCATCCACCGCTATTATCTCAATGTTTTTCCATGACTGATTGAGTAGAGAGTTGATACTAGTAGAAATGACTTTCGCTGCATTAAAGACCGGGACTATAATTGATACTTTCGGTTTGCTCACAAGTGCTTTAAGCCATGTAAAAGCAGAGACAGATGTTAGTGCTGTTGAAAGAACATCTAACGTTGCTTCTGCTTTATTCGTAGTTAGCTCCTTTAACCCAGTATTCTTATAAAGCTTATTAAGCTCAACAATCTTCCGCGACTCCGACAGCATACTGGCAGCGAGCCACTTTGAAGAATTTGACCAATGAGGGTCTTTCACAACCTGCTTAGCTTCAGCTTCTAAACCTGCCCCAAACAAAGATGAAAACCTTATCAGCGACAATTCATCTCTACTAAAAAGCTTTTCTGATAGGCTGCTGTTGATAACAAGTTTATCCGACTCTTCTTTTGCTAAAAGATACTGTTCTGTGAAGAGGTAGTAATCGACAAGTACTTTAGCGGCATATATTCCGTTGATGCTTGAGTATTCTGCAGCGCTGTGCAAAGAATCGAGTATTACGTCACAGTTTTTTGCATTTCGCCATAAAGCCTTCTCAAAGGATAGCGAAGGAATATTGCATGGCAAACGCCCTTCTCGCCTTCCGTGTTTGTCGAAGTGTAGTTTAGGGTCAATCCCTGCAGCTGCAACATCGGGGTACTGTTTAAGATACCACTCGGGATCAAAGTACTCTTTATTCATCATTCGCTACGACTTCTTATCTTCTAGGTACGCTAGCAGTAAGTCCAAACTATCTGTAGTTTTTACTTCCACCGATTCATGAGCAGTAACAAAGCTCAACGCCATTTTAATACTCTGCGTTTGCCCTCTTTTATCATAAACGACCACTTTATTAGTGGTAAGTATCGCTAACTCCTCTTGTATTTCAAGTAAAAGAGCTGGGTCTAAAAAGCACACATAATCAACAGATATAGTCATGCCGAACACACATGCTTCTGCATTATCCCTGGACAATAGTTCAAAAAAAGCGCTAGATAATTGCCTCTGAATTTCCCGCGGTCGTGGTAAGTGATATAGGAAAACTTTTTTACCGCTGCTCATAGTAGCAGCTATAGCTTCATATAGTTCAATCTCTAGCCTGCCTTCACTAAAATCACCAACAAAAACTGTATCGCCAGCCACTTCATAAAGGTTCTTAGAAATCATTGTAGGGGGAGCAGGAAACTTACGATCACCATCAATATCTACGAACAAGTTAGACGGCTCTTTTGAGTGCCACCACTGACATGCCTGCCGATAGATATGGCGCATACCTTGATACATTGTTTTTATATGAGTTGCTTTATTCCTAGTTAGCGAGTTTTCATCGTCCAAAGCAAATGCCAAAGGAATGTCTGAGTGAATTTTCTTTACGGAATGAAAACCGAAGTGTGACTCTACGCGCCAAATATATTCTGTATCACCGCCCACTAAAACTGAATCCCAATAGCCCAATTCATCGAAAACTACGCGTCGAAACAAAAAAGAAGAGTGGGACCAATGAATCAACCTAGGGTTGAGCCGCCAGTTATGCTCTAAATTAAGCGTAGGCGTAGCTCTTACCCACTGAGTACAAACTCCTACTACAGCTTCATTTTGAGAAAGGTATTCCATTTGTAACTGTATTTTCTGTGGGTGAGACCAATCATCAGCATCATGCGTAGTGATAAAGGCGCCCTTAGCAACTGAAAGGCCTGCGTTGCGCGCACGATAAGCACCTCCATTTTGAGATTGTTTAAGAAGTTTTATTTGCGGAAATTCTTTAGACAGCGATTCTATTACTGATACCGCATTATCTTCACTGCAATCGTCAACTACGATTATTTCTAAGTTTTTCCATGACTGAGATAAGAGCGACTCTAAAGCAGTTTTGATTGTTTTTCCCGCATTGAAGCAAGGAACAATTACGCTTACAAGTTCCGTACTTATACATTCATCTTCTTCACTATCTGTTGCCAAATTTTTGAACGAGAGTTCCTCGTCGTGACTTTTTATAGTTAGGCCTCTTAAACCATGCCTTTGGTAAATTTTATTAAGAATAGAAAGTTTTTCATCAGCAGAACCAGCGCAATTGGATAACGCCAAGAGTATATCTTCATCTAAGTTACTATCTTTATAGTGAGCTCTTATAAAGGTTTCAGACTCTAAATACTTGCCATTCTTTTGTAGACACAAAGCATGCATAAGAGCGCCACTTTTACCATAAACGTCAGGCGCTATTTGTTCGACCACAAGGCGCGACAAGCTGAGAGCCTTTTTAAACTCTCCTAAATAATAGAACCATCTAGCAGTATGCCAAATGGAAAAGAACCTGACGGTCTCCTCCACTGAAGGCGTTGAGTAGATTTCTTTGAGTCGAATTAGAGATGATTCAGACAATCCACGCCACAACAGCTGCGGTATATGTTCTTTATCCGCGCCAAGCCCATTTATTTCTTGCGAATGAAATTGAATTCTGTTGGTTGCACGCCCCTCATCACGCCCATGCTGGATATAATGTACAAAGGGGTTTAACCCACTATTCGACACATCTTCGAAGTTCGTTCTATACCATTTTGTGTCGAACCACTCGTTTGGAAAATATCCTGCCCCCCCCCCTACCTGTAAATAATGGCGTACAGTATTAGCGTTGGGATTTAGGTTGTAGCGGCGCAGATAGTAATTACTATCGAACAAGTTACTTCGCCTAATTAGCTGCTCCATGCGGAGCAATCTCACAAGAGAAGCAAGTTCGCTTTTTTTTCTAGATAGAAAATTTTTCATTATGAAATAAAGCTTAAATGCAAGCTGCGGAAGTCTAATTGAAACAATTCAACATTCTATTTAGTTAGCTTTATTTTCTATTATTCTTCGGCTTTGAGTCGGTGCGTGTGCAACAATCGGTTTTCCTAGCACACCACCTTTGAGGATAGGCTCTAATAAGTCGTAAGTACCTTTGAAAAATGATAATTTCCTGTGGAAAGTTCGATTTTCGCGAATTTCGTCTAAGTTATTATTTGCCACAGCACAATAAAATATGAACCAGTCTACATCATTGAATACCCCTTTGGTTTTAACGAGTTCAAGAAGGCGTTGGGCACCAGCTTGTGACAAATAATATCCGTCCCCCCCACAGGCTATCTGGTTTCTTTCTGCCCTCGCTAAAATTTCCTGCTTCAAGGAGTTTATACAATTCCTCTCATCGCTATCTGCACTCGCTTCACCACACATCCTGTCGTTTACAAAAATCAAGTCATAAGCCTGCATTTCTGAAGCCAACTCAGAAATAGTATCCATATTTTGAAAAATGATATCATCTTCAAATACAAAACCGCTTCCTTCTTCAGCTATTTTTTCCCACGCCCTAGCATGTGAAAGAAAACAGCCGACGGTTCCCATCTGGAGATCTATCTCATGATTTACAACCGTTTTTTCTACTATAAATCTAGGAATAGAGCTTCCTCTGATACCTGATATTCTTTCAATATTGAAAGGGAGCCCGCTAGCAATGCTCTCGACTTTTTCAAAGTTCTGAATATCACAGTCAAGATTAATAACATACGCCTTAATAGCACCTGAATTCATCGTCTTACCTTCTTTACCAATTATTCTGCCGAAAATATTATTGTAAATTTTATTGCTTGAGCTTTTGAAAACCCGCTAACCATTATTGACTAGACATTCATGGTAACTCAGGGTCCAGTGGCTAAAACAAAGGTTTTTGTCATACTTGTTTATTTATGCCAATGCATTTGCCACAATTTTATTTTTTAAACGATTTAAATCACACTTTCGACAATGAAAGTATTTCCTCATAAGATTTGAAGTCGCCTCCCTTCTCATTGGCAAATTCTAGCGCAGACTTATCAAATATATCTTTCGGCGTATAAATCAAAAAGCGTTCGGCCATAAGCGAAATAACAACATTTGGTTTAAATACATCTAGTGCATCATGTTCAATTAGCGGGCTATGAACTATGTATAGTCTGCTAAATGACTCGGCCAAAAAGCGCTGAATCTTCCATCCATAAGAATCAGTGAAGAGAACGCAACTCGGCAACGTTTGATCGGAATTCACCCAAACCGACATGTGACCCCGGTTTGTCACACCGTTGTTCCAAATCTTGTTTGCTTTTCCATTCTTGACAAAACATTCGGTAAATTTGGCAATGCGAGGTGGATCAAATTTCTCGCCTAGATCACCGCTTCCCTCTTTCTCGATCAACTCAATATCTTCTTCCTTCAATACAGGAATATTAATTTTCAGATCTTCTATTATTCGCCTATAACATATATATGCGCCATAAGCGGTATAGTGGGAGTCAACTGGATGGTAAGATTCCGCTTGTTTAGACGCGCCGATCAACTCTTCTAGCGGATAGGTAAAACTTGAATGATCATACAGTTCTGAGCTTATTTGGTGTATGGGTCGTATAGCATCAATATTGTCTAACTGTGGCAGGTCACCCTTATGCACAGCGTGCGCATCAGGGACCACCATAAGCCTATACTGGGCACCCCTGCTAGAACAAACTGCTTTTCTCGTTTCAATCACTCTACGCCAAGCTTTTATTTGATTGATACCTAGGATTTTCTCGCCACGATGCTGCTTTATTACGTCGTTAGAATCATTTGCGATGAAAAGGCGTTGGTTTCTTCCTTCAACAACCTTTCCATCACCAGCAGGGTGCCCTTGAACCTCTGCGAAAGTAGCTGTTGAATTACCCTTTTGAAGAATAAACTCTTTTGCAAATGCTGTGTTGTCAAACAAACCTCGCTCAGCCCAAAGATTAGCTATAAAATCTATTTCGTTATTTTTTAACTGAGCAAACCGTTTGGCGCGGACAGAAAACATCCAAACACTGTCGTTTGACGTGCTGTTTAAAACTCGAGATATATCTTTGTCAGATTCAGGCCATTTGGTAAACAATGTCGCGTATGGTTTGGTGCTAATAGAATAAAATTTTTCAGGCCCACCACGATAAGTTAAATATGCAAAATAGATTAAGAACTCTGCAAGCTTCTCATTCTCCGATATAAGATTATAAATCCCGGCGCCTTCTCGCTTTTCAATTTCAGCTAGCAAATCACGAACTAAAGCAGTAATCACCAAGTAAGGTGGCACTGTTGGTAAGGCAGGCTTATCAAGGTCGACATCAACATCAAAGTAATTACATGCTTCTTTCAAGCAAGCCTTTACATACCCACCATGAACCTGATGATGAGACACTGGCTTTTCGTCTTCGTTAAATAAGTCTCTTCGTTTAAGTTCTCGAATGAAATGGCATTTAGCATCTAGAACCAAATAGTGACCTTTATCTGACATAGTCGCTATAGACAATTTCAGTGCTTGCTGTGACAAATAAGGGTTGGCACCTTTTGAAAGGTTAATTCCTAGTTTATCCGCGTCTATGATACGAACATTGTCTTTGAACTTATCGAAGAATGGTAGAACTTCCGTATCGAACGCTTTACGACCCGCTGAAGGATTGACGGCATTATTAATTAGGTAAATTTTATCTACTAAGCTAGTGTCACAATATAGCTCGATAGACTTCGCAAGTAACCCTAACGTGTCAACCTCGTTCTCATAGAAAACTACTGCTAAATCAACTTTTTCCATTTTTTAATACCGTATTCCTATTACGCCCTAGTGACTAATTACTAAGAAGAAAACTGATTCTTTTAACCAAGTTTGTCCAATCATAAATGTCTAGCGCTTTATCAAATTGTTGAGCTTTAGAGAGGCTGACTTCCCCATTGGCGGTCCTTTCCATTTGATCTTGCATATCATCAAAAGAATCAAACAAGAGACCGATTTCTGGATTAATCACCTCAGGAAGAATTCCAATTGAAGGAGCGAGAACTGGGCAACACATAGTCACACTGAGCATTGCCGCTCCAGAAGTTAAAACTTGTTCATAAGGCAAAACGCACAAATCAGCACTGGAAAAGTAATCTATAACCTCATCATTTTGGACGAAGCCTGGCCTAAACTGAATATTTGCATCTATCGTTTGTTTAGTTAGCTCCGGCATAAGCTCTTGGTCTAACACTCGCCCTGCTATTATAAGGTAAATATCATCACGCTTTTCACGGAGATTATTGAAGCGAGACAGAAGGTTAAATATGCCTTTATAACCTTTTATATTTCCAAAAAATAGGAAAACAGTAGATTGTGCTGGGATGCCGAACTTCTCTTTCGCTTGAATTTTATCTATCTTCTCGCCGTAGAAATCACCATAGGTACCGTGAGGAACAATTTCGATACTATCTTCAGGCACCTCAAACTCTGTTATTAGGCGCTGTTTTGCTACTTCACCGTGTGCTAGCGAGTGGTCTACAAACGAAAGTATCTGCTCTCTATAACGTTTTTCGTCTTCGGCGTTTTCAGAGTCGTGCGAGCAGATGTTATGTGCAGTATATATAACCTTAAAACCATTTTGTTTTGCGTAACTCAACGCTTCTAAAGTGTTCGAGAGTACAGATGGATCTTCAAAGTCAAAAAAGTTATGTAACCAGTGAAGGTGAATATACTTAAATTTGCCTTTTTTTCTGTCGATTAGCTCTTTGCGAAGACCTTTTTGATCATAGCCTTCAATTGCTAAGTCAAAATTTTCATTCAATGCTTGATAGAATAGTTTTTGATATGGATTATTTGTTAACCAACAAGGAAAAAACATGATGCCCGCGTTTTTTCCTTCAAGCTGGTAGCGAGGCGTAATTAATTGTTCGACTGTCTTTGCTTTAACGGCTTCTTCTTTCTCTTTAAGATATGCTTGCACATCCTTTGCGCTATGATCGCGTACTTTCAAAAACTCTTTGTATAGCCACCATTTTTGATTCTGCACGCAATAGTCTTTAAATGAAACCGCATCCACGTCTGTAAAAAGTGATTTTACTTTTGCAAAAACGCCATCAAAATATTCATCGCTCACCATCTTTAATGTATACATCAGCGAGCTCACAAGCTTAGTATCTATAGTTGCGTAGTAATAATCGGCAACGTTGTTCTCATTAGCCCATGCTCTTACATTCGAGAACGCCTGAAACTCAAATTCACAGTTCGAATTCTTACGATGAGCTACCGTTACTGATGATTCTGACTCGCGTCTGTAGTTGTAACCAATGAATTCATCGTTAAAAACAACGTTGGCAGCATAGTAATAAGCTGCGAATACAAAAGGTACATCTACAGCAGCTTTTGTTTCGCCCAAGCGAATATTGAACATTTCTAACATTGAGCGCTTAAACACTTTATCCCATATCATAAAACTATCATGGGTTTTAAATCTTGAGCTATTCGGGTCGTCAAACCCTTCTGCGGTATAGGTTCGCTTACTTACCCTTCCGCTTGCTTCATGATTATTAAACCCACCAGTAAAGGCGATATCGGCATTACTTTCTAGCGCCATACTCATTAATTCTGAGTAAAAATCTCTATTGATCCAATCATCGCTATCGACAAAACCAACATAGACGCCTTTTGCTATAGACAATGCCTGATTTCTAGGCGTGCCTGGGTTTCCGGATGATTGAAGATTAGTTAACACTATAATTCGAGAGTCTTCCGCTGCATGGCGCTCAATAATCTCCGCAGAGGAGTCTGTTGACCCATCATTGATTAATATGAGTTCAAAGTCAGCAAATTCTTGTTCACGTATAGATTGAATACAGAAATCTAAATATTGGCCAGAGTTATGGATAGGTACAATTATGCTTAGTAGCGGGGAATCTTGATGACTATCCAGCGCTGGAAGACCTTTTGTAGTGGTTATAATTGTATCGTGCGGGTCTGCTGCTTTGTACTCATACATCAGGCGTTCTACGTAATCTATATCCCCCTCGAAGGCTAGCGAATATAAATAGTTTCTATAAACATGCTTTAAAACAGGTTTACCCACTAAGATGTTTGCAAGTTCTTTTACATTCGATGGGAAGCACCCTTCATACATGGCGCGTGCATCGCTAAAGTTTTGTTCTGAAAACGCTTTGTTGGCTGAAAGCAGCACGTCATTAACCACTATATTATCTCCATGGTTCGTTATATCTGGGGTGCTTGATAAAAAATGCCTGAACTTACTATATAAGAACTCGGCCTTCGGCTTTACCATGTTTTATATAATGAAGAAGAGGATTAATGCCCGAGTTTTTGACGTCAGGATTCATCGCAAGGTATGATTTAGCATCAAACTTTTCAGAAGGTGAAAGCTCAAGCTCTGCTCCAAAAGAAACGAAAAACTCTACGGGGTCTTTTACATGAAGGCCTAACTGTTTTAATTGACTAGCTACGTACTCCATATCGAAATACTCACTTTTCGTTATCAAGGTTTTATCTTTTCTTGCACGTTTAGATTTAGAGATTGATAAACCTATTCTTCGACTCGTTTCGGATTCCATCGCATTAATCACTTTAATTAACGCTGACGATAAACTTGAATCACTTTGCGAAAAGTTAGATTCAGGCTTTACTTTTGAAGGTTTGAAACTCCTTTCATCCGCTTTATTTCTAAGCCAACTTACTTTTTCTTCTAAGTAGTCATTTCGCTCTTTAATGCTAGTCAATTGATCTTCTGATGCCAAGGCATCTACTTGAAGGCTTGTGATATTTTGAAGTAATACTTCCGTTGTGAAAACGGATTGTAGTTCCTGACCGCTATTTGAATTCTCAGACTCTAGCTTCAAATGTCCTAGTCCATTTTTTCTAAACAAAGAATTGATTTCCTCAATTTCTTTTGTCGTTAAAGATAAATTTTTGTCTGGGTTAATTCTTAGTCTCATAATTCTTGTTCGCAAGTGTTATCGAGGAGTAGCAAAAAGACATCAAAAATAGCTAAAGTTTCAAAGTAACAAATTAGCTGGATGTAATACAGTTAAAATGAAACAAGTCGTTTAGCAGTTTTAGAGTAAACAGTAAGCAACTAAATTAAATGAAATGAAATCAAATCTCAGCCTTGTCAGCTTTTATATCTTCCTTGTGCCACCAGAGCCTTCTCTGTGTCCAGTCCAAATTAGGGGCGCTCCAGTATTCACTGTCTCTAGCTAACCCTAACGGTAAAAAAATAGTTGATGTCAAATATAAACTTCCAGTGGAAATGTACTTCTCTCCTATTGATGGTTGAATACCATTCAGACCTATCTTTAACCAACCATTTTGATCGTAGTTTGCGCTACTTTCCAGAGTTTGCTCTATTACTGCAGTCAATGCGCACCTGACTAAGTTTGGCGGCAAAGAACTTGGAAGTAATCCTTTTAAAGCGAGGAGGCTCAGTATGTGAAAAACCCCCGCACGATAAGCTAAACTGCGCCCAATCAGAGGGAAGGTACCATTTGGTGAAATCATACGCTCTAATGTTTCGGAATAACGTTGCGCTCGAGTCAAAAACTTCAGCGACATCCTGTCCCACTCTCCATTGACGCCTTTCACGGCTTCTACAATTTCTAAAATGAAGGGATGTATTACAATGCTATTATAGTAGTCTGTCCTATGATGAGGTCCATCAGAATATATACCGTCGGATAAATACCATTGCTCATGCTGTCTTAAAGCATAATCAATCCGCATAGCATCATACTCTTCCCCAACAGAATAAAGAAATGCTTCAATTAGTGCAGAGAATAATAACCAATTATTATAGTGTGGCTTGATCTTTCGAGTTAACTTGAGACTATTAATCACGTTACGCTTGCCATCGTCAGACATTTTTTGCCAGAGTCGATTTTTACTACGAAGCAGTGCTAATGCTAAAAAAGAAGCGTCTACTAACGGTTGGAAACCTTCGCTAAAATTCAAGTATGTATTCGATTTAGGGTTGCAAGCATTTTCTACTGCTTTTTGGATTTCATTTATCGAAATGCCCAATTTGTCGCTTAACCCGTTCTCTATCATTGGCGCAATACCTGATAAGGTTCGCGCGAGAAATTCTAAATGAGTGCATTTTTTATAGCGTTCAGATGAGTCACTACCGTAAATAGGCATATCATGAATATAAGTCCCATTAACCAAGCTTTTCAAAGGTAAACTAAAACTTGCTTTTGCTTGCGATAACCAACTTTCGTGCGTTGAAAACATACTTTTTTCTTAGCCCCTTTAAAACGCGAGCGTCGCCATGCTTAGAAATGGACATTGATTAAAGAGCGTCATTGAATCAAACTCATCAAAATCTCTGTACTAATAAGATGAGTTGTTTTGCGGTAGTTGTGACTCAAGCTACCTCTTTTATTTATCTCACTTTTACAGAGCCTCAAGTCATCTTCTTGAAACAACTTCAACCCTTTCGCTCTATTCGCTCGATAATAGAGAGTCTCTAGAA
Source organism: Alteromonas sp. P256 (assembly GCF_036864455.1). Taxonomy (NCBI): domain Bacteria; kingdom Pseudomonadati; phylum Pseudomonadota; class Gammaproteobacteria; order Alteromonadales; family Alteromonadaceae; genus Alteromonas; species Alteromonas sp. P256. The sequence continues at coordinate 28,839 of NZ_JAZETM010000007.1, forward strand.
TGTCCTTAATTTCTTCATGATCGTTACTTATATTTAGATTGACTCCTAAAAAGTCACTTTCAAAGTCTTCAATGTAAGGCATGCCATACACAACATATTCTTTTGAAAAATCAGGACTTATTCTCATCTTCTGAGCAAGTTTTATTAGTTCAGTAGAAAATGCTCGATCTGGAGTTTCGAATGGCTCTTCTAAAGCCCAGTTACCAAAAGCAGAAAAGAAATCAGCAAATACTTTTTTAGGCTCGAAACCATTATTAGCATTTAAAAAATCCAGCTGAATAAATTCTGTCTGCATTAAAGGGGTAAACAAGAAGTCAGAACCTTGCGATTTGTACCAATTTCGCCCACAGTGAAAGCGTGCACGAATAGCGCTATAGTGAGCGAGCATTGCGAATGGCGACTTTGGGTCAACATCTAGTACATCGAATGTGGACATGAAATCGTCAGCTACTGCTGCACCGTGCACTCTCGTTTTCATTTCATCAATAATATCAGCGCGAATTTTATGTGCAGTACCATTAAATTTAGCGTTTCCAGCAAAATGACTCCAGCCTGTGGGCTGATCTCCCGTCAGCCTAACATTGAACCTTTTGAATTGGCGATATGCACTGACCGGGTACATTGGCAAGTATGTCGAGCCACAACTAGCGAGATACATTCGAAGAGACTCGCTGCTAGAGATACCAAACTCTCTATCAATCTTGGTAGGTTGATTTAGCTTTAGACCAAGCCTTTTTGTTAACCTTTCCGCGACGACAAAATCTTCCTTTTTGTGAATATGACTCATCACATTTAGAGAGTCGTTTGGTTTTCCGTCTGCTGTTAGTAAGCCTAAAACTAACCTACTATCATAGCCCCCAGAAAGAAATAGGTTCAAATTGGCAAAATGTTTTTTAATGGCAGAGAGAATACCCACACCCTTACTAATGGCATTTGACAAGATCTCTTCGTATTTAGCAGACGGATCATTCAGTTCAAAATGCTCTTCATAAGAAATAGTGTGTATATGCAACTGTTTACTCTTCCGGCATATTCGTAAATGCGCATTAACAGGTAAAACTTTTATTTCTTCGACACAAGTATTGTGAGAAATTAGTTGCTCACCGATATGAGTCCCTCTTTTAAGATGAAACGCTTCAACTGAAGGCTCATATAAATTCAATGAATGCCTTTTTTTGACCTCTGCAACTAAGTAATAAAAGGAATTCGATACACTCCAATCATCACCATTTGTATAATAGTAGATGAGTTCTTGGCCAGTATTATCAGCTCTGATAATAACATTATCTGTATCTACAAAAACTCCTGCAAATCTTCCCTCTCGGATATTAATTGAACCAGACTTCAACAAATAACTTTGCAGCCCTTTAGTGCCAAAAATAACTGCGGTGTCAGTCAAGGCATAACCATAAAGTTGAGACTGTAATGCCTCGTTCACATCGCTTTTAGAAAAAACGAAACTATTTTGTGGATACATAAAAACTCTATATTAGTTGGGCATGTAGAATAAGCGGGAATAGCCAGTAATTTCTTGAACTTCAACACTCACGTCGACCGGCCATTTTTTGGTAAAAGAAGAAAATATAGATTCACCATGCTTTATTTCTTGTAACCAGTTTTCGGAACGAGAAATACATACTATAGGTAACTTACTTCGCATGCAGTGCACAGCAAATCTGACATCTACAAACTTCTGCGAGCCTCTCATAAAACTATGATTTGGCCTGTTTTTAGCTTTTACGGCGACAGTACCTGTACCAATTTGATTGACTAGCCTATCTTTGTCTAAAGCCCTAGGGAATGAAAAAACTCTTCTCAAGCCTACGTCTCCATCATAGGCATCTGGATAAATAACACCATGAAGCCCATATACAGCACTATCATTTTCCACTAATTTTTGACACATCACCGATGCATAATTTTCTGGATAAATAATGTCATCATCAACATACAAAATAATATCTTCATCATCTGCATCGATGTCTAAAAACTTCCCTACATCTCTTTGATCGGTATCTGGAATTATTGCATCTAACTTTTCATATTTATCCAGGAAAGAAGGAATTTCAGTGTACTCATTAAGACATAGCCGTATTTTATCAACTTGGTTATAAAGGGAATCAATTGCAGGTAAAATCGATTCTCCTCGCGCCGGAAAAGTACACATACATGCAATAATCATATCGGCTCTCCTTCAATCTCAACACCGCAGTATTCTCTATATATTCCCTGTTCTCGTAGAACATTGTCGACGTCTTCGTCAGAAATTATTTGACTACCTATGACCCTTTGTCTCGCCGCAATATCTGAATAAGCTCTGCGCCTAGGTGCTACAGAACCAGTATTTTCAGCAGCCAAGCCAGGGCGCTTTGTTAAAGAACCATCTCCCCACAACCCTAGAATCAGCGGTTCATCTATCACTCTAACGTTTTCGGCACCAAGCATAAACAAGCATAATTCATGGAATTCTGTATCAGCTGCAACAAGGGATTGTCTAAATTTCGGCAATATACTAAAAACTTCCTTTTTTACCATTGTAGACACTACACAAAACCTATTGATCAATCCGTCTGGAAAAAATATCAGTTCACCCTCTGGTGAAATTCTTATCCAACGACAACTAGTTACGAGCGAGTCAGAGAATTCTAAATCAACTATTTGTCGCTCGATTCGGTGGGGAATAGCAACATCATCTGCATCTTGAAATGTGATGTACTCTCCTTTACAAAGAGGAATTAGTGCATTTCTTATATTGTAAGTACCTTGATTATCCTTTGATGAGAAAACCCTTACACGCTTGTCTATAAGCGCTAGCGACTTAATAATGTTCAAAGATTCATCATCGCTCTTGTCATCGCACACTAAAATTTCGATATCTTGGTAGCTTTGATTCAATAGCGAACGAATAGCATATCCAACCGTTTTTTCCGAGTTAAAGCATGACATTATGACTGAGACCAACGGACCTCTTTTATTGCTTGGTCGCTCAAAAACTAACGAATCCAAAACGTTATCATTGAGTTCTAACGACACAACTTTCGACAAATTATAGTGTGATAGTAAACCGTTTAATGCTGTAAGGTAATTTTCACGGTTTTCAAGTCTCGCTTTGTTCAGCCCTAGCCCGAATTTGTGCTGCAAATGGTGATATGAGTCAAGGTTTAGATTTCTTAAAAAATCTTTATTGTCGAAATTATCGAATATAACGTTATTTATCTGCTCTTTTTGCGAGAAGTCAGCCGAAGAGAACTTTGTGAGATTGTTAGATATTTTGGTTGGTATCGAAAGCATTGATAGAACTGAGGAGTGGTTAGCCCGCACAACCTCAAGCAACTCTTCATCTTGGCTTAGCATAAACGCGTTTCTCACATGCTTAGCAAAATGATTTTTCTCATCTTTATCTAAATTAGTGAAGTTAATAGCGAATGACTTTACTTGGTTCAAGTATGTCTCTGACATTTGTACAAAGCGAAGTCCATCCATATACTTCAGTAAATTTTTTTTCTCTTGAGCTAAAGGCCCTCTGCACAGCTCGTAGGCTAAAGTTTCAATATTGATATATTTGGCCACTTTAGGCTCAAAACCATTTAGTACGGATTCCGCCTGTTGTAACAAATTCTCTTTGGTGTAGTGATTTAATAAATACCCAAGAGCTCCGAAGTCTTGTCCGTATTTCTTTACCTTTTCAAGCAAATTCAGAACTGTCACTGATTTATTCACTTTAAACTTCTCTTTTTCCAACTTTTATAATTGCCAAGCCTTTTTCCGCCGACAACGACGTTACATTAAAAGGTCTCTCATAAAATACAGCATCTTTCTCCCACATTTCCACGCACTCCTTTTCATCAATTCTTGCATAATCATCCATGAATACAGTTAAGTTCGACTGCTTAAAGATATTCATTATTTTGGGAAACGCTGGATAACGAGCATGTCTGTTTGTCGAGCCAGGTGGTCCGTCTACAAGTACAAGGACATTCGCAGGCTTGATTTCGTCATACACTTCTTTGAGTTTCTTCTCACACGCGTAGTGCATATACTTAGTGCCAGCCGCCTCATAATTACTAAGTGGCGCGTGACATAAATCTACAAACTCTTCAACACCATGCTTTTTGAGCATGGTCAAAGTGCTGTTATAATATTTTTCCAGATGATCGAAGCTTACAAAACGACTTTGATTTGAGCTTGTCTTGGCAAGAGCACTACTCATGATCAAGGTAGATGTTCCACTGCCGAATTCAATGATCAAATCGAATTTTTGAGTGGTTATCATGTCGATAAGGCGTACACCTATGTCTGGACTCACTGGCCAACCATGAAAATGAACTGGAATAACACCATACTGCAGAAAACGCTTAATAGTATCGTACGCTTCTAACTGGGTAACTACGTTAGCCGCTCTACCCTTAACAATGATATCAATACTTTGACTTAGTGCCTTATTGTTTGAGAGTAGCTCTTCTCTTATGACACTTGGCAGGCTTTCAAAATTGATTTTTGAGTCTTCGACTAGACTACTTAGGGAGGTTGAATTAGTGTTTAGTAACGTATTTACATCTGTTAAAAGTTCACTAACGCCCCGCCATGCTTCATCCATCTGCTCAAATTTTACTGTTGAGCTTTTCTCTAAACTAATGAACGAGTTTGAGGTTGAGTCCTTCATTTCATCAGCCCGCAATGCAAGTGCGCTCAAGCCTTTCTCAACCCTATCTAAATGGGCATTATTTTGTTTTACGATTTCAGCAAGCTCACTTAGTGTCTCTGACGTTGAGTTTTTAATTAAATCAGCTTGCACCGCGAGAACACTTAAGCCCCTCTCAACTTCAACTGTACTCTTACCGTTTTCTTTTATTTTTTCAGTCAAACTAATTAAAGAGCTCGAAGTTGAGTCTGCCATTCTATCAACTTTAGAGAAGAGTTTATTTAAACTATTTTCAACACGATTGATACGCTCTACGTTGTCTTTTGAATTTTCTATTAAAGTTTCAAAATAGTTTGAACTCTTTTCTGATATCTCCTCAGCCCGCCCGATAAGCGTGTAAAGGCCTTTCTCTAATTTATTAATTTTTTCAAACTTTTCACTAGACTCAAGTGCTTCTACTGCAAGTTGATATTGTTCTTTACTGAAAAAATAAAGGGTACCGAAATCTTCTTCGAGTAATTCAGCAACACTGAAACCAAATGACCGCATCAGGTTCACATAGTGATAAGGTTTACTTTTTGCTCCTTCCGCCCTTGAGAGCCGCACTACGATGTACAAGAATTTATTACTTATAGGGCTTTCAAAAAAGTTTGTGAGGAGGGCCGTGCTCAAACCATCGAAGTCGATGATTAAGCAGTTCGAATAAGTTTCAAATTCTAAACCCGATTCGTTAATTATTTCTGAGATCCCCTTAGGCGCCATCTCAAGGGTTTCTAGATGTTTGCAACCCGGTAATATTTGAAACACCCTCTCCAGTTCAACGCTCGTTGAAAACTTAGAGGGTGAAATCAGATGGAACTTTTTGGTTTGTGATTCTGCGACAAAAGAATTTTTTCTATAGACCTGAGACGCAACTACATTCTCACTCAACGGGTTATAAACTGCGGCTTCGAAAGCATCTACCAGAAGTAGATTTTCACAATATAACGTTAACTTTTTATTGATAGAGCAATCACCACAACCCAACCAGATTACGTTCTCTAACTCTAGAAGGTTGTTAGCCATTTTTATTGCCATCATTTAATTCTAATAAGTTACTTTGGTAAACCCGTCCTTCCTTCTTACCACACTTTAAATAATGGATTAGTGGGTTTACGCCTTGCTCTGCAACATCAGGGTAAGCTTTTAGATAGGAAAGACCATCAAAGTGCTCACTTGGTTGTTTACCTTCAAGGTAACCGAGAGTGAGGTAATGTTCTTCTGGTGTTTCATGGGTCTTCTGAAAATCTGGATAATTCTGCAAATACCACTCTTTGTTGAACAATGCTGAATCTTCTAAGAGTCGAATATTAGCCTTCAACTCTCCCTCAGAATTATTTAAAACTTTTGAGAATATTGATTTAAGAGATTTTGAAGCCTTCAATGCTTTGTTATTTTCAAAAGAGCGTAATGCGCCTCTTGCATTCAAGATTACTATCTCTTTCAAATCCAGTTGTCGCCTCAAACTTTCATTGTTTTTGCGTTCTCTATCTAACTGAATACTAACAGACCTTGAGTCTTTACCGAGCTCCTCAATTGTAGCCTCCAGCCGAGTGATTGATATACTTTTAGCCTTCACGCTACTCTCTAGCTCTTCTATCTTTCTTCTTAGGTACGCTTCCTTCTTATTTGCCTCTGACAAGGCCAATTGAGCTTGCTCATCTTTAACTTGGAGTTCTTCGTTAAGCTTTTTCGTATTTTCTAATTCTTTTTGCAAATCCTCTAGATGCTTCGCCGCAGATAATTCGGATTCCGAATTTTTGGCACGGAGCCACTTAACTTTCTTTTCCAGTTCAACCTTTTGTAGCTTCAAGGTTTCAAGTTCTGTAGAGCTCTGTAAACTTTTGTCATACAAGACTTCATGTTTAAGCTGAAGGTTCTCAAGCTCTCGTAGAAGTGAGTCTATCTGCTGCTTGCTTTCAGTCTTAACTGAGTCTATATCTTCAAACCAGTCAGAGTTTACAATGAAGGTTCGAAATTCCAGATAATCAGTTTTTGTATTTTGCTTTACAATAGTATTGAATAAGTTGGAAGCTCTACTAAGTTCTGGCGACGAATAGGTTTTCGCTAATAAGACGCTTATCCCTGCAAGCTTCACTGGACCTTTTTTCAAGATTTGCTGTTCAAAATCGAGAGATTCGAGTCTCACTTGATAAGAGTTAGCTTTATAGAGGGAATACAGGGCTTCCGTGTAATCGCACCAAATTTCTTCGATTTCTGCTAGCGAGCGGTTATTCAAGATAGAATAGAAAAGACAACCTTCGAATGGCAGAACTTTATAATATGTTGTTTCTTCCATGTTTACTGAAACATTTTCCATAAACATAACATCGATATTTGGAACATCAAAAGTTAATGTTGATGGTAGTAAAAGCTTTTCCATTTAATTTACTCTTAAATTGCAAAATTTCTGACAACGACCGAACTTTTGTCGCAGGGAGAAGTGCAGATATTTTTCTTGTGCTGTTACGCTATAGATTCATTTCATCAGCACACCAATTGTAAACTTTTAGTACAAGTAATTACAATGGTATGTGTAAAAATGCATAGAACACTAGTATCTGTGTTTATCTAAGCAAATATCACTCAGTGGAAGACTCTAGAATGCAGGAGGAAACCCAAATTGGACTATTTTTATTCTTTCAAGTTCAACAAACCTAAAATATACTATTTATTCGATTTTGCTTATGCTCGCAAGAAAATAGTTGCTTGCTCTACAATTTGAATCTGCGTAAAAGTTGCGGTGTATGAAGCTACTCAGTGTCAAAGATTTGCAAGCAGTCTACCTTCAAGCGCTCTAGCATACGGTCATTTATTTTAGCGCCAATGTCGTTAGATTTATTTTTGCACATTTAAAGCATGCATCACGCCCGCATACGCTTGTTCATCACCATTTTGCTTTAATAGCTGTATAAAACACCCAACGTGCTCCAATCAACTTACAGCTTACCCCACAGTAAGTAATTCAATTGCACAAGTCTCTCTACCTTCGTAGCTTAGTACCGTTAATCAAAGAAGAAATTTCTAAATCACTTCGCTACACGCCCATACCTATCAGAGAACCTGACAATGTCGTCTTCACCCAAATATGCACCAGACTGAACTTCAATTAGCTCTAGTGCTATCTTTCCTGGATTTTCAAGTGCATGAACTGCACCAATAGGAATGTAAACGGATTGGTTCTCTGTAACCAATGTAGTCTTTTCATCAATGGTGACGTTGGCACTACCCGATACTACAATCCAGTGCTCTGCGCGGTGATGGTGCATTTGAACTGAAAGCTTTTCACCTGGCTTAACGGTAATGCGTTTTACCTGGAACCTATCACCATTGTCTATAGAGTCGTAGCTTCCCCACGGGCGGAATACTTCGCGATGGAATTCAAACTCTGGGCGCTTTTCGGCTTTAAGTTTGTTTACTACTGTTTTAATGCTTTGTGCGTCGTCTTTGTGGGCCACCATTACGGCGTCTTTGGTTTCTACAACTATTACGTCTTCTAGCCCGATCACAGAGACCAAACGCTGTTCTGCGTTCACATAACTGTTTTTCGTGTTTTCTAAGATAGTGTCGCCAACGGTCGCGTTGCCGTTATCGTCTTTTTCAGCCGTTTCCCATAGGGATGTCCAACTGCCTACGTCGCTCCAGCCTGCATCTAGCGGTACCATGGCGGCGCTATCGGTTTTTTCCATTACGGTGTAGTCGATAGAGTCGTCTGGGCAGGTTGCAAATATATCGTGATCTACGCGAATAAAGTCTAAATCGGGCGTTTCGGTATCGATGGCGCGCTTACATACATCCAGCATTTCAGGGTTGTATTTGGCGAGCTCTTCTAAGTAACGGCTAGCCTTGAACATAAACATGCCGCTATTCCAAAAATAACTTCCGGAATCTACATATTCTTTGGCTGTTGCCAGTTCTGGCTTTTCAACAAACTCGGCTACTTCAAACCCATCACCTAATTCGCTGCCTGCTTTAATATAGCCATAACCGGTGTGGGGTTGGTCAGGCACTATACCGAAGGTTACTAGCTTGCCTTCTTCTGCCAGCTTCTCTGCTTTTTCAATAGCGTTATGAAAGGCTTGGTTATCTTGAATAAGGTGGTCTGCTGCTAGTACAAGTAGCACTGGATCTTCGTTATTTTTAATTGCATGAAGGGCGGCAAGCGCAATAGCGGGGGCAGTGTTTCTACCAACAGGCTCAAGTAAAATGCCACCGTGATGGATATCTTTTTGGCGAAGCTGCTCTGCCACTAAAAAGCGGTGTGCATCGTTACAAATGAAAATGGGGCTTTGAGCTTTCGTGCCATTTAAGCGGGTTATGGTGTCTTGCAGCATGGTGCTGTCTGATGTTAACGACAAAAACTGCTTTGGAAGTGCGGCACGAGATTTTGGCCATAAACGGCTGCCTGAGCCGCCAGCTAATACTACTGGTTTCATTGTAATATCCTTTATGTGTGGGTGATGTACCCACTTCCTGAAACTTGAACGTATTTGAGGAGTATACAAAGGTTTGTATTACGATGAAATGGCAAATGTGGAAATGATAGGTTGGAGTAGCAATTAATAAAAAAGGGGGCTTGAGTTTTCACTCACGCCCCTTTTTAGTTAAGCACTGCATGGCCGAAAAGATTTACTCGGCACGAATAAGCGCAAGTACTTCTTTAGTTTTTTCTTCCATTAGCGGTATATCGCCTTTACTTTCTACGTTTAGGCGAATTACTGGCTCGGTGTTCGATTTACGCAGGTTAAAGCGCCATGTGCCAAATTCTAGCCCAAAACCATCGGTAGTATCAACAACGCTTGCTAGCGGTTGATATTTGCTGATTACACGCTCTAGTGCAGCATCGGCATCGTTAAGCTTGCTGTTGATTTCACCTGAAGAAGGAAACGCTTTTATACGCTCTTTTACCATGCTGGCTAAGGTTTGTTTTTTCACGCACACAAGCTCCGCTATGAGTAACCAGGGGATCATACCTGAATCGCAATAGGCAAAATCTCGGAAGTAATGGTGAGCACTCATTTCACCTCCATATACGGCGTCTTCTTTGCGCATACGCTCTTTAATAAAAGCATGGCCTGTTTTAGATTTAATAGGTGTGCCGCCTGCATTAGCCACAATATCTTCTGTGTTCCAGTATACGCGCGGGTCGTAAATGATTTTGCTGTCGGTATTCTTTTCAATAAACGCTTCGGCAAGTAGCCCTACTATGTAATAGCCTTCTATAAACTCACCGTCGGCATCGAATAAAAAGCAGCGGTCGAAGTCGCCATCCCACGCAATACCAAAATCGGCGCCTGACGCTTTTACTGCATCGGCCGTGTCTGCGCGATTCTCTGGTAGCAGTGGATTAGGAATACCATTTGGGAAGGTGCCGTCAGCGTTGTGATGCACCTTAATAAATTCGATAGGTACGTTGTTAGCAAGCATGGCCTTTTCAATCGCATCTAACGCTGGGCCGGCGGAGCCATTACCTGCATTAACTACCACTTTAAGCGAAGTGAAGTTATCTAAGTTTACGTAAGAAAGCATGTGCTCTACGTAATTGCTCATACAAGAGCCTTCTTCATATTGGCCAGTGCTTGATAGCAAGTCTTTGTGTATTTGCGCTTTGCCATTGAAGAACGCGTCAGCGTCTACGGTTTCATTGTTGAAGTAATGCACCAATCTGCCGTTTACAAATTTATCGCTTAATGCTTCGGCACGCTCTTTAATCGCATTAAGGCCGGTATCGCCACTAATAGGAATAGAGCCCGCTTTTACAAGCTTCATGCCGTTATAGTTGATGGGGTTATGACTGGCTGTTACTTCTATACCGCCATCTACGCCAAGGTGTTTTGTGGCAAAATAAATTTCTTCTGTTCCCGCCATACCGATATCAGTTACGTTTGCGCCTGCATCAATTAAACCCGCACTTAGTGCTAATTTTAATGGTGTAGAGGTTAAACGAACATCGCTGCCCACTACTACGGTTTTAGCATCGAGTTCTTCTGCAAATGCATAACCAATACGGTAAGCCACTTCTTCGGTTAATTGAGAGTTAAGTTCGCCACGAATATCGTACGCTTTAAAACAGGTAATTGGGTTGGCCATTGCTGGGTCTCTATTCCTTTATCGGGTGGGAGTAAGTTTTTCCACGAATACTAGTGGTTAAGGCGTATATTAAATCACTTAGAGAATAATATTACTATGCGAATTATGTTCTCAGTTTTAAGTTTGCTAACGAATAACTGGCTCAGTGATTAATGAAACAATAAATGTTGTTGTGACCCTATTTATGAGTAGTGTGGACCTAACCCCATTTATGCTGTTTGTTCTGCAATACCGTTTAGTAGGCCTAATACTTGATTTTCGCTCGACTGAGCCTGAGCCCGCACGCTAATACTCGCTTGTTCTACAATTTGACTTTGTGTGAGTGAAGCTGTCTCTGCTGCGAAATCAGTATCGGTAATTCGTGAGCGTGCTGCGCTGATATTCTCATTGGCAATGGCGTTTACGTTTAAGGCTGATGTCATCTGATTGAGTTTCGCGCCGTAAAAAGCACGGCTATCACTCACTGTGTTTAAAGCGGCATCAATTTGACTAAGGGCAGCTTCAGCATTTTGTTCGCTGTTGATAGAAGTGCTCTCTAAACTTAAGTCTTCCAGCGTAGCGGGTGTTTTTGTTACTTCTATGTATTCGGTGCCCTTACCCAGCCTATTAGTGGCAGTGATATACGCTGGCCCTAAACTAAACGCCCGTTCATCCCCACCGCCTAGTGAATCCCATGTGGCGGTAACATTGAAAACTCCGCTCCCGATAACTGAAATGACCAGCGGTTGTGAGTTACTTGAAATTGTTAAAAATTCGTTCAAGTTTGGCGGGGTTGCGCCGTTTTGATCGCCGCTGAATGAAATAACGTTTCCATCTATTGTATCGCTACCGCTAGTAATAAGGCGCTTCAGAAGATGAAGTGAGGGAGTTTTAGTGGCGTGAAGAACCTTGACGAGACACGTTGGTTTAGTTTTAATTTTATGTGGCTTGAGCCTTTTAGGCCTTACGTGTAAACTTGGTTCTGACCCTATTTTATTTTTGATAAAAAAAAGGGTCAGAACTTTCGTTCTGACCCTTTTTCTTTTCGAGTATTACTTACTCTTCAGTTGCTTCTACTACTTCTTCTTCAGCTTCAACAACTGGACGGTCAACTAGCTCAACATATGCCATTGGGGCATTGTCGCCAGCACGGAAACCACATTTTAAAATGCGAGTGTAACCGCCTGGGCGTGCTTCGTAACGAGGACCAAGCTCGTTAAACAGTTTACCTACGACCTCTTTATCACCTGTACGGGCAAAAGCTAGACGGCGGTTTGCAACGCTGTCTTCTTTAGCCATAGTGATTAGTGGCTCGATTACGCGACGTAATTCTTTCGCTTTTGGTAACGTAGTTTTGATCACTTCGTGCTTGACCAAAGAACCGGCCATGTTTTTGAACATAGCTTGACGATGGCTGCTGTTGCGATTCAACTGACGACCACTCTTACGATGGCGCATAGTTTTATCCTTCTCTACAAATCAGTTTGATAAAAACCTGATTAATCTTTTTCAGCGATGCTCTCTGGCGGCCAGTTTTCTAGGCGCATGCCTAGAGACAAACCACGAGATGCTAGAACATCTTTGATTTCAGTTAGCGATTTCTTACCAAGGTTAGGCGTTTTAAGTAGCTCAACCTCAGTGCGCTGTACCAGGTCACCAATGTACTGGATAGCTTCTGCTTTTAAGCAGTTAGCAGAACGTACTGTTAACTCTAGGTCATCAACTGGGCGAAGTAGAATCGGATCGAATTCCGGCTTCTCTTCTTTCGCTTCAGGCTCAGATACATCACGTAAGTCTACGAATGCATCAAGCTGTTCAGCAAGAATGGTAGCAGAACGGCGGATCGCTTCTTCAGGATCTAAAGTGCCGTTAGTTTCCATGTCGATGATTAGTTTGTCTAAGTCTGTGCGTTGTTCAACACGGGCAGACTCAACAGTGTACGCAATACGCTCTACTGGGCTGTATGAAGCATCAACTAACAAACGACCAATTGGACGATCATCTTCTTCAGAGGAGCGACGGGTAGAAGCTGGTACATAACCGCGACCCATTTCTACTTTAACGCGCATGCTGATTTCAGCTTCGCCTGTTAAAGTACAAATTAAGTGATCAGGGTTAACAATTTCTACGTCGCCATCATGCTGAATATCACCAGCAACAACAGGGCCAGCGCCAGATTTCACTAGAGTTAGGGTTGCCTCAGTTTTACCTTCAAGGCGAACCGCTAAACCTTTAAGATTTAGCAAGATTTCGATAACGTCTTCTTGTACACCTTCTTTGGTGCTGTACTCGTGAAGAACGCCATCAATTTCTACCTCGGTAACTGCACATCCTGGCATAGATGACAGTAATATACGACGTAGGGCGTTACCTAGAGTATGGCCAAAGCCGCGCTCTAGTGGTTCCAAAGTTACTTTGGCACGAGTAGGAGAAACGTTTTCGATCTCTACTAATCTCGGTTTTAGGAATTCAGTCACAGAACCCACAATGCTTCCTCTTTAGTTGGCTTTACTTAGAGTAAAGTTCGACGATCAACTGTTCGTTAATTTCAGCAGACAAATCAGTTCTTTCTGGAACGCGCTTGAAAGTGCCTTCCATTTTAGTGCTGTCTACTTCAATCCAGGTTGGCTTCTCACGTTGGTCAGCCAGTTCTAAAGCAGCAACGATACGCGCTTGCTTTTTCGCTTTCTCACGAACAGAAACCACGTCTTCGGCAGAAACGTTAAACGATGGAATGTTCACAACTTGACCATTTACCATGATCGCCTTGTGGCTTACTAGCTGACGTGCTTCAGCACGTGTACTAGCAAATCCCATACGATAAACCACGTTGTCTAGACGCTGCTCTAAAAGCTGTAGCAAGTTTTCACCTGTGTTGCCTTTTAGACGCGCAGCTTCTTTATAGTAGTTGCGGAATTGCTTTTCCAGTACGCCGAACATACGACGAACTTTTTGTTTCTCACGCAGCTGAACACCGTAGTCAGACAAACGGCCACGACGGGCACCATGCTGACCAGGCGCTGTATCGATCTTACATTTAGAATCGATTGCGCGAACGCCGCTTTTAAGGAACAAGTCAGTTCCTTCGCGACGGCTAAGTTTGAGTTTTGGACCCAAATATCTTGCCATGATCTTTCTCCAACTGTCCGTCGATTAAACGCGACGTTTTTTCGGTGGACGACAACCGTTGTGAGGAATAGGTGTCACATCGGTAATATTTGTGATCTTATAACCAGTAGCGTTAAGAGCACGGATCGCAGACTCACGGCCTGGACCTGGACCTTTTACGAACACTTCTAGGTTCTTAAGACCGTATTCTTGTGCAGCTACACCTGCACGCTCAGCAGCTACCTGCGCAGCAAATGGGGTAGATTTACGTGAACCACGGAAACCTGAACCACCAGATGTCGCCCATGCTAGTGCATTGCCTTGACGGTCTGTAATAGTCACAATTGTGTTGTTGAAAGACGCATGGATATGAGCCATACCGTCTGCAACCTGACGTTTAGCGCGCTTACGCGTACTACGAGCTGGTGCTTTTGCCATAACTTACTCCCCGCTTACTTCTTAATTGGCTTACGAGGACCTTTACGGGTACGCGCATTAGTTTTAGTGCGCTGACCACGTAGAGGCAAGCTACGACGGTGGCGAATACCACGGAAGCAACCCAGGTCCATCAAACGTTTGATGCTCATAGAGACTTCACGACGTAAATCACCTTCAACAGTAAATTTCGCCACTTCGTCACGAAGCTTATCGATAGTCGCTTCGTCTAGCTCTTTGATTTTTGTATCTTCTGCAACACCAGCACCTGCACAAATGCTTTTCGCACGTGTGAGGCCTACACCATAAATCGCTTGGATAGCGACTACAGCATGCTTGTGCTCAGGAATGTTAATGCCAGCGATACGGGCCATTAACAGCACTCCTCTTGTTTATTTGTCGACGACCTAAAAAGCCCGATAGGATACTCATCCGTCGACCAAATTGCAAATAAAGGTTCAAAACACCTATAAACAAAACTAGCAGAACCCGATAAGTATGCTTCGGATTCTGCTTAGTAGCTTTGCAAGTATTCTGTACCGCTTAGATTAACCTTGCCTTTGCTTATGCTTTGGCTCTGTACAAATTACACGCACAACGCCGTTGCGCTTGATAACTTTACAGTTACGGCAAATCTTTTTAACTGATGCACGAACTTTCATTACATCACTCCCCTATCTTTAATATTAAGGGGCTAACTTAACGGCCGTAGCCTTTAAGATTAGCTTTCTTCAGAACAGACTCATATTGACTACTCATCAAATGCGTCTGCACCTGTGCCATAAAGTCCATGATAACCACTACTATGATTAGAAGCGACGTACCACCGAAGTAGAACGGAACATTCCAGGCAATTAGCATGAATTCAGGCACCAAACAAATAAAGGTTATGTATAGTGCGCCAGCCAGTGTGAGGCGAGTCATTACCTTATCAATATAACGCGATGTTTGTTCACCCGGGCGGATGCCAGGGATAAACGCACCAGACTTCTTCAAGTTATCTGCTGTATCACGCGGGTTGAAAACCAACGCCGTGTAGAAGAAGCAGAAAAAGATAATAGCTGCTGCATATAACATTACGTACAGCGGTTGACCTGGAGATAGCATTAACGCTACGTCCTGCAACCATGCTGTTGATTCATTCTGACCGAACCATCCTGCGATAGTTCCTGGGAACAGAATAATGCTGGAAGCAAAGATTGGTGGAATTACACCAGCAATGTTGACCTTCAGCGGTAAATGCGTGCTCTGCGCTGCAAATACCTGACGGCCTTGCTGACGTTTTGCGTAGTTTACCACAATTCTGCGTTGTCCGCGCTCAACAAATACCACAAGGTATGTAAGCGCAATAACAATCACAGCAATCAACAGGAGGAATAACAAGTTAATGTCGCCCTGCCTTGCTTGCTCTGCCGTTTGACCGATTGCTGTAGGTAAACCTGCAACAATACCAGCAAAAATCAAGATAGAAATACCGTTGCCGATACCTCGTTCAGTAATTTGCTCACCCAACCACATAAGGAACATAGTCCCTGTGACCAAGCTCACTACCGCTGTAAAGTAGAATCCGAAGCCAGGGTTCAATACCAATCCATTAATTAGGTTTGGCAGGCCAGTCGATATTCCTATCGACTGGAAAATAGCAAGTACAAGCGTTAGATAACGTGTGTACTGACTGATTTTACGACGGCCTGCTTCGCCTTCTTTTTTAAGCTCTACCATCGGTGGGTGAACCACCGAGAGCAACTGCATAATAATGGATGCAGTAATGTATGGCATAATGCCCAAAGCCAGAACGGATGCACGCTCAAGCGCACCACCAGAGAACATGTTAAACATTTCTACAATGGTGCCTTTCTGTTGCTCGAACAAGTCAGCAAGTACAGCTGGATCGATGCCCGGAATAGGAACATAAGAACCCAATCTGAAAACAACAATCGCACCAAGTACGAACAACAATCTTGCTTTAAGCTCACTCAAGCCGCTTTTAGCGCCTGAATCCAATCCTGGTTTAGCCATCTAGCTTATTCCTCTACTTTACCGCCAGCAGCTTCAATCGCTTCTTTAGCGCCTTTAGTAACCTTTAAACCGCTTACTGTAACAGCACGTGATAACTCACCGCTCTTAACTACTTTTACAAACAACATTTCTTTCTTAACAAGACCTGCTGCTTTCAAAGTTTCAAGAGAAACTGTATCACCGTCTACTTTTGCGATTTCTGCAAGCGTTACTTGATCAGTAACAAAGCTCTTGCGTGAAGTGAAACCGAATTTCGGAAGACGACGCTGTAAAGGCATCTGACCACCTTCGAATCCTGGCTTAACGCGGCCACCTGAACGGCTTTTTTGACCTTTGTGGCCTACACCACTCGTTTTACCAAGACCTGAGCCGATGCCTCGACCAGTACGCTTACCAGATTTATGAGCCCCTGGTGCAGGAGCAATAGTATTTAAACGCATTTTCTTACTCCTCCACTATCTCGACCATGTAATGAACACGGTGGACCATGCCACGTACGGCTGGGGTATCTTCCAGTTCACGAACATGGTTGATCTTACGAAGACCTAAGCCTTTAAGCGTAGCTTTGTGCTTAGGCAGTCTGCCGATAGCACTTTTAGTTTGCTTTACTTTAATCGTTGCCATGTCTGATTACCCCAAAATTTCATCTACAGACAATCCACGTTTCGCAGCAACTTTCGCTGGAGAATTCATCTCTGTCAGCGCGTTGATTGTTGCACGAACAACGTTGATTGGGTTTGTAGAGCCGTAACATTTTGAAAGTACGTTTTGTACGCCAGCTACTTCAAGTACTGCACGCATTGCACCGCCGGCGATGATACCGGTACCTTCTGATGCAGGCTGCATGTAAACTTTAGAGCCAGAGTGACGACCTTTAATAGGGTGCTGTAACGTATTGCCATTTAGGTCAACGTCAACCATGTTGCGACGTGCCTTTTCCATAGCTTTCTGGATTGCAGCAGGAACTTCACGTGCCTTACCATAACCGAAACCTACGCGACCGTTACCGTCACCCACTACTGTCAATGCAGTGAAACTAAAGATACGACCACCTTTAACCACTTTAGATACGCGGTTAACGGCAATCAATTTCTCTAACAGTTCACCGTTCTGAACGTCTTGTTTAGCCATTATAAACTCCTAGAACTGAAGACCAGCTTCGCGAGCTGCATCAGCTAATGCTTTAACGCGACCGTGGTATTGGAAGCCACTACGATCGAAAGCCACTGCTTTAATGCCTTTCTCAATAGCGCGCTCTGCGATTGCTTTTCCGACTACCGTCGCTGCTTCAGCGTTACCTGTAGATTTAAGATCCTTTGCAAGATCCTTTTCAACAGTTGAAGCCGCCGCTAATACTTCAGAACCGCACGGGGCGATAAGCTGAGCGTATATGTGGCGAGGTGTGCGGTTAATAACCAAGCGATGCGCGGCCAGTTCACGAATTTTTGCTCGTGCGCGAGTTGCGCGACGAATGCGAGCTGTTTTCTTATCCATCGTATCACCCACCTACTTTTTCTTAGCTTCTTTACGACGTACATGTTCGTCAGCGTAACGTACACCTTTGCCTTTATAAGGCTCTGGTGGACGGTAACCACGAATGTTCGCCGCAACCTGTCCTACCATCTGCTTATCGGCGCCTTTGACGACGATTTCAGTTTGGCTAGGAGTTTCAACGGTAATGCCCTGAGGCATTTCGTATACTACAGGATGAGAGAAACCTAGCGTTAGGTTAAGCTTGCTACCCTGTGCTTGCGCACGGTAACCAACACCATTTAGCTGAAGCTTTTTCTCAAAACCTTGTGAAACACCTTGAACCATTGCGTTAAGAAGTGAGCGAACAGTACCAGCCTGTGCCCAATTGTTAGCGAAACCTTCACGAGGAAGTGCTTTCAATTGGTTCTCTTCTTGTACAACTTCAACAGCGTCGTTAAAAACGCGGCTCAATGTGCCTTTACTACCTTTTACAGTAACTTCTTGACCAGAGATAGATATTTCTACGCCTGAAACCAAGTCTACTGGGGCTTTTGCTATACGTGACATTTCAACTCCTCCGTTATGCTACATAACCGATGATCTCACCGCCCATGCCAGCGTTACGCGCTGCACGGTCAGTCATCACACCTTTTGAAGTCGACACGATAGCGATACCCAAGCCACCCATAACCTTTGGAAGCTCATCTTTTTTCTTATAGATGCGCAGACCGGGGCGACTTACGCGCTCGATAGTGTCAATTACTTGCTTGCCTTCGAAGTACTTAAGCGTAACTTCTAAAACAGGCTTAACGTCACCTGATGCTGCAAAGTCTGTGATATAACCTTCTGACTTCAACACTTCGCATATAGAAACGCGAACTTTTGAAGAAGGCATAGTTACAGAAACTTTCTGAGCCATCTGGCCGTTACGGATGCGTGTGAACATATCCGCGATAGGATCTTGCATACTCATTATCAGCTACTCCTTACCAACTGGCTTTCTTAAGGCCAGGGACTTCACCGCGCATCGCTGCTTCGCGAAGCTTAATACGGCTAAGGCCGAATTTGCGTAGGTAACCATGTGGACGGCCAGTTACGCGACAACGGTTACGTTGACGTGAAGAACTAGAGTCACGTGGTAATTGTTGCAGCTTCAGAACAGCGTCCCAACGCTCTTCTTCAGAAGCGTTAACATCGCTGATAATCGCTTTAAGTGCCGCGCGCTTTTCAGCATACTTCGCTACTAGCTTAGTACGCTTCGCTTCGCGTGCTTTCATTGATTCTTTTGCCATAACCCTACACCCCTACTTTTTGAATGGGAAGTTAAACGCGTCCAGCAGAGCACGTGCTTCGTCATTAGAATTCGCACTGGTAGTGATAGTAATATCCATACCGCGAACCTTATCCACTTTATCGAAATCGATTTCAGGGAAAATGATTTGCTCACGCACGCCCATGCTGTAGTTACCACGCCCGTCGAATGATTTTGGGTTCAAACCACGGAAGTCGCGAATACGCGGAATAGCGATTGAAATCAAACGCTCTAGGAATTCCCACATACGCTCGCCACGTAGGGTTACTTTACAGCCAATCGGATAACCTTCACGGATTTTAAAGCCCGCTACTGATTTTCTAGCAACTGTAACAATCGGCTTCTGACCGGCGATAGCCGTCATGTCAGCTTGAGCATTCTCAAGCACCTTCTTGTCAGCAACTGCTTCACCTAAACCCATGTTTAGAGTGATTTTTTCAATCCGAGGGACTTGCATGACGCTTTTGTACCCGAACTGCTTAGCAAGTTCAGCTACTACTGTTTCTTTATAGAAATCATGCAGTTTCGCCATCGTACTCTCCAATATAATTAAACAAGTTCGCCGTTAGATTTGAAGAAACGTACTTTCTTCTCATCTTCGAAACGGAAACCAACGCGATCTGCTTTACCCGTTGCTGGGTTAACAATCGCAACATTAGAAACGTGAATAGAAGCTTCTTTCTCAACAATACCACCAGCAACACCCAATTGAGGGTTAGGCTTAGTGTGTTTCTTGACGAGATTAACGCCTTCTATAATTAAACGGTCATCAGCCATAAGCACTTTAAGGACTTTGCCTTGTTTGCCTTTGTCTTTACCCGCTAATACGACTACTTCATCATCACGACGAATTTTATTAGCCATTATCGTGACTCCTTATAGTACCTCTGGGGCCAATGAGATGATTTTCATGAAGTTTGAACTTCTCAACTCACGGGTTACCGGGCCAAAGATACGCGTACCAATTGGTTGCTTGTTTGCGTTAAGCAAAACAGCCGCGTTACCGTCAAAACGAATGGATGAACCATCAGGACGACGAACGCCTTTTCTAGTACGCACCACCACTGCATTCAGTACGTCACCTTTTTTAACTTTACCGCGAGGAATTGCTTCCTTGACAGTAACTTTGATGATGTCACCGATACCTGCATAACGGCGATGCGAGCCACCAAGAACCTTAATACACTGAACCCTGCGAGCGCCGCTGTTATCTGCAACGTCCAGGTTAGTTTGCATTTGGATCATGTTAGTGCTCCGCTCTAAATTAAGACTCTCCCGAGTCGTTATTGTGCTGCTAAAAACAACTGGATATCGCTGCTTTTATGTACATACCCCCATAAAAAGGGCGCGAAACTATAACAGAATTATTAGCTAAGCGATAGCAGTAAATTGAATTAATTTTAGACGGGGTGGATAAAAAAACCCCAGCTTAAAAACTGGGGTGATGATAACCACAGAGGAGGTCATCAAGCAGGAACTATAAGAGCTGCGCAGTGTGAATTTACTCTCAAAACACTGCACGTACTAATAAAGATAATAGATATTGGGAAATATGACAGTTTTTAGCCTAATCATTTTGTACAAAAATACACTTTGGTATGAAAATAAAGACAATTTAACTGCGCCTCTTTTACACTTCCTGTTTTATAGAGCGGCATAGCGCTAGTAGGCTTTTGCTATCGCTTATTAATAGATATGCGTATCGCGATTAGAACAGTATGTTTATTTCGTAACCCGTTGCTGTATTAGCCGGTTCAATGGTCACAATGTAGTTTTCTTCTTCTGTGAAGCCAAATAGCGCCGTACGGTCTAACAATACTTGTTCATCGTTATCGTCTTCATACACTGCGATAACTTCGTAAAAATCAGAAGGCAGCACTTCGGTGCTGGTTTCACCAAACTCTAGATTATTCACTCTGTACTCTGCGGTATCGATAGTTTCATCGTGACGTACAAGGAAAATTTCAACGTCGTCATAGTCGCTAACAAGGTTAATAAAGTTAACGGTTTTGTCGTAGGCCTGTGGTAAACCACTTTCTTCGAATGTCGATGCACCTAGTTTGCCGTCTTTCTCATAGATAAGTATCGCCTTACTTTCACCCTGATTCAGGGTAATCAATTTATTGCTAAGATTGGCAATAGAACCAGAAGTGTCTTCTACCGACACACGGTAGTCACCGTAGCGAATTGCAGTAAAGTCGGAAAGCTCATCAGCCGCTAATGTAAATGCAACGTCTTCTTCGTCTGTGTTGCCACCGAAGGTAACGGTTACCGGTGTGTCTAAATTGGTAGAATTGTAAATACGGTATTGCGCATCAGCTTCTACATCGGTTAAACCAGACACAGTAGAAGAGTTGAGTATGGTGTCTACGACAAGACCTTCTTGAATAGCGCCACTCACATCGCGAAGAGCCATAACGTATTCAGTTTCATAGATGAAATCTAACGTTTGAGATTCAAAGATGACGTCAGTGCTGCCAGGCGCGGTAAGATATACGGTATACTCACCTTCGTCAAAGTTGTCGCTGTCGTCATCACCGTCCCAGTAAATCAGCTCTCCTAAGTCGTTTGGCGTAATGGTGCCAAGAAAGTTTGCTGCTTCAAAGGGGTCGCCCGCATCACTCATGTAGAAATCAAAAGATTCGCTATCCATAGTGACTGAAATGGCCAGCAGTCTGAAGTGGTCCTCTAAGGTCTCTCGTTCATAGCTGTATTCGTTGAATGAGGGGCTATTGAAGTCGCCACTCATAACAATCATGGTTTTCTCACCTTCTTTTAGGTTTACCGTTATTTCGTCTATGTAGACTTCTTGATCGTCAGAGTCTGTGCGAATGAACTCTAAAACAAGCTCACCGCTTTCCATTGAATACATAGAAGTCGCATCACCGAATTGCGCAGAGCCAAAACTATCTCCATCCACTTCCCGCATTTCTACATTGGCCCCATTTGGCGATGCGTTATAAAACTGAAGATATGCAAATTCATAATCTGACTCGCTACTGTCTGAACCTCCACATGCGGCAAGGGCAAATAGCGCAACCAGACCTAGCGCAACTGTTCTACTAAAGTGACAGGCACGAACCCAAGACAGACGAGGGCCACTAATGTGACAGGCATAATAAGAGTTACTAATGTGACAGGCACGAAAAAGGGAGGAGAATGCTTGCATAAACGGTGTTTCCTTTAAATTTGTTTCAAATAGATTAATTGGATAACAACACAGACGGGAAAACCTGCGCCGAACGCCGTTATGGCACAAAGTTTTGGGGTAGGTTCATAGCTTTACGCTGTCTTTACAAAACTGACAATTCATTGAAGAAAATGACGGTGAATTTATATAGTTTTTTAGACTGTCTTGTTTGAGGAGCTGTCTTTTTTGAGGAGCCAGTTTCGAAAGGCCAAGCTTGCTGGGCTATTAATGCTAAGCATTTATTTCATTGTCGGATAAAAAGGTAAAAAAAGCCTGCAGAGCTGCAGGCTTTTACCTATCAATCTTATTTATGGTTATTCGCTAAAGATTACTCGTAAGAGTAAGACAGGGTTACGTTGCTGTATCTAGAGTATGCACGTATACCGATATGCCAAGTACCTGCCGCTGGCGCGTCGAAGGTACATTCTTCGTTGTTACCATTGCGATAAGGACGGCAATCGAAGTCACTCGTCTCAGGTTGAGAGCCGAACTTCATATATAGGTCTGCATCGCCAGAACCACCTGCAATACTTACTGTCATTTGGCTTACGCCTTCCGGAATAGTCCACGTGTAGCGGTTCCAGTCGTTACGAGATGCAGATAAGCCGGGGACTTGACCAGATACTGGCTCAACGGTGGGGCTACCGCCATTGTCAGTTCCGCCGCCGTTTCCATCACAACCGTTGGTATTTAGCTGATTGTAAGCATCAGCCAATTTCATTAGACCAAAACCGTAGAAGTTATCGCGACCCGCACTGCCTTTATCCTGCGCAGTTACATTCAACGCATTTCGAATCTGATTATTTGTACACTGAGGGAAATAGCTCCATACCAATGCCGCACCACCTGCTACGTGAGGTGTTGCCATTGATGTACCGCTAAGGGCTGCATAGGTGTTAGTTGGGTAAGTAGACTGTACCGCACTACCAGGCGCAGCAATCTCTACTTGGTCGTTATACTGGCTGTAGCTGGCACGGTTTTCATTTGAATCTACTGCAGCAACTGACATAACCGCATCGTAAGACGCTGGATAAGATTTGCCACTGTTTCCATCGTTACCCGCAGCGGCCACTAACAGCATGCCTGCATCGGTGAAGCTTTGCATAGCATCACGCTCTGTTGCTGATGCACTGCCGCCACCTAAACTCATATTAACAACATTTGAACCTGCATTTTGACACTGAGTGATAGCGTCGATAAGATCTGAAGCGTACGTCCACTGACCGTTGTCATTGAATATTTTCACAATGTGAAGGTCGACGCCAGGATACACACCTACAACACCTTCGTTGTTGTCATAAGCCGCAATAGTACCAGCGACATGGGTTCCATGGCCGTTTCCGTCGTTATACCAGTTACCCACTGCAGCATTATTTGCATTACCTGTTACACCGTTATTGGTATCAGGTAAGTCGGGGTGGCCCAAGTTGTACCCTGTATCGATAACACATACTTTACGCGCGGTGGTATCGGCTTGGCCAAACTGATTAGCCTGAACCATGGTGTAACCGTATGGTGTGGTTTGTGCCATAGGCTTACGCTTAGCATCTATTTCGATGCTTTCAACGTTTGGATTTTTACGCAGTTCATTTAATGCTTTACGATCGAGCTTCGCCGCCATCATGCGATGTTTTTTCAATTCTTTTTTAACTAAGCCCCCAGCACGGGTAACATCATTTTTTGCAGCTTGGATATTGAACGCTTTCTTCTGTTTACCGAATTTTAGCGCTCCTTTTCCTCTTAACGACACATCGTCGGTTCCCATAAGAACTTCAGATGTCATTTCATCTTTGAATTTTACAATGTAGCGATCGCCAGGCTCTTCAAGAGAGCCAAAACCGACTTTTTTGAATCGTTTATCTAGGCGCTTGTTTAAGCTTTTGTTCAATTTTGAGGAGAAAGATTTTTTCTTTACTTCTACTTTTACCGGAGCATTTTCTTCAGCTATTGCACTTTGACCAGCGAAGGCTAAAGAAACTGCGATGGCAGCAGCAGTCATACATGTGTGTTTCTTATTTTTTAAAATCAAAATTTATTTCCTGTTTATCTGTCTTGTTGTTTCAACACTTTTACTCTCGTGCTTTAGAAACTTTTGTTATGTTTTGACATACAGGTTCAACCATTACCTCATACGAAACGCCTATCCATGACTTTCAACGCAACTGCGTTGCAACGACCCCCCCGCGTGTCAGTTGGCGTAAATAAAACGTATCTACACTTCATCTACAAAATCCATATTAATTGGCAAATCAGCATGTTGAGTATACAACCTCAGTCCTGATAAGTTTTTTTCATACCTATTGGACAGTCATTAAACGGAGTAAAAAAACATAATGCCCCGTTAGCCCTGCCCTATGGACGGATTCATATTAGGAATATATTTTTATAATTAACAATTACTTTACAATCGCAAATGTAACAAAATGTGAGCTGTATCTTTCTGAGAATGATTGGCAATTACCTGAGATCGCTTGAAAGGCGCATGACCACTTGGTTTGGTGAATTAGGTGGTGGAATTGTTGGGTTTATTAAATTTAGACAGGCAGTTTGATAGATACGCGAGATAACTTATTAAGACAGGCATAGTTAAAGACGAAAATTGTGACAGGCATAGTTTAAAATGGGAAAAATTTTGCCTTAGTCTATTTGCTAAGTATAAAACGGGCTTGAACAAATTTTTGTTAATTCTTCTTGTTGAAAATTAGAAGCTGTCGAGCAAATGAGTTTCGCTGTCGAAAAAGAAATGGACAGCCACATTGGCTGTCTTGGCATGATATCAGTTAACTTAGATTAAAATCATCCCAGCAAACGTCTGGCATTTGTTTGCCCATGCACCCGTACTTGATTTTGATTGTGCGCGTACTGCTCTAGATGCAGCACTTTTCCTGCTGCATGCTTAAACAGGGTTTCGAATTGTGTGGTTAACGTTAACCAATTTTCGCTTTCGATGTTGAGCCTTTTTAAAATGTGTAATTTGTTAGCGTCTACTTTCCCTTCTTTGGCTAGATAGATGTTTCGACTTGTTGCATCAACGGCCTGAAGATATTCAATAAGAGTAAAGGGCAAACCGATTGATAAATCTCTTTTTGATTTACTTGAAAAAGGCATGAGTCGCTTTGGTGTCTTCCCTGCCCTAGCTGCGCGAATACGATACTGTATACTCGTGTGATTGGAACTTTCTGGCGTTTTTGCCATATTTGCCCTTACTGGGTTTAAATCTACATAAGCCATACAAGCCGCTAGGGCCGATTCATCTAATAGCGCTTGCGATTTAAATCGCCCCTCCCAAAAATGTCCTGTGCACTCATCTTCTTTGTTTGCAGCTCGAGCAATATACTCATTCAGTGCTCGCATAAACCAGCTAATATCGTATAGCCGTTTTCGCCACACTTCTGCCGTACATTCAACGGTTTTAATCTGCGCTTCACTTAGCTCTTCTCGAGTCGACGGCGTCAGATACTGCTGTGTCAACAAGGTCCCTTTATACAGTGTATGCCAACGCTGAAGTACTTCCTCGAGGGGAAGTGACTGCGCTTTTTCCTTATTTATATGTAACACCAAGTGGGTATGATTACTCATGACCGCATAAGCACATACACCAATTGTGAAAACTTCACTCAACACATGTATGCGGTCTTCTACCCATTGACGGCGATGTTCAAAGCTTTTTCCATTTTCTTCCCCGCACAAAAATGCACGTCGAACACAGCGTGAAATGCAGTGGTAATAGGGTGTATCGAAAAGACTAATTTGCGATTTTCTGGCTTTAGGCATCCAAGCTGTCACACTGTGAGTTGTGTTATCAATAGTTTGAGTATTCATCGAGCTTAAAGAAAGTGTATCGAGGTACAGTTTTACTAGTGTTTTATGCCTGTCTCATTAGTTGTTATGCCTGTCTCATTAGTTGCTTCGTTAGTGCGTAGGGACAAAAAAGGGGCAATACAATTGCCCCTCGTAAATGCACTTATTTCATGCGCAGTGGTGTTAGCGATGCTAGCTTAGTCGTTGCCTTACAATTTCATATAAGCACACGCCAGTAGCAACTGATACGTTTAAACTTGAAACACTGCCAGCCATAGGTAGCTTCACTAACTCGTCGCAGTTTTCTCTCGTGAGCCTGCGCATCCCCTTTCCTTCAGCGCCCATCACCAATGCTGTAGGGCCTTTTAGATTAACATCATAAAGGGTTTTATCAGTTTCACCTGCTGTACCTACAATCCAAATCCCTTTGTCTTGCATGTGCTTTAAGCTTCTAGCCAAATTTGTCACTTGAATAAGCGGTATCACTTCCGCTGCACCACAGGCCACTTTACGTACAGTGCCATTTAAGCTAGCTGATTTGTCTTTCGGTACCACAACAGCATGTACACCAGCGCCATCAGCGGTTCGTAAACACGCACCTAAATTATGCGGGTCGGTAATTCCGTCTAACACCAATAAAAAAGGTTGTGACTCTTTCTCTAAAATGCGGTCAAGATCGGCTTCATCGAGCACTCGTGCAGCTTTCGCTCTAGCGACAACGCCTTGGTGTTGCTCGCCGTTAACTTTGTCATCTAAGGTTTTGCGCTGACAAAACTGTACAGAAATACCAAAACGGCGGGCTTGGTTAACAATGTTGACTAGTCGCTCGTCGGTTCTACCTTTAAGCACCATAACTTCAACAACACGCTCAGGCTCGTTTTTTAATACCGACTGCATAGCATGTAGACCGTATAACCATTCTTGCTGCGCCATTTAACGCTTTCCTCTTCTGCTCGTTTTATCTGATTTACCCGCTTTGGCAGGGCTTTTTGCCCCGCCCTTGGCTGGCGTCTTCGCCGGTCCCTTTTCTTGCCCAGTGCCACCACCTCTATTTGATGCAGGTTTAGGACCTCGCTTCCCTTTTCCAGCGGATTTCTTAGAAGGTTTCGCTTTGCCCTTCTTGCCACCAGGGCTGCGCAGCATAGACTTATCGAGCAATAAATCAATCTTTCTTTCATCTAAATTAACAGCAGCGACTTGTACTAAAACGGTGTCGCCCAATCTGAATTGATTGTGGCCAGACTCGCCAACTAGCGCCATTTTCACATCATCAAACTGATAATAGTCGTCATCTAATGAAGTGATGTGAACAAGCCCGTCTATATGATATTCGGTAAGGCGGATAAACAAGCCGAAATTAGTCACCGAACTCACCACGCCTTCAAAGGTATCACCAACGTGGTCGAGCATAAATTCACACTTCAACCAATCGGCAACGTCGCGCGTCGCATCATCGGCTCTGCGCTCTGTCATAGAGCACTGTTCGCCTAATTGCTCTATTTCATCAACCGTATAGCTTTTACTGCCGCTTACCGACTTTTTGCCCTGTTGCTTTGCAATAATGCTTTTCAGCGCTCGGTGAACCACCAAATCTGGGTAGCGACGAATAGGTGAGGTAAAATGCGCGTAAGCTTCTAGCGCCAATCCGAAATGGCCTACGTTGTCGCCGTCATACACCGCTTGCTTCATTGAGCGAAGCAACATGGTTTGTATTAGCTCTTCATCAACGCGACCTTTGGTTTTAAGCACCACGTCGGTAAACGCAGAAGGCTCTGCATCATCAACAATGCGATGAGTAATCCCTATCTCGCTGAGGTAACTCGTAAATGCAGTAAGCCTGTCGGCGTCAGGCTTATCGTGTATGCGATATAACGCCGGTGCTTCATGCTTTTCAAGCATAAGTGCAGCGCTCACATTCGCCATGATCATGCACTCTTCAATAAGCTTATGCGCGTCATTTCTCACAAGAGGAACAATGTTTTCTATCTTGCGCTGTGCGTTAAACACAAATTTTACTTCTTGCGTTTCAAACTCAATAGCACCGCGTTTGGCGCGAGACTTTTTAAGGCCTCGATACAAGTCGTGTAAATTACGCAAATGAGGCACATGCGCTTCGTAGCGCTGATGCATTTCTTTTTCGCCCTGCAGAATTTTCCACACCTTGTTGTATGTAAGGCGAGCATGAGAATTCATTACAGCTTCGTAAAACTGGAACTCTTCAAGAATGCCTTGCGCACTGATGGTCATTTCACACACCATGCACAAACGATCTACTTCTGGGTTAAGCGAGCACAAGCCGTTTGATAGTACTTCAGGCAGCATTGGAATAACTTGGTCAGGGAAGTACACCGAATTTCCACGCTGTTGCGCTTCATCATCAAGTGCCGAACCTGTTTTGACATAATGGCTCACATCGGCAATGGCTACCCATAGCTGCCAGCCGCCATCGTCTAGCGGCTCACAATATACTGCGTCGTCGAAGTCTCTGGCATCTTCACCATCAATCGTTACCAACGGCAATTGACGTAAATCTACCCGTCCTGCTTTAGCATCATCTGGCACTTGGTCGGTTAGGTGTGATACTTGTTTAGTCACGCCCTTCGGCCACTGGTGAGGAATATCAAATGTGCGCAGGGCCATCTCAATTTCCATACCTGGCGCCATATGCTCTCCAAGTACTTCAACAACTTTACCTACTGGGCTCATTTTTCTGCGTGGTCGCTGAGAAAGCTCCACAACCACAACTTGCCCCATTCGAGCACCGTTGGTGCTTTCCGGTGGAATAACAATCTCGTGTTGAAGGCGGCTGTCGTCGGGCACTACCATGTTAAAGCCTTGCTCTACAAAGTAGCGCCCGACAATGGGCTCTTCTCTTGGCTCTATCACTTGAGTGATAAAGGCTTCTTTGCGGCCTCTGCGGTCAGTGCCGCTGACTCTGGCTTCTACAATATCATCGTGCAGGAACATGCTCATTTGTCCTGCGCTTACGAATAAGTCGCCGCTTTTATCTTCAGGTCGCAAGAAACCAAAACCGTCGCGATGACCAATAAGTCGGCCTTTAAAAATTTCATCACGGTTTTGAAGAATGTACTTTTTCTGACGCGTAAACTGTACCTGCCCCTCGCGCTCCATGGCGCGAAGTCGTCGTTGAATACCAATGCGGGCATCTTCGTTTTCAGCATTTACTTCGGCGCAAATATCGAGAAATGACAAGGGTTTGTCATGCTCTTTCAATATGCTCATCAAATGTTCTCGGCTAGCTACCGGGTTTTCGTACTTTTCTTTCTCGCGCTGATAATGCGGGTCGTCACTCATGTATTTGTAAATTACCTTTTGTTTATTTGGTTTTGTTTTTCAATATCATTTCTAAAAAGCGGATATTTCAATTGGCTTTGCGTGATTGCATAGTGTGGAGTTTCATTCCGAAAACTATTTTGCTGTCATGTCATCACTGCAACCGCTTTGCCAGTTGGTTGTTTGATGCACAGTATAACAGTATTTATCACAAAAATATTGCGCTCAAGTGACAGCCCGATGCAGCGTGAGTTACCCAAGTAGGTACGTCACTTCTTTTCCTTAGTATTGACGACCAATACACCGTTGCATTTAAGCAGTTCATTGGTGATGTGACTCATTCATCTTGCTCACTACGCCAGCTATTGTGCCTGTCTTATTTGTTATGTTTTATGCCTGTCTCATTAGTAGTATGTTTTATGCCTGTCTCATTAGTAGCGATTGCGAAGCATTGATAAAAAAGTGAAACCTTCATGTCATATAGCCCCTGTATAACCGAGAGAGTTAGCTTTTCGTTAGCTGTAGTTGGGAGCTCTTAAGGTTGGAAGCACTTGCGCAGAAGAGAGCAATTACGTGGAGGCGCCGCTGTTTAGACACGTTTGTTCTGAAACGTTATCCCCAAAAAAACTGCAGTATTGATATATCACTTACTCTTTTTGGAAAACCAGGCACCATGGATAGAAGAAAATTTATTGCATTATCATCAGTTGCTGGCGTGAGCATGGCAATATCAAGTGGTCTAGCGGGCTGCGTTTCAAACGCTCGCCCATCAAGTAATGCCACTTTTACACATGGCGTGGCAAGTGGCGATCCGTTACAAAGCGCTGTTATCATTTGGACGCGGGCAGTTCCAGCAGATAATGCCTATTTAGCCGACGTTATTTGGGAGGTAGCCAGCGACAAAGCATTCAAGAGTCTTGTAGCCAGCGACAAAGTATCCGCCAAAGCATCGCAAGACTATACCGTTAAAGTTGACGTAAAAGGCCTATCTCCTAACAGTCAATATTATTATCGCTTTCGAAGTGCTGACAGCGTAAGTGCTATTGGTGAAACCCGAACTCTACCTTCCAATGACGTCAGTGAAGTGACTTTTGGGGTATTTTCTTGTTCTAACTATCCAGCAGGCTTTTTTACGCCTTATATGGAGGCTGCCAAGAACTCAAACATTGACTACGTACTTCATTTGGGTGATTACATCTATGAATACGATAGCGAAGGGTATGCCACAGAAAATGCAAAACAAATTGGCCGTACGCTTGAACCTGACAACGATACCGAGCTCTTTACTCTTAACGATTATCGCCGTCGCTATGCGCTTTATCGAACAGATAAAGGTTTGCTCGCGTTGCATCAAAATAAACCCTTTATTGTGGTTTGGGACGACCATGAAATATCAAATGATACTTACAAAGATGGCGCTCAAAATCATCAGGACGATGAAGGCGACTTTTTCAACCGCCGGGCAGCAGCGATACAAGCCTACTACGAGTGGCTACCGATAAGACCCACCTTTGGTGAGGCGCGTATGGAAATTTATCGACAGTTTACATTTGGTAAATTGCTTGACCTCTACATGTTAGATACGCGGGTACTCGCTCGCGATAAGCAGCTTGAATATGCTCATTACAGAGACAAAGATACCAAGGCGTTTAACCAAACGGCGTTTACTAAAGATATAAGTAACCCGCAGCGAGGTCTGCTTGGGGATGCGCAGCGTAAATGGTTGAACGAGACAATGAAAAACAGCAGTGCAAAATGGCAGGTGTTAGGCCAACAGCTTTTGATGGGTCGTATGCTGTTTCCGGTGTCTATATTTAATGGCGTGCCGCGGGAGCAAATTCCGGCTCACGTTAGCAATCTTGCCGATATAAAGCGTAAACAACAGCGCGGAGAAACGCTAAGCGAAAAAGAGCTGCAGCTAGTGGCCTCGGTTATGCCATACAATCTTGATGCATGGGATGGCTACCCCGTTGAGCGAGAGCGTTTGCTTACGCAACTAAAGCAGCTTAATAAGCCAGTCATAGCCTTAGCTGGAGATACACACAATGCGTGGCACAATACCCTTACTCTCGCTGATGGAACAAACGTCGCCGTTGAGCTTGCCACTCCAGGAGTCTCTTCGCCAGGGATGGAGAGTTATTTATCTATGGATAATGAAGCTGCCAAGGCAATGGCGAAGGACTTACCCATGCTTATTGACGACCTTCAATACTGCAACCTTCATCAGCGCGGATTTCTTACACTAAACGTTACCAGTGAAGAAGCGAATGCTACATGGCACTTTGTTGATGCCATTTTGACTGAGAGCGGAAAAGTAAGCCAAACCCATTCCATAACACTAAAGGCTTAGCAGTAAGGCTTTTAAAGCCTTTGGCGTAAAAATAAAAAAGGGGCAGAGTAAAAACTCTGCCCCTTTTTTTGTTTATTTAATGCGGTTCTGACGCCATTTGTTTAGAACTCGTAGTAGACGCGAACGCCGGCTATTCTTGGCATGCCGCGAACATTGGTAGGAATACCAAGGCCGCCGCCGGTGTTACCTGCATCAATTAAATACTCTTTATCGAACAGGTTATTTACGTACAGCTCGTAGGCAAACTGGCTGTCATTTTTATTCAACTTAATAGAGACATCGGTGAGTGAATACGTATCTTGCGATGAGCCAGGATAATTACTGCTTTCAAAGAACACGGAAGACTGAAAGCTCGTTAACCAATTCACATCAACAGTCCACGCATCTACATAAAACAGTTTGTTAATGTTAAATGCCCCACTTACCTCTGGCGCTAAGCGGAATTTGTTGCCTCCATACTCAAAGGGAGAGCCGTCTGCCGTATCATTTGCGAACTCAGCGTCAAGAAATCCTAAGCTACCTGTGAGCGTTAAGGTGTCGCTATAATTATAAACCGCCATCCCCTCAATACCTGACATAGTCGAGTCGCCCACCGTAACGGTGATCGATTGCAATGTTTCAGGGTCGGTAAAACTTTGCTGATAATTGCTATATTCGTAAGTAAATATGGCGCCAGTAAACATAAAGTTAGCGCTTTGATATTTAACACCCACATCAAAACTATCCACTATTTCAGCGTCGGTAATATTCACACCACCAGCATTAGCATCTACCACAGGAGAACGACGGCCCCGTGCGTAACTTGCGTAAACATTCCAGTTGTTTTGAATATCATAACTTGCTGCAAAACGAGGAAGGGTATCGCTAAAATCGCCCTCGCCTTCAAACGTAAATGGCCCATTCGCAGTGGCAAAGGTATTGCGCGTGAAGCGAGTCTCATCAATGTAGCGCATACCCGCAGTAATATTAAATTCATCAGTCACAAAGTAAGAAAACTCGGCAACATACGACCTAATATCTAATTCAGCCTCAAATACAAACGGACCTTGGATAACCGTAGAAGGAAAATCGGGATTTGAAATTGGCGTTCCGTCAGCATTAAACAACGCCGATACCAGCTGGCTACGAAGTGCTTGTATTTGCTCAAGTGATGCGTCGGTCGCTATATTTTGATTAAGCGGAATATCCGATGACGCCTCTAATTGAGCCTTTACCGCATCGAATGTACCGCGAACAAATGGGTCCACCATGATGTAAAAAGGCAAGATGGAATCGTCTTGCATAATAGACGCACCAACAAACCCAGAGAGCTTCTCACCAGAATCATACACTAGACGCATAGAGCCGCCTTTTAATGTGGCGTCGTTATCAAAATAAGCATCTTGAATTCGAAGTGCTGAACCATCAGCGTCAAAACCTTCGCTTACTTCGACATCTTTGTAAAAGCCATCTGCATGAAAACGCAGCGTGTCGTTGATGTCATAGTTAATCGTGAGATCATAAGCATACAAAGAACGTTCGATGCCCAAATCACTCCCCATACTAAATTCAGCTGCTGTGTAAGGGCTAGTATCACCATTTTTAGGTGCGATAGAGCCAGACTTAAAAGCAATGCCAGGTTGATCATTATATTCCATTGAAGCACGAGCAATAATTTCTAGTTGGTCATAATCTGCCTTCCACGTAGCGCGTAATGCCTGAACCGACACCCCCTGTAAATCTTCACCGCTACACGGAACGCTATTCCCTAGGTAGTTGATAACATTAGCTTTACCATAAAACGCCTCGTCGCTACAGGCTTTATTTTCCACAATGCCATCCATTTCCCGATACAACCCTGCAATGCGAAAACTATGGTTATCGTTTACTGGTTTGTTGTACATAAAGTCGAGCTCTCTTCCCTGCTCGCTGTTGTAGCCCAGCTGTACCTTACCTTCTTCTGTATCGGTAGGAAGCTGAGAGTGAATGCTAATAGCACCATTTGCCGCAGCGACACCGAAAAGAGTTGGCTGCGGCCCTTTAAGCACTTCAACTCGCGCAATATCGTAAAGCGCGACACTCGATACGGTTTTTTTACTGATATCAAACCCGTCTTGGTATACTGAAATTCGCGGTGTTGCAGAAACTGCTGACACGTCATCGGTGACACCGCGAATATTGAAAGACGGCAAACTCACCGCTTGCTCTTGAATTTGTACGTTAGGAAGGATGCGAGATAAATCGTCGAGTTCCATTATGTTGGTGCGTTCTAAAAACTCACTACCGATAACATCCATAGTTACCGGAACATCCATTACCGATTGCTCACGCATTTGGGCAGTCACGGTAATTTCTTCTATATAGTCATACGTATCATCTGACGTGTCTGGTGCCACAACACTAGACTCTTGTGCATTTGCTGACGCAAAAGCGGTTGCAGAGAGCGCGCATAAAACTGCGCTGGCTAACAATGAGCGGGGGTACATAGTTCATTCCTTTATGTGTGCAAGCTTTGTGTTTTTTGATTTCAGCGCTTATGAGTAAAGTGATTGATTTTTCTACGCTGGCGCTCATGAAGGTAGAGTGGATTTGAGACGTTTCGATGACACATACATGAAAGATAAAAGGCAGTTCTATGACAGTGCCTTTAACCATAAACTTTTGTAATTTATGTACATTATCATCTTGTATAGTAGTGCTATAAAAAGCATGCTAATCTGATAATAAGAACTATTCTCAGACGATTGGGCGAGCATTTAAAGCGTGTTCACGATTTACTAGGCTCGATGAATTTTCAGTAAAACCATTACCATGTTGAAGGAGAAACAATGAAAAAGGCGATAATGCTACTAACCGCGGTTGGCGCGGCCACACTGCTAAGCGCATGTAGTGCAGAGCACGGTACTACGATGTGTACAACGGCACCACAGGCAGATTGGCAAAATCAAGAAGCCTTTCAAGCACAACTTGTTGCGCAGGGTTATAAAATAAACGAGTTTAAAGTAACCGATGGTAACTGCTACGAAATCTACGGCTTCAACAAAGATGAAAACAAGGTAGAAATTTATTTCAACCCAGTAGATGGCAGCATTGTTAAAGAAGAAAGCCACTAACATTAAATCAAATACGTTGTAAGGTTTATATAAAAGCGCCACAATTATTATTGCGGCGCTTTTTTGTTTTCGACGCCGTGTATCCAAGCGAAGGCAAATGGTATGACAGAGCGCACAACACAACCTGTGAAAGATACACCACCTACAAATAACCACCGCAGTAATCACTACCCTAGAAATAACAATCATAGCAATAGCCTACAAGACATTAGTATTTGGGATGGTGTGGTAAGGCTATGTCACTGGGGCTTGGTTATCTGCTTTATCACGAATTACTTTATTGTTGAGCCAGGGCGTCTGTATCACGAAATTGCGGGTTACAGCGCCGTGTTTTTTATCGTCGTGCGCATCATTTGGGGATTCACACGCCCATCAGTAGAAAGTACTTATCAAGACAGGCATGTTTCTCATGCTTTTTATGACAGGGATATTTCTCATGACTGTCACAATACTTTTTATGACAGGCATAGCAGTGATGTTTATGACAGGCATAACAGTAATACTTTTTGTGACAGGCATAGCAGTGCTTTTTATGACAGGCATATCAGTAATACTGATAATCAAGGGGTCTGCGAGTCGAACTACGCTAGCTTTCGCACTGTTAACCTAAGTAGCCAAGCCTTTAAAGAACATCTACAGCACTTAAAACTTCGTAATGTGCCTGTCCAAACAGGGCATAATCCCTTTGGTTGGCTCATGATATTTGCGGTTATAGGTTTATTTTTTGGCCTCGGTATTACCGGGTTTCTGATGGAGGAAGTTGACGTCCTATTTGGCAATAGCACGTTGGAATGGGTGCACAGCATATTTGCTGATGTGTTATATGCGTGTGTATTGATACATATTGCAGCAGTGTTTTTTGTCCAATACAGAGGGCGCGTACAGTTACTGCGCCCTATGATAACGGGCTTACGGCGAAACTTGTCGCGAGATGATAAGTCTTAGGGCGTAATCTTTGCCGAGCATTTTCGCAACGGTCTTTGTGGTGTTAGACAAGGCAAATGATTGAAGGTCTAGTGGACTAAATCAAAACCATTTGACGCGGTATATACAGCACGCCAGCGCTACCCGAGAGGGGCTAAATTCCTATAGTAAAGGTTAACGTGCCTTAGCTATCCATAGGCCGTTTTGCAGCGCGAACTGCTTTGGGGTGCATTAGCGTTTCTAGTTCATCAAGGTAAGATGCTATTTTTTTGTGCTGCGCCTTGTCGTTAGTAATGGCGTTATGCAGCCAGTGGTAGGCATCTTCGTAATCATATGGACTACCGTAGCCAGCGAGGAACAGCTCTACTAATTGAATTTGAGCTTTTAAATTCTTAAGTGCTGACGCTTCTCGCAAATAAACAACGGCGCGCTCTTTATCTTCTTGTACCAGAGTTCCGTTTGCGTAATATCGGCCTAGCTGTTCTAACGCCGCGGGCAAGCCCTGGTTCGCCGCATCTTCTATATAGCCAATACCTCGTGCAGGCTCCTCATCAACGCATACTCCCCACGCCAGCATGTCACCCCAAAGAAACTGATAAGCTGGTACTTTTAGCACTTCCGCTCGCGCTTCAATATCTTGAACAAGCTGACAGCGATCGGCCAGCACTTTATCTAAATGCGTGTTTGCATTTATCATTTCAATAAGCGCATCTTGACTGTAAAGCTGAACGGCACGTATTTCTTCAATGGTTTCGCCTTCCAATGCATGAACACGCACAGAAAAATTAAGCAGTAAAAAAGTGATCGCGATAGTGATTAGAGAATATGGTTTCATAATTACGAATTCTAACAAAAGATAAAGCAAGCGTAGTTAAGTTATCGTCCAAGTATAGAATATCTTAACTACATTGCTTACTTCTTTGAAGCCACCACACTTTCCAAGCAACCTAGTTTAATGGCCACCTTTGGTGGAACATAAAGCAGACTGAATATGACGGGCGTGATCGGCGAGATCAATACCTAAATCGGTAAGATAACCTCCATCAGGCAGAGTGATAAGTCCTTTTGAGTATAATCGAGAGGCGGCGTTAACCATGGTTTGACTTGCGTCGTGGTGAATTTTTAAACCTTGTAGCAGGCTATTGTCGGGAAATTTGAGGAGTAAATTTAACTCGTCGAGCATGTCCTGATCGAATGTTGTCATACAACCACCTTAGGCAAAGGATTGAAAGTTATAGCGCTTATGTTTCTCTATTAGTTATAGCGCCATTTCCTATATCACACACAATTAATCGCACTGTCCAGATCATTTTCTCAAAATAACCACTATTAAACCTTTAATCTGGATTTCACACCGCGAACTGATCGGACTTTACCGCTAAATAGTATACTCTTGCCATAACATGAGTTCGTGGATGTGCAGCCCCAATGAAGTATAAAGATTTACGCGACTTTATTCGCCAACTAGAAAGCAAAGGCGAATTGGTTCGCATTAGCCAGCCGATTGATACCGACCTAGAAATGACTGAAATTGCCGATCGCACCCTGCGTGCCGGCGGTCCTGCGCTTCTTTTTGAGAACCCAAAAAATCATTCTATGCCTGTGTTGGCAAACCTGTTTGGTACACCTCAGCGTGTTGCGATGGGTATGGGTCAAGACTCGGTAGAAGCGTTAAGAGAAGTGGGTAAGCTTCTAGCCTATTTGAAAGAGCCTGAGCCACCAAAAGGATTGAAAGATCTGTGGTCAAAGCTTCCCGTGTTTAAGCAAGTGCTTAACATGCCTGCCAAGGTGGTTAGAAAAGCGCCCTGCCAGGAAGTGGTGCTAACAGGGGATGATGTAGACTTATCAAAAATTCCGGTTCAGCGCTGCTGGCCCGGCGATGCCGCGCCATTGGTAACGTGGGGGCTCAGCGTAACTCGCGGGCCGCACAAGAAACGTCAGAATCTAGGCATATATCGCCAACAGGTTATTGCTAAGAATAAACTGATCATGCGTTGGTTATCTCATCGCGGCGGTGCGCTGGATTTTCGTGAGTGGTGTCAGACTCACCCCGGCGAACCTTACCCAGTGTCAGTGGCACTAGGTGCCGACCCTGCCACTATTTTAGGTGCCGTTACGCCAGTGCCCGACACGCTATCTGAGTATGCATTTGCCGGGTTGTTACGGGGTGACAAAACGGAAGTGGTTTCTTCCATCAGTAACGACCTGCAGGTACCCGCAACCGCTGAAATAGTGCTTGAGGGGTATATTGCGCAGGATGAAACCGCGCCTGAAGGGCCTTATGGCGATCACACTGGTTACTACAACGAAGTAGACGAGTTCCCTGTGTTCACTGTAACGCATATAACCCACAGAAAAGATCCTATTTATCACTCTACCTACACCGGACGTCCGCCAGACGAGCCAGCCATTTTAGGCGTTGCCCTAAACGAGGTATTTGTCCCTATCTTGCAAAAGCAATTTCCAGAGATTGTGGACTTTTATCTGCCGCCTGAAGGATGCTCTTATCGAATGGCAGTGGTTACCATGAAAAAGCAGTATCCAGGCCATGCTAAACGCGTGATGATGGGCGTTTGGTCGTTCTTACGCCAGTTTATGTACACCAAATTTGTTATTGTATGTGACGATGACGTGAATGCGCGAGATTGGAATGATGTGATTTGGGCCATTACTACGCGTATGGATCCGGCCCGTGACACGGTATTGATAGAAAATACTCCTATCGACTATCTCGATTTTGCATCTCCAGTATCAGGGTTAGGATCTAAAATGGGAATGGATGCGACCAATAAGATGTTTGGTGAAACCGACCGCGAGTGGGGCGAGCCCATCGTTATGGATGAAGACGTTAAAAAGCGTGTTGATGATATTTGGGATGAACTTGGTATTATGAAATAATCAGGCTCAAGAGCAAAGGCGACACGCTAAACCAAAAGGTAAGAAGAGAATACATGCCACAGATTAATTGCAAGGTTGCAAGCATTACGCCTTTAACCGATGTAGTACAAAAAGTTGAGCTAACGTTACCAGAAGCAGTAGCGTTTAAAGCAGGTCAGTACGCCATGGTGGTGATGGGCGAAAAAGATATGCGCCCGTTTTCTATCGCTAACCCGGCCTACGACAATAACAGAGTAGAACTTCATATTGGCGCAGAGCCAGGTAACAGCTACGCTGGTGAAGTGTTAGCGCGCATGCAGCAAGACCGAGAAATAACGCTCAGTCTTGGCCATGGCGATGCATTCTTGCAAAGCAATGGTTTACCCATGGTGCTTATTG
Source organism: Alteromonas sp. P256 (assembly GCF_036864455.1). NCBI lineage: Bacteria > Pseudomonadati > Pseudomonadota > Gammaproteobacteria > Alteromonadales > Alteromonadaceae > Alteromonas > Alteromonas sp. P256. The sequence goes on from NZ_JAZETM010000007.1 coordinate 67,863, forward strand.
CTGGCGGCACAGGATTTTCCTACACCTACTCTATTTTAAAAGAGCACTTACAACGCGGCGATAAAACACCTTTAACGCTGTATTGGGGTGGTAAGCACGCAAACGACCTGTACTTAGCCAATGAGCTTAGCGCACTAGCCGAGGCAAACGACCATTTTACCTTTGTACCTGTGGTTGAGTTTGCTTCTGACGACTGGACGGGAAGAACGGGTTGGGTACACCATGCAGCAATGGCTGATCATGCCGACTTCGGTGAAATTCAGGTATATGTTGCTGGCCGCTTTGAAATGGCCAAAGTCGTTCGTGATGACTTCACGCAGCGCGGATTAAAGGTTGAGAACTTATTTGGTGATGCGTTCGCCTTTATTTAAAAACCAGCTACTTCTTTTAGTGTTTGAAAAGCCGACTGATCACTGTCGGCTTTTTTTGATTCCTTCAAATTCGATAACTAACTGCTGTACACGTTTACTCCAATTGTTCCTTTCTAACGTATCCGCTATGGTTGAGAAACTCTGTCACCTAGTGTTCAGTTAAAAGCACCCTTGGAGAAAAGAATGATAAAAAATATTCCTACAACATTTAAAAGCGTGGGTCTGTCTGCGCTTTCATTAGCACTTCCTATGGCAATTGTGAGTGCCACTACAATTGATAATGCTCATGCTGCAGACACCAAGCAAAAGGCAGCATTGTATGATATTGCCGCATCTATTTCACCAGAGAGAATAGAAGACGACATCACCACGCTGGTTAATTTTGGCACCCGCCACACCCTGTCTGAAACTGAGTCTGATACCAGAGGTATCGGCGCTGCAAGGCGTTGGATTAAATCTGAGTTTGAGAAAATTTCTGCTCAGTGCGGCGGCTGCTTAGAAGTATACTTTCAGTCTGAAACTATCAGCGGTGAAAAACGTATTCCTAACCCTACTGAGGTAGTCAGTGTTATTGCTATTCAGCGTGGCGCTACTGACCCTGGGCGCTATGTCATCATGTCTGGCGACATTGATTCTCGCGTATCCGATGTCATGGATTTTACGTCTGACTCTCCTGGAGCTAACGATAATGCATCGGGTGTAGCCGGTACGCTGGAAGCCGCTCGAGTACTGTCTAAGTACGAATTTAACGGCACCATTGTCTATGCCGCGCTGGCAGGTGAAGAACAAGGCCTTTTTGGCGGCCGTATTATGGCGAACCAAGCTAAAAAAGATGGCTGGCGCATAAAAGCGGTACTTAACAACGATATGATTGGCAATATTGAAGGGGTGAATGGGGTTATCAACAACACCACAGCCCGTATTTTTGCTGAAGGTACACGAGTTACTGAAACTGAAGCAGAAGCAAGACGCCGCCGTTTCACCGGTGGTGAAGTAGACTCGCCAAGCCGTAACCTGGCTCGCTACATCGACAAGGTGGCCGACCAGTATATTGAAAATCTCGATACCATGGTGGTATACCGTTTAGACAGGTTCGGTCGAGGCGGTCATCACCGCCCGTTTAACGACCTAGGCTATCCGGGCATCCGCATTATGGAAACCAACGAAAACTACACGCGTCAGCATCAAGATTTACGTGAAGAAGATGGCATTAAGTATGGCGATACCCTCGATGGCGTAAACTTTGACTATGCGGCCAAATTAACAGGCTTAAACGCCGTAACCTTGGCTTCTATGGCATGGGCACCTAACCCACCTGCAAACGTGTCGATAAAAGGCGCGGTTCAGCCTTCTACAACCTTGATGTGGGATGCGTTAAACGAAGCGCAAAACCCTCAGTTGAAAGGGTATAAAGTGTATTGGCGTCATACTGATGCGCCGCAATGGGAATTCAGTAAATTCGTTGGTGATGTTACTGAAGCTACCCTTGAGAATGTAGTGATTGACAATTACTTCTTCGGCGTTGCCAGTGTCAACAACGATGGCGTTGAAAGCGTGGTCGTTTACCCAGGCCCAGCCGGCAGCTTTGGTGAATAAAGTGCTAATATGGCCCACTGACTAAACTGGTCAAATAGCCACATGAGTAAAATAACAAAGCGCTGTGACTGTAATGAAGAGGCTTCATATCCACCTGTATTTAAGCCCCTCTTCACCAACGTGCAGCGCTTTTTTTTAAACATAGCTTTTAAGTCAGCCTTTAAGTCAGCTTTTAGAAAAGCCTTTAACACCTCCGCTTCGTGTACGCAGTGTTAATTGTCGTTAATATGACCGCGGTGGATTAAACTTTATATCTGCCTTAGAGTGTATAAACCATTATATCGGTCAAAGGGGAAAAATAACTTGCTCACAAAGCGTGTTAGTCGTTTTACGTTTACCACCACACTTGCATGTATCTTTTGCATGTCGGCCCTCTCTCACGTAAATGCCCAATTAGCTGAACAATCAAATGAAAAGCCAAATAAAGTCACTCTGGCCGCAGCCCCTTTCGAGAGTTACGTTAATGACGACGGTGAGCCTGCGAGAGTGAATGACCTAGTATTCACTGCGCTAGCGCAAAGTGGCACCGATGCTAATTTAAAAGTCATGCGTCAGGCTTTTTTAGGAAGCGCTGTTCGAGCAGGAAGAGTAGACGGTGAATATGCTTTTCTAAATATGGGCCAGCAAATAGAAGGCGTAATCACATCGAACGTGTTTTTACCCCTATATCTTTATGCCGCCAGTAAAGATGCCGAGGTAGAGCAAATCAAAATTTTTCAGCATTTGAAACGCAACCGCGTGGCGATTGAAAATCGCTTTGCAAACACCCCAAATTTCAGATTAATTAAAGACATTAAATGGTCGCGCAATCCGTCCACCTTTGACGCGTTTCGCCAACTTGCCGACGACAGAGCGCCCTATTTAATTACATCTGAGTTGCTGATAAGAGAGTTCAATACCTTACTCGCAAACGATAGAGAAGAAACTCTGCACTATTCTGCAAAGCCTTTGATGAAAAGTGGGTTTCAGCTAGCGATACGCGACGACGTGCCTAACGCGCAGAAGATTATTAACAACTTCAATACTGCTGTATCTGCCATGCAAACAAATGGGATGTATAATAAGCTCCTTCAAATAAGCTGGTTGCTTAAAGACATAAACCAAGACGGCATTGCCGATTACATTGGGCATTCCGATATTACCCGCACATCGAGCTTACTTAAAACCGCCTACAATCTAGATTCAACACCTGTTTCCAGAGATAGTCTATTTGTAATAGACGGCACCGTTTTTACCTCTAAAGCTGAGGCATTCAATGCGTTGCCGAATAGTGAAGAAAACGCTATTGAAGAAAACAGTATTGAAGAAGAAAAACGCGATGCAATGAACAAGGGAATTTCATTACTTGATGCGACTACCTACGAGACGCTTTTAAGGCGCTGGTAGTTTTTTGCGTTCTAGTGTTTTGCGTTCTGGTTTTTTCTTTCTGGATTTGTTGGTCACTTTAGAAAATGCCATCGCAATTGGCTTTTTAGAGCGCCGCAAGCCGTTTGATAACGACCCTTGGCGCCTACAATAGGGTTTCCCTACATATACATCTCTAAGATGGTGAGCAGCTCTTCGCCGTCAACAGGTTTAGATACGTAGTTATTAAAGCCCGCTTTCAGTGCTTTTACGCGGTCAGAAGTATACGCATACGCCGTCAGTGCTACTGCATTAAGTGACGATATTTGCGCAAACTCACTAGAGCGAATTTTAAGCACTAGCCCCAAACCGTCCAGCTCTGGCATACCGATGTCAGATAACACAAGGTCAAACGCCTCGGGCATTTCGTTAATCTCTTTCCACGCAAGCAAACCGTTTTTCACCACGTTAACCCGCGCACCGTTAGATTCTAGAAAGAGTTTGATAAAATCTCTGGCATCTTTTTCATCTTCGGCAACTAAAATCCGCAAACCGTTTAGTCGAAGCGATGGAGACAAGTCGCTTATTTCGGTGTTCTTCACCTCTATAATCTCATCGAATACATTTAGCGGCGCAATGGGCAGCGAGACAAAGAATGTTGTGCCGGTATCAGGACCGTCACTTTCTGCGTAAATTTCTCCGCCGTGCATTTCAACAAGGCTCTTCACAATAGAAAGACCTAACCCCAGCCCATTCTTGTTGTGCTCGTTTTTACCCTGATAGAAGCGCTCAAACACGTGAGAAATTTGCTCACGGGTCATGCCCTTTCCATTGTCTTTTACTTTGAAAAGGTAGTTTGAATGTTCCCGTCTACCTTTAATATGAACAGTGCCGCCTTTTGAAGTAAATTTAAGCGCATTACTTAACAGGTTATTAATAACCTGTTTAATCCGTAAATTATCACCGAGTATTTGCGTATGCTCATCCTCACAATTAATCGATAGCTGGATATTTTTGCCCGCGAATCCGGCTTCAAATGACTTAGCCACCTCTGAAATAGAATGAGTGATCTTTAACGAGTGAGTAGATAGCTTCATTGTGCCCGATATTATGCGCGACAAGTCGAGAATATCGTTTATCAATGCCGCTTGCGTAGACGCCGCGCGCTTGATAACACCTAAGGCATCCTTCATCCTATCGACGTTATCCACGTCCATCAGCGCCAGATCGGTCCAGCCTACTATCGAATTAAGTGGCGAACGCAGCTCATGAGAAATACTGGCTAAAAACTGGTCCTTTGCCTTATCAAGCTCTTCAAGCTTATTGATTTGCTTATCAAGAGACGATTTCAAACTTAACGCGTAAGGAATAAATAAGTGATCGAAGCCTTCAATAATTAACTTATCGTCTTCGGTCCAATCCATCGATTCATCTGCCACACTTTGCAAGTAAAGCTCAAAAGAGTTCCGAGGCGTTAGTGATTTCAGCTTGTCCTGTTTAGCGGCATCCCGACCTGCCCAACGAATAGTTTTATCCCGCTGCTCTCTGAACCACACCGTATAATAGCCAAGCTTTGCAGACACGCACGATATGTACATACCTCGAATACCATTGAGACTGCACGAGTCTGTCACCTGTTCCGCCAGTCGATTTAACGTAACGGACTGCTCAGAGTTTGGCGTGGCAAATTTCTCTAGCAGTTTCATTACTGTTGATTCTGAGGGGGTTTTGCCGACAAAGTAATTACTCGATGGTGTTATCACCGCCATGCCGCATGAGTCCGCAACCTGCAATAATTCTTTTTCTTTCTCTGTTATCGCATCGAGCGGGTTAGAATAAGAGGTTAGCTGGTGAACAATGTTATTCAATGAACGCTGACGATTCTGGAAACGTTCCTTTTTTTCATGAAGCGTCTTTGTATGTAGTTGCCATGCATAAAGGTGCCCGAGTGATTCACATACTAGGCGCTTCTTCTGATCGACATATACCGGCTGCTTGCTATGACAGGCTATTAGGCCCCATAGCTTGCCTTCAAACACCAAAGATACAGAAAATGATGAACGAACGCCCATATTTTTAAGATAGGTAATATGAGTAGGAGAAACTGAGCGTACCATAGACATAGAAAGGTCGAGTGGCGGGCGCTCCGACTCCTCAATACGAGGCAACAATGGAATTGCTGCTTCGTTAACATCGAGCACGCAGCGCACGCGATTCAATAAATAAAGCTCTCTCGCCTGCTGCGGGATATCCGTCGCTGGAAATTTAAGACCTTTAAACGATTTATTCTCAGATTCAGTTGCCTCACCGATGACTTCACCGCAATAGTCATCGTCGAATTGATAAACCATGACGGCATCAAAACCCACATAGTCTTGAAAATATCGCGCTATACTATCTGCCACATCGCCTATGGAGTCGCGGTCATCTACATCGGGCAATAGCGCACGCAAGTCCATATCCATGGGTACCCACTTCTGCGCTGCTTCATAACTTAACTGTGGCGTAGGTTCTAATTCAATAACCAGTAAGCCGTTAGATTCATACGCAACGCCACTGCCTTCTTTTTCCCAGTCTTCTAACCAGAGCGCGTTTTGTGCAAACTGCCATTGATAAGCGTGACGTACTTTGCCACCTTTTACCGCTTCAAAGATGGTTTTGAAAGTATGAGCTTCTGGGTTTGGAATGGTAAAAAGCTCAGTAATAAGTGTTTTACCCGGAACAATGTCTACTTTGAAAAGTCCGTCAATATTGCTGCTGACAACTTGAATGATTTTATCTGCCGGATTAAGGGCTATCACGTAACCGAAGCTTTGCACACTTTCGATAAGGTGAATGGGTTCGTCTGCACAATTCTCGTTTGATTGTGGCGAAGCTTGACTCATAGTGGAAACCTTTTTCTGATACGCCACTATCTAGCAAGAGATGAGGCGTCACTCAGGCGCAACATCATGAAAGCACCTGATAAAATAACTAATCGAGCATAGTAAAGCTTCTACCGTCAACAATCACTTTTTTGCTCATTTTTTAATAAAAAATACCGCAGAAGTAATAAAAACGTGGATGAACTAACTTTTCACCAAAACAGCAAATTATGTCCTAGCCTACTTTAGGAACAAGCAAGCAGTCACACTTAAAAGGCATAAGCCAGTAGCAATAAGAACGAAGGTATACGCAGGCAACATCAACAACGTGCTGCCTATATAAGCAACTAAGTAAGCGCCTGCGGCAGCGCCGGTTAAATGAAAAAAGCCCACCAATGCGGCCAAAAAGCCCGCTGATTTCGCTGAAAATCTCAGCATAATAGTGACGCTGCACGGCATAGCAATACCAATAAAAAAGAAAGTGGCATAGCTGTAAGCAAGCATCATAACTAATCCGTCAAACTTTAGAAGAAATGTCAGCACACTAATGAGTACCGATAGACTCAGTATGGCAACACTCGATAATCTAAATTTTAGTAAGGTTGACCACTTAGAAAGTCGAATATTAAGTATGCTGCCTGCAACAAAAGAAAGGGTTGCGAGCAATGAATAGATAGAAAATAACGTTTTGCTCAGCCCATGCTGCTCCATAATCATCGACGGCGCAATAGTGACGAAGCAAAACACGATTCCATAGAGCAATCCACTTGCCACGCCCACCAAGATGATCGGCGCACTACTCTTTTTAATCAACCTGAAGGTTTCACCTGAAACGTTAGGTGAAACCGCCGGGCTGTGAAGTGAAATAGTCTCAGAAGCTATTAAAAGAAGTAATAAGGCTACTCCCCCTATCGCTAAGACGAAATAGAAGATGGCAGAAACGCCTAATTGCTCTCCAATTATAGTGCCTAATAGAGGAGCAATCGCAGGCGCAATAGCAAATGCCATGTTGGTAATGGAGAGAGATATACTCAGTTGCTTTTCATCAAATATTTGCCTCGATAAACCCCGTGACACTGACACTCCGACGCCGCCGCCAAGGCCCTGCACAATTCGACCGAAAAGAAAGCTGCTGTCTGAATCAGCCAATGCAACCAAAAGCGTGCCGCCCATAAACACCAAAATTCCACATAATAGAAAATAACGTTTACTTATGTAATCGCAGAGAATGCCAGACAGTAACTGTGAAGCTGAAAAAGCGATTAGAAAGATAGCCACACTTTTTTCTATAAGGCTAATGTGACTGTCGTAGTTATGGGCTAGGTCGTGGAAGAAAGGAGTATAGATGCTAGTGGAAACCTGCCCCAGTACAGACAGTAACGTGAATGTACCTATTACCAAGTAAAAGTTGTGCCGGGAAAAAGTCGATGCCATGTAAAGATACCGAAAAGCGCTAAAATATCCTGTATAGCAGCTTACCTTTCTCGTATGACAGTTTAACTATCACTCCTATCTTGTATGCTTGCGCCCTTGAGTGAAGCGAAGCGGCATATTTATGAAACCATATTAATGTCAAAAAGATTGATCTGCATCAAATAGAATACTAAACTTTCAGTAATTTCTGAAACTTCAATAGGCACGCAAAATGAAGATGACACCGTTAATCACATCAGCTGTAATGCACTTTGGTGAAATGGGAAGTCGATGGGGCTTTAACAGAACAGTAGGACAGATTTTGGCTCTTATTGTGTTAAACGAAGGACCGATTTCAGCACAGGAAATTGCTGATGCGCTGAATATCTCCCGTGGCAATACCAGCATGGGGTTGAAGGAACTTCAGTCGTGGAGACTCGTCAAACAGCATTTAGTACCCGGTGAACGCAAAGAGTTTTTTATTCCTGCAGGCGATATTTGGACCTTGGCTAATCGCGTGTTTGAAGAGAGAAGAAAACGGGAAATAGACCCAACATTAAGCCTGCTACGAGACTTACTGCTCGATGAGCCTGCAAACGGCACAGAAGCCGGAGCACAAAATAAGCTGAGTGAAATACACGATTTATTGGAATCAATTACGGCATGGTCTGAAGAGCTACAAAATCTTGGACCTGAAAAACTTAATACGCTGATGAAACTCGGTTCTGGCGTAGGCCGTATGCTTGACCTTAAGGATAAGATTTTACCGGGTAAAAATAGCGTTAATTAAGGAGACGTTCTGTGGATGCATTCTTGTTGTCTCGATTACAGTTTGCTTTAAATATCAGTTTTCACATTCTATTTCCCACCATTACCATGGCGATGGGGTGGTTTCTTTTCTACTTTAAAATGCGCTCAAATACATCTGGTCACCCTGTATGGATGCGTATGTACCGTTTCTGGGTGCGGGTTTTCGCGCTAAGCTTCGCCCTAGGTGTGGTGAGCGGTGTAACCATGTCTTTCCAGTTTGGCACAAACTGGCCTGGCTTTATGGAAAAAGTAGGCAATGTCGCAGGCCCTCTACTGGGGTATGAAGTACTCACCGCCTTTTTCTTAGAAGCCACGTTCTTAGGTATTATGCTATTTGGTATTCGCAGAGTTCCTAATTGGCTGCATACCACTTCCACACTTATTGTCGCCCTTGGCACCACAACGTCTGCGTTTTGGATCTTGGCGCTGAATAGTTGGATGCAGACCCCACAAGGGTTTGAGGTCGTTGACGGTGTGGTTTACGCCACCAATTGGAAGGAAATAATATTCAATCCGTCGTTCCCCTATCGCTTTGTGCACATGATGTTGGCATCGGGGTTAACGGCAAGCTTCTTAATCGCCGGTCTATCCGCCTACAGAATGTTAAAAGGCGACGATAAACTTGCGCCTAAACTTGCCCTTAAAACGGCGACTTACACAGCAGCCGTGCTGATACCGCTACAGATTTTTGCGGGCGACATGCATGGGCTTAATACCCTTGAGCATCAGCCGCAGAAAGTAGCCGCTATGGAAGGACTGTGGGAAACCACTGAGGGCGCGCCGCTGCTGTTGTTTGCTATACCGGATGAGGAAAGCAGAGAAAATCATTTCGAAATTCCCATTCCCTATGCAGCCAGTTTAATTCTTACCCACGAATTAAAAGGCGAGATAAAGGGCCTTAATGAGTTTGAGGGGGAGCATCCTCCAGTAGCGCCCGTATTTTACGGCTTTCGGGTAATGGTTGGCATGGGCATATTAATGCTTGCAGTATCCTGGCTAGGCAGTATTTACTTAATGCGTAACCGTTCATTCCCCGTGTGGTTAAAGCGTACTTTTGCCGGTATGGCATTTAGCGGTTGGGTAGCAACCCTTGCAGGTTGGTATGTTACAGAGATAGGCAGACAGCCTTATCTTGTTAGCGGCGTACTAAAAACGACTGACGCAGTAACGCAGCTACCTCCCAGCAATATCGCGATATCATTTACTCTGTATGCCGTCATTTATAGCGGGCTACTTATCGCCTACATCGGCACCCTAATGCTGATGTGTCGCCGAGCGGTTGAGATTGAGGAAATCACCACCGAGGAGCGTGAGATCGCAAAAGCGAAAATGAGCGCCAACAATAACCCTGTGACGGTGTAAGGAGTGACTATGTTTGAACATGTTTCACCTGAAATGCTCGGTAATATCTATGTGGGTTTATTGGGCTTGTCGGTTTTACTTTATGCCATATTAGACGGCTACGACTTGGGTGTGGGCGTGCTTATACCGCCTCGCACCGAAGCCTTTAGAGACGACATGATAGCCTCTATTGGCCCATACTGGGATGCCAATGAAACCTGGTTAGTACTTGCCGTAGGCCTGTTGCTTATTGCCTTTCCTGAGGCGCACAGCGAAGTACTGCAAACCTTGTATCTGCCGGCAACTTTTATGCTGTTAGGGCTTATTTTACGGGGCGTTGCCTTCGACTTTCGCGCAAAGGTAGTGCAAGTGAATAAACGTAAGTGGGACTTAGTGTTCAAGTATGGCTCTTTGCTTACCACGCTTGCCCAAGGCTATATGCTTGGTATTTATGTTACCGGACTTCGCACCGATTTGTGGGCACAAGCGTTCGCCGTATTAGCAGCACTTGGCGTCACTGCAGCATATGCATTTATTGGCTCGTGCTGGCTTATCTTAAAATCGGAAGGTGAGTTACAGCAAAAGGCCTATTACTGGGCTAAACGAGGGTTAGGGATATTGGCGCTGGGTATTGTGTCGGTGAGTATTGCCAATCTATCTTTACATGAAGAGGTGCGCGACTTATGGCTATCGGCGCCGTGGGGAGTCATGCTATTTGCTATTCCGGTTACCTGCTTTGCGCTATTAACACTGTGCGGTGTGCTGCTTAAAAAACTTCCCCATAGCGATGGCAAAGGAGAATGGCTACCGTTCTTCATCGCATTGTTAGTCTTTCTACTGTGCTTTACCGCATTTGCCATTAGTTATTACCCGTTCATTATTCCAGGGCAAATGATGATATCTGACGCGCTAAGTGATGCCAGCTCACTGAGGTTTTTATTAGTTGGCGTGGTGGTTGTAGTACCTGTTATCTTGGCTTACACCGTGATGGTTTACAAAATATTCTCTGGGAAGTCAGAGAAGCTGTCTTACTACTAATCAGAGCGGGTGCTGACATAACACGATGTTGAGATGGAGCGGAGCTAGTATGCTTGTTGCGTGGAAGAATTTCATCACACTATAAATGTGTGAGAGGAACCGCAGTGGTATATTTAATCTGCTCCATAGCAAAACTAGAGGTGACGTCTGAAAAGGCGATACCACTTACCAAGCGTTTATAAAAGTGATCGAAACAGGCCATGTCAGTTACCAGCACTTTTAACAAATAGTCATACTCGCCCGACATACGGTAGCACTCAACGACTTCGTCAAAAGAGGACGCGTGCTGCGAGAAGGTCGACAACCATTTCCCATCGTGGTTACTCGCTTTAACTTGCACAAACACAGTCATTGTTAAGCCCAGAGTTTGTGCCTGCAGTAACGCTACTCGACGAGAGATAACCCCGCTTGCTTCTAACTTTTGTATTCTGCGCCAGCAAGGTGTGGAAGTTAACCCCACTTGCTCAGCTATTTGTGCAACAGGCGTTTCTGAATCTTGTTGTAAAATACTTAAGATGGTGCGGTCAATAGCATCAATGTTGGTGTTTTTCATACATTACATATTTTCGTTTTGTTGCTGCTTTATCAATGCCATTCTAAGCGCGGCGTTAGGCCGAAAGCCACTCCAACGCCTATTACAGCCACCACGGCTGAGCAAAATTAATATTATCTTCAGCTAATTCGTACTGATACGGGGGCGTAAACGGCGTCCAAAAACCGTCGGCAAGCCCCTTATCGAGGATGGTAAATTTACCTGTTTGCTCATAGTTTTTAAGCATTTTGTAATAGGCTCCAACGGGTAGCTGTGGGTTAGACTGGCGAAACACGACCTCGCCGCCATAGGTGTTGTACATATGCTTTTCTGCTAGAAAAATCATAACTTGGCGCTTTGCAACATCGTCGCTAATGCCATCTTCACTGGCGCTACCCGCAAATTTAGTTTTAAATTTTTCTACCAACGCTGCATCAACAGCGAGGTTATTTTGTACGAAGTAGTGGTCGAGCACCCCTTCAATAATAAGTTCTGACAATTTTGTCAGGCTGGCAAGTGCCATCATGGCATTTTGTTCTTCACTGCTATTCGCTTGAGAGGCCATTTCAGCTAAAACTTCGTCATTTGGAGTAATATCTTTTGCGGTGATAGGCTTATCAAAAAGCGTGGCGACTACAGCCGACGGCTCCCCATCACTCGACTCGCTGCTTTGTGACGATTCAGATAAGGGTTCAGACGCTGATGAAGGTGCTAGTGTAGATGCAGATTGGAATGTTGATGTGGGTGCTAATACCGACGCTTGGGCGATAGTGGCCGTGCCAAAAACCGAACCCAGACTCAATAAAGCGCCTATCGCCGTAGCTCTCCCAACACCTCTTTTGGCCATTGTCAGATTAGAGATTGAGAAAAGTTGCGAACCAACCATACGAATAATCATAATGAATCCCCTAATAACCAAATGTGAAAATATGAGCAAAAATAAGGCTTTTATAAGATTGTTTATGCTCTAGAGATATTCAGTCAAAACCTACCGCAGAACCTAAAGCTCGCAGCGCGTGCTATAAACATCATCAAACTACTATTGAGTTAGTAGAACACTTTACACAAGGAAATAGCAATACATAGCAAGCAATGCAGAAAGTGAATTTTGGTTAACGAGAGCGTTTTCTTGAAATTGGCAAATTAAATTTTGTTTGACGTGGCTATGAGAACAAGCACAATAAACACATTGCCGAACAAAGAGATTGTCGATGGAAGTATAGTAAAGCGGAAAGAAAAATGGCGGTCAATTTGACCGCCATTTTTGAATTTCTTAGATAGCTTGCACGTTAGCAGCTTGAAGACCTTTTTGACCTTCTTCAACTTCAAATTCTACGCGCTGACCTTCTGGAAGAGTCTTGTAACCTTCAGAGATAATTGCACGGAAATGAACGAAAACGTCCTTGCCGCCATTATCTTGAGTAAGAAAACCATAACCTTTATCAGCGTTAAACCACTTAACGGTGCCTGTAACTTTAGACATGTCGTATAGACCTCAAATATCGTAATAAATTGCGCAAAAAGCGCGTGTAACTGTGTTTCTGTTGGTCTTTAAATTGGCGGAGTATTGAGGCTTACTTACGAATGGACTAACAACAAACACAAATTACTGGGTAACTCGAGCAGTTTTTACTTGTAGCAACATATAGCAAATAATACAAATCTCGTCTATTTAAAGACTCTGGCAAACAGCCGCAATCACTATAACACTCTTGGGAACAATTAACATACTAATTAATGACTTATTAACCAGATTCATAAAAAGTTCATTATCGCTTTGACGTTATTGCCGACTATTTCGCCAAGACAAGAACCAAAAAACAGTACCAATAACACCGCTAAATGCTGGGAAATACCACGAAATGCCGTAAATTGGCAGAATAGCGGCAAGTAGAATAAATGTACCACCAACCACACTTAAGTGAGTGGTCTGAGTAGTTCTTTTCTGTTCTTGAAGAAGCGCTGCAGACGCCTTTTGCTGCTGTAGCGGCATCCGTTTAATATGCTGTAAACTGTCGTAAAGTAGGTCTGGCATCTCGGGCAATTTTTCTGACCAAAACGGCAAATTGGCTTTCACCTTCCCCATCATGGCAGAAAAACCAATCTGTTCTTTCATCCAGTTTTCTAAAAACGGCTTCGCGGTTTTCCATAAGTCTAGCTGTGGATATAACTGCCTTCCTAACCCTTCCACATACAGTAAAGTCTTCTGCAGCAGCACCAGCTGAGGCTGCACCACCATGTCGAAACGGCGGGCTGTATTAAATAGCTGCAGCAGTACGTTACCGAATGAAATCTCAGCTAGCGGCTTTTGAAATATGGGTTCGCAAACTGTTCTAATGGCCATCTCAAATTCATCGATGTTGGTGTCTTGGGGTACCCAACCAGAGTCGGCATGTAACTGCGCTACTTTGCGATAATCTCGATTGAAAAAGGCAATGAAGTTCTCGGCTAAATAGCGCTTATCTTCTTTGTTTAAAGTACCCACAATGCCAAAGTCGATAGCGATATATTTTGGGTTATCTGGATGTTCGGTGGAAACAAAAATATTACCAGGGTGCATGTCTGCATGAAAAAAACTGTCGCGGAACACCTGAGTAAAAAACACCTCTACACCGCGCTCTGCTAACTTTTTTAAATTGGTATTCTGCGCTATTAACGCATCGATATTCGAAATGGGAATACCGTAAATTCGCTCCATTACCAGCACATTGTGACGGCAATAATCGCTGTAAATTTTAGGTACATACAGGGCATCAGAGCCCTCGAAGTTACTGCCCAACTGAATACCGTTTGCCGACTCACGCAGTAAATCAAGCTCATCGACAATCGTCTTGCGATACTCCACCACCACTTCAACCGGGCGCAGGCGCCTGCCATCGGGAAGCCAGCGTTGAATAATATTGGCAAAGCTGAACAACAGCTCCATGTCTGCCACTATCGTGTCGCGAATATCAGGGCGCAGTACTTTTACCACAACGTCTTCGTTATTCGCCTTTAATTTTGCCGCATGCACTTGGGCGATAGACGCTGATGCCAAAGGCTCTTCTTCAAATTCACTAAACAGTTCGCTCAGTTCGTTTAAGCCTAAAGAGGACCTGATAATCGCTTGGGCCGCTTGTGAAGGAAAAGGAGGTACTTTATCTTGCAAACGAGCCAGCTCATTAGCAATAGAGGGCGAAAGCAAGTCACGGCGTGTTGACAGCATTTGGCCAAACTTAATGAATACAGGCCCTAAGCTTTGTAGCGCGAGAGTAATTCGCTCGCCTTGAGATTTACCCTTATGCTTGTTGCGCACCCAAAAAATACTGTGCCGCAATAATCGTGCATACCAAGGTAACCACTTTGCAGGAATTAGTTCGTCGAGGCCGTGTTCTAGCAGCACTCGATTAATTTTATACAGCCTAACAATTCGCATGCAAGTCTCTTATTTAAGTCGTTCTTCTAAATCACGTAGCCTAGCATCTAAACGCTCTGTGCTATCTCGCAACGCACTGACTTCATCGCTAAAATGCATAACCGCCAGCTTATGTGCAGCCAACTTTTTCTCTTCCACCAAGGCGTTGCCAAACACATCACCCGTATTGGCAAACATCGACATGGATTTTTCATGAAAGGCTTTTACCGTTTTCACAGATTGGTGAGCAAAAACGTCGTTCGTTTTAAGGGCGATAATCTCTTCTACATCGATTTCGAGGTCTTTGAACAGACTGCTTACCCGCTGCGCCACATTTAACTCACCTTCTAGAAAGAGCGCTTTTTGCTGAATAAGGCGAGTTAACTGACTGGTTTCTTTAAGCGCTGGCAATGTATCGAGTGAGGTTTTAATGCAACAATCTTTGGCACCTAACTGCGCCTTTATCTCTTCAAAATCACCATGCTCTATCAACACGTCAACCTTGTCGGAAAACACCAGGGTAATGCCAAATGGAATAGGAGATAAAAACGCTGTCATCCGCGAACCGTCAAGGGCGTTGAGCCTCGCCTTACTGTCGCTATCCAGCGCTAGCAGTTTATTGATAGAAGACTCTAGCGTAGCCGCAAAAAGTGCAGATGCAGGCATTAAAATTTATAACCTCGGTGAAGCGCTACAATACCGCCCGTTAAGTTCTGATAGTCGCACTGCTCAAACCCGGCTTCTTCAAACATGCCTTTCAAGGTGTCTTGGTCTGGGTGCATGCGGATACTTTCAGCTAAGTACTGGTAGCTTTCTGCATCGTTCGCAACCAATTGCCCCATTTTGGGAAGTAAGTGAAATGAATACATGTCGTAAAGCTTACTGAGCTGCTCTGATGTTGGTTTAGAAAACTCTAGCACCAATAAGCGACCGCCAGGCTTTAGCACGCGGTAAATTGAATTAAGCGCGTTTTGTTTTTCCGTCACATTTCGCAAACCAAATGCCATGGTAACCACATCAAAGTGGTTGTCAGGAAATGGCAGGGCTTCTGCATCAGCTTGAACGTAGTCGATATTGCTCACAAGCCCGCGATCGCGCAGCTTATCTCGACCCACCTGAAGCATGGATAAATTAATATCAGCAAGGGTTACACGGCCATTGGGGCCAACTAAGCGAGAAAATTTAGCAGTTAGGTCGCCAGTGCCACCCGCAATGTCGAGCACCTTATTGCCCGCGCGCACACCTGAACAATCAATAGTGAATCGCTTCCATAAACGATGAACGCCCATGGACATCAGATCGTTCATCACATCGTATTTCGCTGCAACAGAATCGAAAACGTTGGCAACTAAAGACGCCTTTTTTTCTTTTTCTACTTGCTTAAAACCGAAGTGCGTCTTTTGCTCTGCCGTTTGTTCCACATCGTTTTCTAGCACATGCTTCTCAGAAAGAGAATGCTCGGATGAAGAGTGCACATCACCCGCTGATGAGGTCTGATTGTCGCTCATAACGTTCCTATTGCTAACTGTATTTCACAAAGCTGAAGTGTATAGGATTGTGAGGGTAAGCTAAAGCCTTAAAGCACCCGCGAATTGGTACCCCAGCTGTAGGCCACCGTAGTGCTAATCTCTTGCAAAGACAGGCCACTTTCTTTGTGCCAACTGGCAAACCTATCATTCGCTGCCCTAAGACTTTTCTTCGAGGTAAGGCCGCCATCCACAATATTGTTTTTACGCAAATAGTCTTCAACGTCACGGGAGAACAAGAAGGTATCAATGCCTAAGGAGCGAAGTGTATAAGGCCCAGTATTTCCGCCAAGCCGTGCGCCTCGCTTTTTCAAAAAAGCCCATAGTTCGGTGATGTTTTCGGGGCCAAAAGACGCCGCAAACTTTCCAAAACTCCCGTATTCTAACGACACATCCTTAATCATGATGGCGTTATCTCTCACGGTCATTACTTTTTTATAATTTCTTACAATGCGTTTATCAGATGCTTTTTGCTCTAGCATCTCATCAGGCATCAACAATACTTTGTCGATATCGAAATTAAAGAAGACTGTTTCAAAGTCGTCCCACTTATTTTCGATAACTCGCCACACAAAACCCGACTGAAACACTTTTTTCGTCATTGCGGCCAAAAAGCGATCGTCCGGAATAGTAGCTACATCAGAAGCTGACAAGGGTGCGTGAAGCATAGCTTCAAGCACCCTTTTTCCGCCTTTTCGCTCACACGCTCGCTGGTATATAGAGTGAAACGATTCAGCCATAGCCTGTGTTATCCTTTTATCCCACTGTGACGCAGTAATGCATCCACTTTAGGCTCTCGACCTCTAAACGCGACAAATAGCTCCATTGGCGGTTTGCTTCCCCCCATTTCTAAGATATTTGTAAGAAAGGCTTTTCCAGTTTCACGATTGAAAATACCGTCTTCTTCAAACTTGCTGTACGCATCGGCAGATAATACCTCAGCCCACTTGTAGCTGTAGTAGCCCGCTGCATATCCACCAGCAAAAATATGACCAAATCCATTTTGGAAACGGTTGAAAGAGGGTGGTACAGATACGGCCACTTCGTCTCTCACACTATCGAGCACACCTTGCACGTCAACGGTGCTGCCTTTTTCACTGTGAAGTAAGAAGTCAAACAAGCTGAATTCTAACTGTCTGACCATCTGCATGGCAGATTGATAGTCTCTAGCTGCTAACATACGTTCTAGTAAATCTGCTGGGAGTGGCTCGCCAGTCTCATAGTGTCCAGAAATAAAGTTAAGCGCGTCTTCTTCCCAGCACCAGTTCTCTAAAAACTGACTTGGTAGCTCCACCGCATCCCACGGTACGCCATTGATACCAGATACACCCGCCACGCGCATTTTAGTTAACATATGGTGGATGCCGTGACCAAACTCATGGAAAAGCGTTACCACTTCATCGTGGGTGAATAAGGCAGGCTTATCGCCAATGGGCGCGTTAAAGTTACACGTTAAGTAGGCGACAGGAAGCTGTAGTTCGCCATTGCTCATTTCGCGACGCACGCGACATTCATCCATCCACGCACCGCCGCGCTTTTTCGCTCGTGCATACAAATCTAAATAGAAGCTTCCGCGAAGTACGTCAGCTTCATCAGTAATGGTGAAGTAGCGCACATCTTCATGCCAAGTATCTACACCAGGTTGCTCGACAATCGATAGGCCATAAAGTTTGTGAACCACATCAAATAACCCGGACAGCACTTTGTCTTCTGGGAAATAAGGGCGCAGCATTTCATCTGATATCGTGTATTTCTCTTGCTTCAGCTTTTCACTGTAATAAGGCAGGTCCCAAGACGCTAGCTCAGTCACATTGTGCGTGTTGCGGGCGTACGCTTTTACTTCGTCTAACTCTCGTTCTGCCTGAGGCTTCGACTTAGCCGCTAAGTCTCGCAAGAAACCAATGACCTGCTCGGTAGAGTCAGCCATTTTAGTGGCTAGCGAACGCTCAGCGTAACTCGAGAATTCGAGTAACTCAGCTAACTCAGTACGAAGAGATAATATCTGTTTGATGATATCGGTATTGTCCCACTTCCCCGCGTTCGGCCCTTGGTCAGAGGCTTTCGTTGAATACGCGCGATACATTTCCTCACGCAACTCTCGGTTATCTGCATACAGCATTACAGGAAGGTAAGAAGGAATATCTAGCGTAAATAAATATCCCTGGAGATCTTTTTGATGGGCAGCCTGCGCCGCCGCTTCTAAGGCAGACTCTGGCATACCCTCTAACACACTTTTATCACTAACGTGTTTAGTCCAACCCATGGTGGCATCCATCACATTATTTGAAAACGTAGAAGACAATTCACTTAACTTTGCCTGTATTTCTGCAAAGCGCTTCTTTTGCGCGTCAGGTAATGCCACGCCAGACAGCGTAAAATCTCTAACCGCGTTTTCGACTACTTTTTGTTGTTCATCGTTTAGGCTGCTGAACTCTTCTGAATTTTGTAGCGCTACATATGCATTGAACAGACCTTCATGCTGCCCAACCCAAGTGCCATATTCTGACAATAATGGTAAGCAGGCATCGTGGGCCTCTCGCAGCTCATCACTGCTAACCACACTGTTCATATGTGACACTGGAGAAAATATTTTGCTAAGTCGGTCGTCAACTTCTTCTAGACGAAGAACCACATTTTGATAAGAATAATCTTTAGACGCGACTACATCGTCAATTTCTGCTTTGCAGGCCTCAATAGCGCGCTCAACGGCTGGTTTTATCGAATCGGCCTCAATGCCAGAAAACATAGGTAAACCGTCGACTAATTCAATTGCTGGGGTCGTCATAATATATTCACTCTTATCGTTGTATGCATAATCTTAATTAAAAATAAGGTGGGGGTTTTTCATCGAAAAACAACATTCATTCTTAGCCAAGCTTCGTCTAAATAGCATTGCCACACTTCGCTGCTTTATGCCTAACTTGAAGTGATTTGACTTAATCTGTAAGTACAACTATTTTTTAGCCAGAGATCAAAAGCGATTGGCAGTGACGTCGGGCGCTATGTACAGTTACCAAACCGTTACAGACCAGAATGTCACTATTGTCACATTTAAACCTTTTGTCTACTTTGTCTTCTGTACATATGACGCTATAATTCACAAGGATATGAAAAAGGCGAATTTATGAAGACACTTACATCAGGCGAAATAGCATCATACTGCGATGTCAATTTGCGTACCGTAATCAGATGGATAGAAAACGGTAAACTTAAAGGCTTCAAGCTTCCCGGCCGAGGGAACAATCGCGTGCTTGTTGAAGATTTCATTGAATTTTTAGAGCGCCACGACATGCCCATCCCCGACTCGCTGAAGGGTGATGCAACACCTTCAATACTTATCGTCGATGACGAAATGCCTGTTGCAAAATCGATTCAGCGGGTAGCACGCAGAGCCGGGTTTGACAGCTACATCGCTACCGGCGGCTTTCAAGCGGGCATACTGCTTAGCCAGCATGAGCCTAGAGTAATGACACTCGACCTTAGTATGCCAGGAATGGATGGATACAGCGTCATCGAATTCACACGTGAGCAAAACAAATACAAAGAGCTAAAAATTGTTGTTATTTCTGCACTCGATGATATTAGCCTTGAGCGTGCTTTAGAGTTAGGTGCTGATGCATCACTTCAAAAGCCGTTTTCTAATCACGATCTCACTATGGTACTCGAGCAATTTATGTCGATGTAGGACATAAGAGGATACGGAGCGTTTTCATGGTTAGAATATTATTTATAATGTGTATCGCAATCTCGCTGTTAATATCGCACGCAGTGAACGCGAGAACCCTCACCTTTGGTGTTGTGCCTCAACAATCTGCAAAAAAAATGGCGAAGTCGTGGCAGCCCCTTTTCGACTACATTGAAAATTACACGGGGTTAAATATCGATTTTCAAACCGCCAAAGATATTCCGACCTTCGAAGCTAACCTTGCCAATGGGGAATATGATATTGCCTACATGAATCCGTTTCATTTTGTCGTATTTAACTCGTCGGTGGGTTATCAGGCGCTTGCAAAGCAAAAAGATAAACGTTTGCAGGGCATTATCGTTGTACATAAAGACAGCGCCATTCACTCTTTATCTGAACTGAATGGAACCGAGCTGGTATTTCCAGCGCCTGCAGCATTTGCTGCGAGTATTGTGACAATCGCCAAGTTAAAAAACGAAAATATCGCGTTCACTCCTCGCTTTGTGAAATCGCACGACTCCGTTTACCTAAACGTAGAAAAACGTTTTTTTCTCGCTGGCGGGGGAATTCACAGAACGTTAGGTTCATTCCCAGCTAAACAGTCGTTAAAAGTATTATGGGAAAGTCCTCGTTACACTCCTCATGCTATCGCAACTCACCCAAGACTAACCGAGGATGAAAGGCAATCGATAATCAATGCCTTAATCTCAATCTCTAGTGATGCCAGCAGTACTAATATATTAAAGAACTTGGGTATGAACGGCTTTGTTGAAGCCGATGACTCTCATTGGGATGATGTTCGTAAACTTGGCATATCATCGCTGTCTCAACCCCTTAACCAACCACATAGTTAAAGGAATAACTGTGCGATTTTCATTGCGAACAAAAACCATAACAGGCGTGGTATCAATAACCGCAATACTACTTATCATTTTAGTCGTCACTATATTTCAGTTTTTAAACGACCTTGTTGATAATACCGTTGAGAAATCAGCGAGTACCAGTGCGGCGCTTTTTGTCTCTACCACAAAGAACGCATTTTTAAGTTACGATCTTTCCTCTCTTGACGCCGATGTCACGGAAATATTAACCAACCCCAATATTGCTTACGTTAGGGTTAAGGACAAGAACAACAGAGTGTATGTTGAAAAAGGTGATGCTGCCGCTTTGCAAAACGTGTTTGAAGAAGATACATCGGCATCACACACCGACGATGGTATTTACGACACACGAGCCCCCATTTTGGTGAACGATACACGCTATGGTTATGTAGAAATGGGCTTAAATATCGCCTCGGTTACAGACTCTGTGTCGCGAGTGAGAAGCTGGACGCTTACCCTTGCAGCACTTGAATTCGTGCTCGTTGGTTTGTTGTCCTATTTACTTGGCTCATACTTGATGAGACAGCTTCAATCACTTCACACTGGTGCTAAACACCTTGGTGAAGCCATTGAAAATAATCACTATCAGAATATTTTTATTGAAGTTAGCGGTAAAGATGAACTAAGTGATTTGGCAGAAGCTTTCAATCAGTTAGTAGAGCGTTTGCGGGAAGAGCACGGCCAGAGACAGCGCTTTGAAGATGAGCTTAAAGAGTTTAACGCGTTACTCGAAGACAAAGTAAAAGACAGAACCGCAAAACTTAACCAAATGAATATTGAGCTTAAAGAGACAAACAAAAACCTAAAAGAGACTCAGGTGCAATTATTACAAGCAGAAAAAATGGCCTCTGTTGGTCAGTTAGCTGCGGGTGTTGCTCACGAGATAAATAATCCCGTTGGCTTTGTGAGTAGCAACGTCTCAACGTTAAGCGACTATGTCGCCACCTATCAAATGCTGTTCGCGCAAACCACAGCATTATTTAACTGCGAGGATGAGTCACAGCGCACAACACTAATTGCCGACTTACAGCAAAAAGTCATTGATAAAGATATGGAATTCATTAATGAAGATATTGGCGATTTACTTAAAGACTCCACTGAGGGGCTTTATCGCGTTACAGAAATAGTAAAAGGACTAAAACTTTTCTCCCGCGTAGACAGCGACCTAATGCAGCGAAGTAATTTAAATGATTGCATACGCACCACGCTAGCAATGGTCAATAATCAACTAAAATACGTTTGCAACGTAGACACTAATTTAGGCCGAGTTCCATTGGTTGAAATGAATATTGGCAAAATTTCGCAAGTTATCACTAATTTACTCATCAATGCAGGCCAAGCGATAGAAAGTACAGGTAAGCACGGTAGCATCATCATTACCACGGTAACGATTAACGACGTTGTTGAGCTAAGAGTAAAGGAC
Organism: Alteromonas sp. P256; assembly: GCF_036864455.1. Taxonomy (NCBI): domain Bacteria; kingdom Pseudomonadati; phylum Pseudomonadota; class Gammaproteobacteria; order Alteromonadales; family Alteromonadaceae; genus Alteromonas; species Alteromonas sp. P256. The sequence goes on from NZ_JAZETM010000007.1 coordinate 90,081, forward strand.
ACGGGGTGCGGAATTCCTAAGGCCAATATAGACAAACTTTTTAATCCGTTTTTTACAACAAAGCCAGAGGGGCAAGGTACGGGATTAGGTTTGTCTATTTCGTTTGGAATAGCACAGGAGCATGGCGGTCGTTTAAGCGTTACAAGCACAGAAAATGAAGGCAGCACGTTTACATTGACGTTACCCATTCCTAAAGATGAAAGCGAAGAATCGGATACCCAGTAATTCAAGGCTACGCATTGACTAGCCGTCGAGGTGGCAAGAATTGGTTAGTCTATTAGCAGTAGATAGTATAGTGATAGTAAACAGTGTATTAAGAAAGACTCGACGTAGGCACCGCAATGCCGACATTGTGAGAGGCAGCGTTTTAACAGGATTACGTTTTTTATGACAGCAAATAATAAAGAAAAGCCGACGAAATACACTGTCTTATTTGTCGATGACGAGCCCAATATATTGCGCGCGATTAAACGTGCTCTATTTACAATGGACATCAATTTGCTGCTCGCTGATGGCGGCTCAAAAGCCCTAGAGCTTATGGAGAAGCAGCCCGTTCATGTCATCATCTCGGATATGAAAATGCCGCAAATATCCGGCGCTGAACTGCTAGAGCAAGTTGCTAAGAACTATCCAGAAACCTTTAGAGTCGTCCTCACCGGCTATGCCGATATTGAATCTACGATTAAAGCCGTAAATCAAGGTAAAATTCACCGTTACTTGCAAAAACCATGGGATAACCAAGAACTCATTTCAGTCATCAATGAAGGGCTAGAGCGAGTTAGATTAAAAGAAGAGAACGCTCGATTATTAACGTTAACAGGCTTACAAAATAAGAAGTTAAAAGAGGTAAATGCGACTCTTGAGACTGTTGTTCAAAAAAGAACGCGACAAATAAGAATTGCCCTCAACAGAGTTGAAAAGTATAGCCTAGCACTAGAGCAAGTACTTTTTAATGTAATCAGTATTAACCCCCACATTGACGGCCAGTTCGCCATTGAAGTTAGTAGGTTAGCGGCGAAAATTGCGCGTATGGCGCAATTAGAAACAAGCGACATAAAAACCATTAAATATGCTGGCCTTATTTGTGAAATTGGTATTTTAGGCCTTCGCACACAGGACTACGTAGAGCCTTTCGCAAAACTTAAATATCAATTGCAAAAAGACTATTTGTCACAAACTCAAAAAGCAGCGATGATTTTAGAGCCCGCTCAAGACTTAAAGCAGGTGTCGGAGATAATTGAGCTACAGTTTGAACATTTTGATGGTTCAGGACAGTATAAAAAAGTGGCTAAAGAAATTCCATTAGGCGCAAGAATAGTGGCCATAGCAAGAGACTACTGGCGATTAATAACAGGTCGCCTCACTGGAGTTGAAATGCGCCCTGAAGATGCAAAAATAGAGATGAAAAAGCATCGCAACACGCGCTATGATGGCGAGGTTTTAGACTTACTCCTCAATGCTGACGATATAGGTTCCTCTCCAATACTTAACACCGCCCTACAAGCATCTCAGCTAGAGGAAGGCATGGTTTTAGCGCAAAATTTATACAACGAAAATCATATACTTATTTTGCCTGAAGGCCATGTCTTTAACCAAGTAACAATCGACAAATTGAGGCTTTTTGAACGTAAGCAAGGCAAACCATTTGCAATTGAAATTGAGCAAGAAAATGCCGCAGAGGAAAAAAGCGAATAGCAAGCATCCAAATAATAGAGTGCTCTCTAACGTTTCGTCACGATAACAATTAGTAAGTTAGCGCGTTGATGGATATTTATCGCATGTACTGTACGTATAGTACTTTTTGAGTGTTGTTAGCATAAAATTCATGTGAGAATAGAGACCAAGAATTGGCTCAACGAATCTAAAAAGGCTTTTGTATGAAACATTTTGATTATATTTCTATTGGCGGTGGAAGCGGTGGTATTGCATCTGCTAATCGCGCAGCAAAGCACGGCAAAAAAGCGGCAATAATCGAAGCAAAAGATATTGGCGGAACCTGTGTAAACGTGGGCTGCGTTCCTAAAAAAGCGATGTGGTACGGGGCTCAAATTGCAGAAGCAGTACACCGTTACGCGCCAGAATATGGATTTGATGTTTCAGTGAATCACTTCAGCTGGGATGGTTTAATCGCAAGTCGCCAAGCGTACATTGAACGCATTCACGCCTCATACGATCGCGTGCTAACGGCTAATGACGTAACATTAATTCACGGTTTCGCTACGTTTATTGACAACAATACGATTGAAGTAAATGGTGAAAAAATCACGGCAGACCACATCACTATTGCAGTAGGTGGCCGCCCTTCTATTCCAGATATCGAAGGGGCGCACTATGGTATCGACTCAGATGGTTTTTTTGCCCTAAAAGAGCAGCCTAAGCGCGCAGTCGTTGTAGGTGCTGGCTATATTGGTGTTGAATTGGCAGGAGTACTTCATGCGCTAGGTACCGAAACTCATTTAGTTGTACGTAAGCATGCACCACTTAGAAACTTCGACCCTATCATCCACGAGACGTTGGTTGATATGATCAATACCGAAGGCTGTAAATTACACACCTTCGCCAGCGTTGAAAAAGTGGAAAAAGCTGACGATGGTGAATTGACAATATCATTAACCAACGGCGAGCAATTAAAAGCAGACTGCTTAATTTGGGCCATTGGCCGCGAGCCATCTACCGATAAAATCGGCCTAGAAAATACCGACGTCGAACTAAGCGATGCCGGTACGGTTAAAGTGGATAAATACCAAAACACAACAGCCAAAAACATTTATGCCGTTGGTGATATTACTGGTGAAGCAGAACTTACTCCTGTTGCAATAAAAGCCGGCAGGCTATTGTGCGAGCGCTTATTTAACGGTCAAAAAGATGCACATATGGATTATTCACTCATTCCAACGGTGGTGTTTAGCCATCCGCCTATCGGCACCATTGGAATGACAGAGCCTGAAGCCATTGAGGCGCACGGCGAAGACAATGTTAAAACTTATACATCAAGCTTTGCATCTATGTACACCGCCGTAACCCGTCATCGCCAAATGACAAAAATGAAGCTTATCTGCGCAGGTAAAGATGAAAAAGTCGTTGGGTTGCATGGCATTGGACACGGCATGGATGAAATTTTACAAGGTTTCGCAGTGGCAATAAAAATGGGCGCAACAAAAGCCGACTTTGACGCCTGTGTAGCTATTCACCCTACCAGCGGTGAAGAATTTGTTACTATGTAGCACAGTAACTAGCAAGACAATAGCAAATAACACCTTGCGTAACTAAGTCAATGAAAGTGACACAACTTGCTGAATGACTTACATCTCGCTTGTTACACGCCAGCATTTTTACGGCTTACAAAGTGTAAAGACAAGTCCTCTATAAGCAGTTGCCTTTGGGCAGCCTAGAAGCAGTTGCCTTTGGGCAGCTGCTTTTTTGTTTCATTGCGTCGCGTGAGCTGATGGTTTGGAAAATACAGCGAATGCTTGAAAAAAATTGTTAAAATTAATTTCAACGTGAGCGCTTTGTTTCGTACATCTTTTTATCTGCTGCGCTGAGGAGTTCATCTAGCGTGGCTCCCTCAGTAGGGTAGTAGGATACTCCTAGACTGGCACCAACTGATAATTCAACGCCACCATATTGAATTGGAGCCGTAAAACCGTTGTGTATGCGTGATATGAAATGGGTAGCATCCTCGTGCTTGTCAATGTCACTCAATATCACAACAAACTCATCGCCACCAACCCTAGCGGCGCAATCAGAGGGACGTATAGCCTCGACAAGGCGTTTTGCAACCTGAATAAGCACTTCATCGCCAGCGTGGTGCCCATAGGTATCGTTAATCGGTTTGAACTTGTCTAAGTCGATATACAGGCAGTACATAAGCGTGTTGTTGCGCAAATTTCTCGCAACTTCACGTTCAAAATACTGAAGTAGCGCGCTTCTATTCGCCAACTCGGTAAGTGCGTCGGTTAATGATAGGCGCTTCGCTTCCTTCTCTGCGACCACTCTTGCCGTAATGTCCATATTAATGCCAAACATCTTAGTGCCCTCGCACACGCCGTCCACTTTAATATAGCGCACCTCATTGTTTGGAGTTAATGCTCTAAATTCAGAGTGAAACTCCCCACTTTCAGCAAAAGCATTCTCCAGTTTTGCAGATACAACAGGCAAGTCTTCCGGGTGTAAGGTTGCGGCCCAGTCTTCATAGTCAGAAAATTGTTGAGTATCTGGAAGCTCGTAAATCCTATGCATCCACTCATCCCAAATTATTTCGTTAGACTCGGCATCCCACTCCCAAAAACCTATCTGCGCAGCATCTGCCGCCATGGCCATGCGTTTATTAGCACGTTCAAGCGCTTGACGGGTAGACCTAAGGTCGGTGACATCTTCAATTACCGTTAATAAGAATCGTGGCGTTTTTTTATCTACACCACCAAAAATGGGCGTCTTTTTGGTGGTTAAGTAGCGGATTTTGCCATCAATTGTAACCGACTCATCTTCAATTGCAGCGGGTGTGAGCGTATCAAGCACTGAAGTATCTGAATTAGTGATACGTGCGGCATCGTCGAGATTGAAAATGTCAAAATCGTTTGCTCCGATTAACTCTGCCTTTGTTTTACCGAGAATTTTTTGAGCTGCAACGTTAACATGTACTATAGAGAGATCGGTGGCCTGTTTCACGATAATAGCTAGCGGTAAGTTGTCGAAAATACTTTGGGTGAAAACCTCCTGACGGTTTAAATCGGTTAGGTCTCGCACCGTACACACAAAACTTTGTTCAGCGTGCACGGCATGCGTAATAGTCACCGAAATAGGAAAACGGTCACCATTGCTGTGCCTTCCCGTTAGCCGCTCAGTCACTTGTTCTGAAGTTTGCGCTGCCATCAGCGATAGCACATTGTTTAATATGGCAGAGCGACTTCCAACATCATCGACAAGTAAGTCATGTATGTATAGCTGCGAAACAGTGCTCTGTTGGATGCCAAACAATTGCGCGGCCGCTGGATTGATGTAGTTCACCTTTCCATCGGCCCCAAAGTTAATAAAACCTTCCTGAACGCAATTCAACACACTGTTTAAGCGTGCACTAGCGAGTACTCGAGAGCGGTATTCGATAAGCCCCAGTAATGCAAGACTCGCGACAATCACAACGGCTAAAACTACACGAATAAGCGCCTCTGGCGGTGTGCTAACCACATGGGAATGCGCAGCCCCCGTATCGACAACGTACATGGCGTACATACCAATGTAATGCATGCCTGAGATGGCAACTCCCATAATAATTGAGGCATAAAGAGTTTGTACTGAATGAAGCGAGGACACCGTCGCTTTTTGATGTTCATCAACATACAAAGCCACGCCAGAGAGTAGTACCGCTACCACTATTGATAAACCAAACAACCAAGGGTCGTATACCATCATTGCGCTCGTTTGCATCGCCATCATGCCAACATAATGCATACTGCCAATGCCCGCCCCCATAAGTATGCATCGCACTATAAAGGGGACATTTTTTAACTGCTGTGAAGACACCACTATGTAACTTGCTAATATAGCAGGCAACATTGAAAAAAGTGTTATAGGCATGCTGTAGCTAATAGGAATGCCGAATTTATAAGCAAGCATGCCGACAAAGTGCATGGACCATATTCCAATGCCTAAAAAGACTGCGGCGCAAATACGCCAGACGTTGGCCTCTCGAGCAAACTCATTGTGCGACACACGATGAGCCGTTACAAAAGCAATGTATGATGCACTAATGGCAATGAGAATAGACACGAAAATGAGCCATGGCTCATACACCGGAGGTATAACTGTATAATTCTCTGAGATCGGCATAGAGAAATTAAAATGAGAGTGCTGAATATCAGTCACTATGCGCTTCCTTAACTTTGCGTACTGCGTGTCCGTAAATTGTAATAGCTGTTTTTTGAACTGCTAATTTCAACAGAAGCCCGTCCAACACGTGTTGCTTTACATCATTTTTTGTTTATTGACTGTAGCTCTAAATCCTCGTTCTTGAAAGATTCGGTGACTTTTTTTCAGCATTTACGTATTAATTAGTTAACGGCAATGAGTGGTATTGAATTACGCTCAATACTTAACGAAAGCTTCGCCGCTATTGCGCTAGATTTTGAATTTTTTATAGTCTGCATAACATAATACTTTAGTCTAAATTGCTACCTTCCCTGTTAACATTACACTTAATTAACACTGCCCCATTTTATTATTTAGCCAAATCCCATAGCTAAGTGCATGTGGCAGAGAGAGCTTCGCTACTAGAGATGAGACCGATTTGGTCGCAGAAACTGACCTACGCTTAATATTGCTAAACATCGTAAACCTAATTTTAACGGGCATTCGTCATTTAATCAAAGCGACTAATCGCGTTATGTTTATATAACGTTTATGTTGTAACGTATGATATCAACAAATAATGCTGTTCTTGTTTACGGGCCTGACGAAAAAGAAACAACAACACGCACACTATAAAAACTAACGACATAAAAAGTTGGAAATAAATACAATGAAAAAATTATCACTGAGTCTCATCGCATCAGCGATGCTGGCATCGGGCATTGCTCCTACCTTTGCACAGGAAGCTACGTCTCAGAGCAAAGAAGAAAACGGCTACGATGTGGAAAACTGGGATGTTAATAACCCGCCCTATGCGCTAAACGAGGTGGCAATTAGCACCACTGAAACCACGTGGTCGAGCCTCGATGTGGCACCTAGCGGCAAGTTTATGGTTTTCGATATGCTTGGCGACCTATATAGAGTCGATATCGATGGCGGTGATGCGTCGCCACTTACTCAAGACTTTGCATGGAATATTCATCCTTCCATATCGCCAGACGGTAAGCAGGTCGCCTTTATTTCAGACCGCGATGGCCTAAGTAATGTGTGGATTATGGATATCGATGGCGAAAACCTTCATCAAGTGACGAGTGAGAAGAACAACCTTATTCACTCCCCTAAATGGAGCCCTGATGGCGAATACCTTGTGGTAACAAAAGGTATTATGTCGAGTCGCAGTATTCCTGCGGGCGAGATTTGGATGTATCACAAGTCAGGCGGTGACGGCCTGCAAATTAAAGCGAGAAACAGCGGAAAGCGCGACCAGCAAAACATTGCAGACCCTGTTTTTTCCCATGACGGCAAATACATCTACTTCACAGAAAACACCGTTCCTGGCAGCCGCTTTGAATATAATCGCGACCCGCTAGAAGGCATCTTTGCCATTACCCGTTTTGATCGTGAAACCGGTGAAGAAAGCCGATATATCAGCGGTACTGGCGGTGCAGTTGTCCCTACTCCGTCACCAGATGGCAAGTACATTGCGTTTGTTCGCCGCGTGAAAGACAGAACTGCGCTATTTATAAAAGACGTTAAAACGGGAATTGAAACGCCCCTCACACTGGAACTTGAAAGAGATATGCAAGAAGGCTTTGGTTCCGAAGGCTACTTCGCGTATTTCGACTGGATGCCCGATAGCTCTAAAATCGTGTATTGGACAGGCGGAAAATTCCACACCATCGATATTGCTGACAAAAGCACATCGACGATTGAAATTAGTGTAGACGCCAAAGTGCAATACGCCGACGCCCTTCGTTTCGACGTTGACGTGGCTCCAGACAAGTTTGATGTCAATATGATTCGCTGGTCTCAAATGTCACCCGATGGCAAAACCGTTTTGTTTCAAGCACTAGGTAAGCTGTACGTTCGCGACGTGAAGTCGGGCAACATTAAGCGTTTAACCAAGCAAAGCGACCACGACGAGTTTTACCCACGTTTTTCTAACGACGGTAAAAAAGTGGTCTATACAACGTGGGACGACCAAGATTTAGGTACCGTTCGCATAGTGTCAGCGAGAGGCGGTAAAGGCAAAGTCGTTACCGAACAACCGGGCCATTACATTGAGCCATCATTCTCTGAAGATGGAGAAAAAGTGCTTTTCCGTAAATTTACGGGTGGCTATTTGCTTAACCCTAAATACTCTGTAGAGCCAGGTATTTACGTGGCTGACCTTGAAGAAGATACCGTCAATAAGGTGACCGACGGTGGGTATAATGCCCACTTTGCAGGCGGTGACGAACGGGTTTACTTTACTGAGTCTGCGGGCGGTGAAGCCTATTACGAAACGCAGCTATCGAGTGTAAACCTTAAAGGCAATGACAAGCGAACTCACCTATACGGCAGTACTAAGGTAAGTGAGTACAAACTTTCTCACGATAAAAAGTGGATTGCCTTTGTCTATCAGTTCAAAACGTATGTGGCGCCGTTTGTTGATAATGGCAAGAAAATTACCATTGGTCCAGACATGACCTCACTTCCAGTAACACAGCTTTCAAGCCGTGCTGGAGAGTATCTAACGTGGTCGCCTGACAATAAAACACTAAGCTGGTTTAACGGCCCGACGCTGTTTAAGCGCTCTCTTGATGAAGCCTTCGCCTTCGTTGACGGAGCATCAGACACATTACCAGAGCCAGTGGCACAGGGCATGGACCTGTCGTTCTCTACCGACGCTGACAAACCATCAGGGTATAAAGCACTGGTAGGCGGCAAAGTGGTCACCATGCGCGATGCCGATAACACCCAGGAAGTTATTGAAGATGGTATTGTGCTTATTAAAGACAACCGCATTGAAGCTGTCGGTAAGCGAGGCGATATCGAGATTCCTGCCGACGCGATGCAAATAGATACCAGTGGAAAAACCATTATTCCAGGCCTTATCGATGCTCATGCTCACGGTTCGCAGGGAAGAAATGAAATCATTCCACAGCAAAACTGGAGTCAGTACTCGAATGTGTCTTTTGGTGTCACCACTATTCACGATCCGTCAAACGACACTACTGAAATATTTGCAGCGTCTGAACTACAGCGCAAAGGTAAAATTGTAGCGCCACGTATTTACTCTACCGGCACCATTTTATATGGCGCAGAGGGACTAGGATACAAAGCCATCATTAACGATTATGACGATGCTTACTTCCACGTTGAGCGCTTAAAAGAGGCAGGCGCGATTTCAGTCAAAAGCTATAACCAGCCACGTCGTGACCAACGTCAACAGGTGTTATGGGCGTCTAAAAACCAAGAAATGATGGTAGTGCCTGAGGGCGGCGGTAAGTTCCAGCAAAACCTAACCATGCTCGTTGATGGCCATACAGGTTTAGAGCACAGCCTACCGGTGGAAAAAGGGTACAGCGACGTAACTCAGCTTTGGAAAGCCACAGAATTTGGTTACACCCCCACGTTCGTTGTGTCTTATGGCGGAATGATGGGCGAGGAATACTGGTATGACAAAACACAAGTGTGGAAAAACCCTCGCTTACTGCGTTATACCCCGTCAACCATATTAGATAGACGTGCTATTCGCAGACCGAGCGCACCAGAAAATCAATATAACCATCAAAACGTGGCTAGCTACGCGAAAGAGCTTCGCGACAATGGAGTAAGTGTGCATATTGGTGCTCACGGGCAGCGTGAAGGTTTGGCCGCTCACTGGGAGCTGTGGATAATGCAACAAGGCGGCTTTACTCCTTGGGAAGCATTACGCGGTGGTACTATTGACGGTGCCAAACACTTAGGTATGTCGAAAGACTTAGGCAGTATTGAAGCCGGAAAACTAGCAGACTTAGTGGTAATAAATGGCGATGTACTCAGCGACATCAAAAAGAGTGAGTATGTTGAATATACCGTGCTAAATGGCCGTATTTATGAGTCGGCAACAATGAATGAAATGGGTAGTAAGAAAAAGCGCGAGCCATTCTTTTTCGAGCAAGACAACGCCACCTTTATGCCACAAGCAACGGCTGATGCGGTTGAAGCAAAAGCGCACCATTTCCATTGGGAGCATTAATTTTTCTGAGAAATAATTAGCGCCAACTGACGGGCTATATAGCCCGTCATAATTTGTAACACTTAAAAGCCAGCGATGAATGAGGTGATTCCTCGAGTCGCTGGCTTTTTATTTGCCCTTCTGTTTTTTAGACGCGTAAAAAGTGCTATAAGTAATGAGTGAGTAAAAGTATCGCTTTTCTACTTATCACACCTTTTTATTACAGCTTTTGGCTTTCAATCTTAAAAGGACTTATGAACGTGAATCGAAATGTTCCCAGTATTCTCATTATTGTCGTTCTTTTATGCATATCAAAGCTTGGGCAAGCAGAAGGCACCCCCATCTATTTTCAAGACTGTTCATTCATAGATTTCGGCGAACAGGACACCTCTCTAATGACTGAGGCAGAAAAAATTGAGGCTATGGATAAGTCTCTTTTTAGCGTACTTGATCAAACCGAAGAGTGCATGAACAATGCCGCACAATCTGCTGCGCAAGGTATTGCTGATGCCGCGGGCAGTGTTGCTGGTAGCGGATCAGGCGCACTTGGCGCAAACGGTACCGGCAGCGCGGGAGCAGGCACTTCAGGTGAGAGTGCGGAAAAATCCAATGCACAGTCTGCATCAACCAACTCCCAAGCCTCGTCCACTAAATCGACCTCGGCGACGTCGAAAACCACCGTTGGTGGCCCCTCGCAAGGCGGAAGTTCTGCCGTGTGCGACGCGGTAAATACCGGGCTACAAGGTGCAACCACTGAGTCGGAAAAAACACACTTTAAAGAATTAAAAGAACAATACGGCTGTAAATAACACTAAGAAGAAGGAAAGGAAATGTCTTCATTAAATAAAAAATTAATTACCGTGGTAGCTACCGCCTCGCTTTTATTTTTAGGCGGTTGTGGCTCAACACAAACTAAGGTCTCTAGCGTAGGGCCTTCTATGGTAGGTCCAGGCTCAGGGCAGCCATTAGGTTCATCGTCTAACTCGTATAACTACAACTCTTCTATTTTTATGGATGTTGCGGTTCCGATCTTCGACCCGGGTTTTCCTACTGAAAGCGATGGAAGCATTGACTATGACGAAATTGAAGAAGAAGGTATTTGGCCTCAAGTCCGACGCTTAGAAGCGAATCGCTTTGCCGTAGCGACTAAAGAAGCGCTGGGTAAAACAAAATCCTTCGGCAGTATCAATGTAACTCCCGACGCCTCTGCATTAGCAGACGTTTATGTACTTGGAATCATTAACTACTCAGATACTGAAACGGTAGAAATTGGTGTAAAAGTGATGGACGCCAAAAACACCGTTTGGGGCGAAGAGGAGTTTGAATATAGGGTAAGCGAAGGATGGTACAGAGACGCCATGTCTCGTGGTGAAAATCCGAATGGTCCTGTTTTTGACGACATTGCTAAATTTGTATATGGCCTGCTGAAAGAAAAATCTGAGGCCTATAAAAAAGAAGTACAAACCATTTCTGACCTTCGCTACGCTCAAATGTACAGCCCAGAAAGCTTCGGGCAGTATCTTGAACAAGGCCGCAGAGGCACAATTGAATTAGTGAGTGCCCCATCTGAAAGCGACCCTATGCTACGTCGCGTTCGTGCCATTCAAGCAAAAGACGAACAGTTTATAGATAGTCTGCAAGAAACTTACGACTCTTTTTGGGTGACCACTGAGGAAGCATACAGAAAATATCAAAAGGAAACCTTGCCTGAAGCAAAGAAAATACGCGAATTAGAAGCCGAGCGTACCACCAAGCAAGTAACTGCGGGACTGTTTGCTGTTGCCTCTGTTCTACTTGGGTCAAACTCAAGCTCGACAGCGGGACAAGTAGCTGCAGCGGGTGCTGGCATTGCCGCTATCGGTTCGCTCAGCCAGGCAATTCAAACTAATAAGGAACTGCATGCCCAGCGTGATTTGTTCGACGAAATGGGGCAAAACCTGGATATACAAGTCGCCGACCAAATCGTTGAAATTGACAATCAACGCATTGAACTACAGGGCACGGCGAGCGAACAGTACTATCAACTGCGCGCTAAGTTAAAAGACATTTATGATATGGAAGCCACTCCGAAGACAGCGCTTTAAGCGCTGCATAAACGAGAAGCCTATGCAAAGCGTAGAAAAAGCGATAGAAGAAAGTCGCGCAAAAAAGAAAGCAATAATTAAAAAGTCTTTGCTTAGCGCGTTAGTGTTAATTGTTGTTATCGCTGTGGGTGGGTTTCTCGTTTTTATGTTACCGGTGACATCAACCGAAGAGCGGGATCCTCGCTATGAAAATGACACGACGTCCTCCCCTTCTTCTATCGAGGCAAGCCAAAAAGTTTTTAGTGAAGCGCAGCGAAAAGCCTTACAAGTTGCATTGAGCAAAACCAAAGAGCAGATAGAAGCACTGTCTGCTCGCGTCAGCTATTCAGAGCGCTTTCGTGAGGCGGCAACGACTGTAAAGAATAAGCTCGACGAAGCTTTTAATGAGTATGCTTCGTCTAATTATGCCCGTGTGGAACAGCTTATCAATGAGATAGATGATGACAGTAGTGCTTTGCTAAACGCGTTTGAATTAGCTTATACCCAACCTTATGAAAAAGCACTGGCCGCGTTTAATCAAAACGACAACGGCACTGCGTTTAATTTAAATCGAGAGTCGTTATCCATAAACCCTCAATACCCGTTAGCTAATACCCTTCAGCAGCGCATAGACGTATTTGAGCAAGTTCAGGATGCCTATGAACAAGCTCGAATAGGTAAAATTGAAAACAATATTACTAAGCAGCAACAAGCCTACGCTACCATCGTAAAGCTCGATCCACTCAGAGAGGACGCCTCACTGGCGCTTGCGGCACTGAATAAGCAGCAGACGGATACTCAATTTGCCTCTTTATTAGCACAAGCAAATCGAGCTATAGAGGATAAAAATTATGCCGTTGCTAATCGGGTATTAACCGACGCTGCTGCCATTAAGGCAAACAGCGAAGAAGTGAGAGTTATTTCCCAGCGACTTAAAACACTTATTGCTGGTGAAAACCTTAATAAGGCTGAGGAGCAAGTGGCTATTTTTATAAGCGCAGATGAGTGGGAGACCGTATCGCTGCTTGCCGCTAAAGGGTTAACTCAATTTCCCACCAGCACCTCACTTTTGAAGGCTGATAAAAATGCAAAAGCAATTATTGAAAGTCGTCGACAAATCGCAAACTTTCAACAAAGACCTGAGCGCTTAGCAGATAGCAATATAAAGCAGGCTGCCATGCTGGCATTAAAAAATGCAGAGCCTTATTTTAGTCAGAGTGGAAAGCTACGAGCACAAGCAGACACACTCAAAAAAATGATAGACGACGTAAATACACCACGGGCCGTGACTATCACCTCAGATAACGATACCTACATAAAAGTATTAGGCGTTGGCATAGTCGGGGAAGTAAAAACTAAAACTATCCAGCTCAAGCCGGGCACATACCGCCTAGAAGGAAGCCGTGAAGGATACCGCTCTGTTATCGAAAATATTCAGGTCACACCTTTGACTACAGATTTATCTGTACACATCATTTGCACAGAAAAAGTATAAGGAAACCATTTTGAGTAGCATTGATGAAGCCATTGCCAAGGGAAAACGACGCCGAAAAAGCGTAGCGATTATTTCCCTTATTGGGCTGTCGATTATTATAGCCATCTATTTTAGTTGGCTATTTTTAACCAAAGGGTATGCCTTTGCTGTTTATCCTGAAGATGCTGCAAAAGCGCCTCAGTTTTCTGTGCTTAACGGCAATGCTTTTTTTATTAGCGACAAACTGTATGTGATTGGAAGTTCTGCGGATGTTGCGGTATCGGCACCTAAGTATAGGCCAACCGAACTTACTGTTAACAGTCAATCGCCCAGCACCATCGAGGTAGAGCTTGTGCCGCTACCTGCCACATTAACTATTTCCACTAAGCCCGAGTTGTCAGATATTAGTTGGTATATTAACGGCGAAAAAATAGCGGTCGCGAGTGTATTAAAAACCGAATTGCCGGAAGGGCAATACGATATATCTGCGGTTCATCCTTTCTTCAGTAAAGCTGCACTGAGCGTCACTGCAGACAAAGCCGAGGTGATTGAAAAGAAAATAACGCTAGAGCCAGTTGAAGGTAGTATTATTATAAATTCACTACCCAGTGGCGCAGCCGTTTCAATAAACGGTGAGACCGTAGGCAATACCCCTTTAACAATCGCTAAGTTTGGCGGCCGCTACGATGTGTCAGTAACAAAAGATGGATTTGAGCCGTTACATGATGCTATTGAAGTTAGCAACCAACGTCTGTCACCCCGTCGAGATTACAATCTTCAACTGTTGCAGGCAGAGCTTGCCATTGACGTAGCACCAGCTGGGGGAGTTATTAGTATCAATGGTAAGCCAGCAAAGTCGAATGCTAGCGTAAACGCTGATGTTACCCACGTAATAACGTATGAAAAGCCCGGTTTTATGCCACAACGTGAGCGTGTAACGCTCACCCCGGGGGAACAAAGAAACATTCGCTTTGAGTTAGCCCGTGAAATGGGCGACGTCAGTATTACCTCATCGATTACGTCTCAGGTAGTTATTGATGGCGTAAAAAAAGGTGAAACCCCCTTGCGCCTTCAGCTTCAAACCCTTCCAACTCGGGTATCTTTTCAGCGAAGAGGCTATAGAACGGTAGAAAAAAGCATAACGCCTACTCACAACAAGCTCACTACCGTAAACGCAGAAATGCTGACAGAGTTTGATGCCAGACGCCGAGACGGCACTCCTTTATTTGTATCTTCCTTAGGCATTCAGCTGGCGCTAGTGTCTCCTAAGGAGTTTACAATGGGCTCGCCACCTAATGAGCAAAACCGAAAGCGAAATGAGCATCAGCTGACTGTGGATTTCTCACGGCAAGTTTGGGTATCGCGGCACGAAATTACTCAAGGTCAATACGCTGCTTTTAGTGGTCAAAATAATGGCCAAGGACAGGCCAAAAGCAGCAAGCAGCCTGTGACTAACGTTTCTTGGGAAAACGCGGCAGCCTTTACTAATTGGCTAAGCGAAAAAGAGGGGCTTACACCTTTTTATCTGATGCAGGGCAAGCGCGTCGTGGGCATTAACGCTAACGCGAAAGGCTACCGACTGCCATCAGAAGCCGAGTGGGAGTTTATCGCCAAAATGAATCGAAGAGCCTCCCCTACTACCTTTGTATGGGGAAATCAGCAACGAATACGAGACAAACAAGGCAACTTTGCCGATGCCTCGTTAAAGGGCAAACAAACCTTTATTTTAAAAGACTACGACGATGGGTTTGCCAATGCAGCGCCAGTGGGTTCGTTTGATGCTGAGCGCGGTGGCTTTTTTGATTTAGACGGCAACGTTCGTGAGTGGGTGCATGATGTGTATTCTGTAACACCCCCTCAAACTAGTGGCACGGCAGTGGATTACTTGGGCCCAATGAATGGCAGTAAGCACGTTGTCAAAGGCGCCTCGTTCAAAATAGGCAGACTAAAAAATATAAGAGCCAGTGTGAGAAGTGGCGAAACTAGCCCACAAGATGACATTGGTTTTCGCATAGCAAGGTATGAAAACTAATATGAAGAAAAAATTTATCATTGCGGCCATTCTTTTGATCGTTGCCGGAACAGCAAGCGCATACTTAGTGTCGTTAGACGCCCCCCAAGACTTTCCAACAAATATTTAGCGCCAAGGATTTACTATGAATAAAAATAATGCGTTATCAATGAATCCAAGCTTTCTCTTTAGCGGCGGCGTTTTTCTGCTTATTTTCGCCATTGTTCACTTTCTATTTGCTGGGGTTATTAGGCCGGCAGCGGAAAAGGTTATTGCGAGCACAGGCACAGCCTCACTGTCATCTATCTGGGTTATTTTGAAAGATATTGAGCAGCAAGTGTGTATTTCCTTAATGCTATTTTGTATTTTTTTGATGGTATACAAACTTTGGAAGTTGCTTGATGAAGAAGAAATTTATTCTCGCGATCTGCTGCCAGAACACGATAAAGATACACCGTTAGATATTGATGAGGCAATTAACGAACTATCTTCTTCCTCCTATAGTGACACTCCCGCTTACAGCACTTGGATAAACTGCATTCGACGTTACAAAAACACAAAGAATGTTCAGCATGCTGCCGATGCTATTCATTCATCCATTGATAACATTGCTGCACAACTAGAAAGTGGCAATAACGTTATTCGATACATCATTTGGGCGATTCCCTCTATTGGCTTTGTGGGTACTGTGCGCGGTATAGGTGCTGCTCTTGCTCAAGCTGATGCGGCGCTTGAGGGCGATATTGCTGGAATGACCGCCTCGCTTGGCGTGGCATTTAACTCTACGCTCGTTGCCCTGTTTATCTCCCTTATCTTAATGCTGTTAATGCACCTGCTTAACGGTCGCCAAGATACTATGGTGATCCGCACTCAGGCATCATGTGAACGTCACTTGCTCTCACATTTACATAACTAATAGAGCAACAAAAGCATGCCAAAAGCCCGTAAACCCGTAGACGGATTTAATCTTGCCTTTCTCGATGTCATGGCATGCGGGTTAGGCGCCGTCATCCTTATATTCATTTTAGTCGATTTTAACGCGTTCACTCCCACTCCTACTGATGAAAAAGAAAGGCTGGAGCAAGAATTAGCGGCAGCACAAACCGAGCAGCAGCAGCTTAAAAAATCAATAGATGAAGTGAACGATAAAATTGCCCTTGAATCGGCCAAGCAGGACGATGTTGAGCAAGCCCAAAAAGATAGCACGCAAGATCAGTCCAAGCTGTTACAAGATATGTCTACCGAAATGGCTGTAGTGGCCGACCTTGAAAATCAGCTAGCTGCGCTATCTAAAGAAGTGGAGAAATCGGCCAATATTCAAATGCAGGGCACCGGCGAACAGAACTATATAACGGGTCTTAAGATAGAAGGCTCAGATATAGGTATATTGGTTGATAAAAGCGCGTCAATGATGGGAGATAACCTGCTTGATGTGTTGAGCAAACTGGCGTTAAGCGACGGACAAAAAGTGTCTACGCCCAAATGGGTGCGTACAAAACGAGTGGCACAATGGATGCTTGCAAGAGTACCTCAAACATCAAGGCTTTCTGTTGTAACCTTTTCTGATACAGCTGAAACACTGGGGATCAGGAAAATCATTAGTGCAAAAGTCAGTGGCTCTATGAATGCAATTGTTAAAGATTTAGGTGCAGTGGTGCCAAGTGGAGGAACTAATCTCCAAGAAGGGCTTAACGTGTTGTTTGACGCTAATCCAAACATAACCGATGTTTACATTGTGACGGACGGACTGCCAACACAAGGTGATGGTTTGCCACTGAGCTGCAGAAACTTTATCAGTAGTAAAAAATCCATTTCGTCTGACTGTAGAAAAGCACTGTTTGTAGAAACCGTAAAGCGCGCGAAGAAAGGGGTACATTACAACGTTATTCTATTGCCCATTGAGGGCGACCCTTTTGCTACACCTATGTATTGGGAATGGACTCGAGTGACAAGCGGCACTTTTCTTTCACCAGCACCGGAGTGGCCGTAATGCGGAAAATTCAGCGAGCTCCTGTAGAAGTCTTCAACATTGCGTTTTTAGATATTATCTCTTGTGCCTTCGGCGCGGTTATTATGCTGGTGTTGCTTGCAAAAAATGGTACTGAAGATACTGAGCGAGGCCCGAACAACGTCAGCATTCTCATTGACCAGGTTTTACAAGCACAGGTAAGTGTGGAAACCCTGAAAGGTGCACTTTCAGATAAGCAACAAGAGCTTAAATCGGCTCAAAGCAAGACGGCCTCGGTAACCGATAAACAAAAAAACTTAAACTCCTCCATACCTCGTGCCCAGCAAACAATAACGCAGCTACAAGACAAGGCATCATCACTGAGAGCTGAAATTCGTCACGCCACCGCCATGTTAAATACGCCTAATTCAACAGATACTCCCGATGATGATGTAGGCGGTATACCCACAGACGCGGAATATGTCATTTTTGCCATTGATAACTCAGGCTCCATGTCTAATGGAAGTAGCTGGAACAGAGTCATCACCATTGTTAACGATATTCTGCAGAACCACCCAAAGATGAAAGGCTTTCAAATAATGTCAGCCGACGGCGGCTTTATGTTTTCAAGTAAAGCTGGGCAGTGGCTGGACGATAGGCCAACGCTCAGAAAAACAGCCATGAACCAAATGCAAAGCTTTAAAGGTGGTGCGAGCCAGCCTGAAGCGGGTATTTTAAAAGCAATAAAGCTCTACAAAAACACTAAAGGGAAAGTGAGTCTTTATGTATTTGGTGATGACTACCAGCTAAGCAATTTTGACCGAACGGTAACCCAAATAACTCAGGCAAATGCTGGTGCAGATGGTAAGCCAATCATACGTATCCATGGGGTTGGTTTTAGTCGCAGTAATGGCAATGCGCAACGCTTTGGTGCTTTTATGCAAGCGGTTGCTAAGCGAAACCGCGGTGCGTTTATAGGTCAGTATTTTTAATGAAGCACCTTACCAAAATTCCAAGCTTCTCCCACCCAATTGGCTTCTACTGCTACAAAAAGAAAAAGTAAACCAACCTATTTTTTCGAGGTTAGGAGGTAAGCCTTCCTCATCCACATTAAAGAAAATTGCTTATGCCAAGCTAATGCCTTACTTTTAAACCACTCATTTGCCATTTAAAGGTAATGTATGCGCGGCCTTAAATACTCCTTACTATTGGTTAGTTTGTTATTCACTTTGCCATCAATCGCTGATAGCTCTCGGCTGAAAAACTTCAGTGAACTCAGAAATTACACCCAAGAAAATCAACAACAAATATTGCAAGATTTTTCGTCTCTCTTAGCCCTTCCCAATGTGAGTGCTAACACACAGGACATGCTGGTTAACGCCAAGTGGATAACCAACTATATTGCGCAAAGAGGGTTTACCTCTGAAGTCGTATCGGCAGGTCGTGCACCGTATATTTTGGCAGAGAAAAGCGTACCGGGTGCTACCAAAACCATCCTGATTTATGCCCATTTTGATGGACAACCAGTGGAGCCTGCTAACTGGGCAACACCGCCTTTTACACCTACGCTTATCGATAAGCCCATAGAGCGTGGTGGTAAACCCGTTGATTGGGATGGCAAATCGCCACTAAACCCAGAATGGCGACTGGCGGCTCGCTCTGCTGGCGATGACAAAGCCCCAGTCATTGCGCTAATGGCAGCCCTAGACGCTATGAAAGCTCATAACGTAGCGCCTAGCGTAAATATAAAACTGATTTTAGACGGTGAAGAAGAAGTAGGCAGTCCAACATTAGAGGCTATTTTGCAAGAACACGGCGACAAGATGACTGCCGACCTCATGCTATTTTGCGACGGTCCAATGCACCCTAGCAGAAATAAGCAGCTAGTGTTTGGTATGCGCGGCAGCATGACTGTAGATATCACCACTTACGGTGCGTTAAGCCCATTGCATAGCGGCCATTACGGTAATTTTTCCCCAAACCCTACCGATGGATTAATGCGCCTGCTCACCTCAATGACCGACGAGCAGGGCAATATTCTAATCGATGGCTATAACGATGAAGTGCGCCCTATCAGTGAAGTGGAGCGACGGGCAATCGCCAACATTCCTCCTGTGGATGAGCAGCTTAAATACGACTTAGCCATTGCCGAAAGTTTGGGTAAAACAGTACGAGTAGAGGAAGGCGTGCTGAGTCCAGCAATTATTGTTAAGGGACTGCAAGCCGGTGGCGTAGGTAATCAGGCGCGCAATATAATACAGTCAGAAGCCACGGCATCCATTAACATGCGATTGGCTGCAGACCAAACGCCCGCATTCTTGCGCAAAAAAATGGAAGCGCACATTAAAAATCAGGGTTACACCATTGTGCATGAACCGCCTAGTGTTAAATTACGCCGGGAAAACAGTAAGGTTGTGATGCTAGATTGGCGCGCTGGTGCCTACCCTGCCTTTCGCTCAAAAGTAGATAGCCCACAAGCAAAAAAATTAACAGCTATCATGAATAGCATGGACGAACAGCCAACTATCCTCACGCCAACTCTCGGCGGCAGTTTACCCATATATTTATTTGAGCAGGCTCTTGATATGCCCATTATTATTCTGCCCATCGCTAACCATGATAATAACCAACATGGTCGCAATGAAAATCTGCGGTTACAGAACTTGTGGGATACGGTAGCAATTTACGCCGCTATTTTATCGGAATATGATCGCTAAGCGGGTTTGATCTGGGCAATGTGCGCTGTGCAAGTAGATGCAACAACGTGAGTAAGGGTGAAGAGACTCCCGCTTGTTAAGCGCGACTCTCTCACCTAATGAGTAAGCGGGCTTTGAGCATGCCTTAATAGTGATTTTAAGCATGCCACAACCGTACGTTTTCTATTAGCACCTTAGCTATCTGTTACGTCCATACTGCTCGTGAGACGATACCCAGTCTGACGAGCTTATGGCCGATGCCAGTGATATCTCACCTGCCAATACTACCGATGCAATGATTTCAGCGAACTTATACACGCGGTCGCGGCCATAGCAATCAAGCAGCTCTAAACATTCTCTTTGCGTACCAATGCCAGTGCCGCCTCCGTAGGTGGCCACAATTAGCGAGGGAATGGTAATAGAGACATACAAGTCTCCCTCTTCGGTTAGCTCTGAGTACATAATTGCTGCTGATGACTCGGACACGTTGGCTACGTCTTGCCCCGTGGCTATGAACATTGCAGTGATACCGTTGGGTGAATGCAGGCCAGTGTTGTTTACGCCAGATAAGAATGAGCCTACACCCGCCACTCGTCCGTGATAATCAATCTGTTTAGGGTCAACCCGCATTACCTCTAATAAATGCTCACGCTTGATGGTGGCCTCTGCAGTTACGCGCTTACCTCGGGTACGCATAATATTAATTTGTGATGCTTTTTTATCGGTAGCGAAATTCGATTCAAGATAGAAGTTCTCAATACCTTTGTAGTGGTCCAGTATCCATCCGCAAGCAGCAAATGTGGCTCTACCCACCATGTTTTGACCGGCTGCGTCGCCCGTACGGTAGTTAAAGCGAAGGAAGGCAAATTTGTTTGAGAGAAAATGGTCGATATACGTTAACTTGGCAATGCTAGACGTGGCCTCAGCTTCTTCACGTATTTTTTCAATATTTTCCTGTACCCATTTCACAAAATCTCTTGCACTTCGGGCATTTTCAAATATAAACACGGGCGCACGCTGCATAGCATCGTCAACAACGGTCGCGGTTACGCCGCCGCTCATGTTTAACAACTTCATACCTCGATTATACGAGGCCACCAATGTACCTTCTGTGGTTGCTAAAGGCACAACAAACTCACCTTTTGCGTGCTCGCCATTTATTTTTACAGGGCCAGCAATGCCAATTGGCACTTGGGCTACGCCAATAAAGTGTTCGATGTTGCCTTTCAAATCATTGGGGTCGATAGAGTATTTCCCTACATGATCAACTTTATTACCGGTGGCACTTTCAAAATACTGCTGACGAGTTTTTATAATAGATTCGCCATAATCGTCTAAGTCATCTCGAGGAATATGCGCACTGCGTTGCCCAGCTAACGTAATATTGTCCTCTACCTCAAACTTCAACTTTCCAAACGGCGATGCAGAAAAACATATCCCGAGTTTTCGCTTTTCTGGGCACGCGTCTTTTTCGATATCTAGATGTAGCGTGATGGTTTGCCTTAGCGCAAAGGGCTTACCGTCAGATTGATTAAGTTCAGCTGCAGG
The DNA here is from genome assembly GCF_036864455.1 of Alteromonas sp. P256. Lineage (NCBI taxonomy): Bacteria > Pseudomonadati > Pseudomonadota > Gammaproteobacteria > Alteromonadales > Alteromonadaceae > Alteromonas > Alteromonas sp. P256. Next base: position 111,647 of record NZ_JAZETM010000007.1, read on the forward strand.
TAAAAACGTATCGTGAGTAAGTTGAAGTGAAATTTTATCCTCTGGAATTTTTTCTCCATCTAAAGAAACCCAATGGAGCTTTTCGATGGTTGCGTCTTTTAATCTATTTTTAAGCGAGAACGATAACCCCGAGCTCGTTTTTGAGAGGCTGGCGCGTGTGTAAAGTTGTTTTAATAATATGCTGGGCACAAACATGAGACTTCCTTATTAGCGTATATTTTTTCTGATTCTTATTTGTCGCTTTGGTATTTATGTTCTATTTTTTCTTTTCCACTTTTTTGGCATTTCTTAACTTACCCTTCGGGCTACTGCAGATCTCTGATGTTTTTTATAGCACATTCTTTATACAGATCTATGACTACTTGTTATTTAATGTAGGTCAATCTTTGCTGCTTTTTACACATTTTCTTATCTATTTTTGCGCCACGCTTTTCAAAAATGAGCCAAACACCCATTTTTATTGGCCTTCAAAGCACTGGGCCTTCGCTAAATTACACACTACTAATCAATCACCTAAAGTTTATGTGTCGTCGCAACAACGATGACTAGAAGGTATCTGGCAGCAATAAGGGAGGCGTCATGGAATGGGATGCCAGGGATAAAACGTCTGCACGGAAGAGACAGCCAGATACCTTTTTCACCAAGGCATATTCGGTGAGCTAATCACACGAAATAGGCCCTGTTTAATACACCTTAGTGAAGGGAAAAAAGGAGCAGTAATGAGAAAGGGATTATTCCGAAAGGAAGCAATTGCTCATCAATCGGCGGCTATTACCGGTCGTTTATTGATGACACCAAAACCAGCCTTCATGGTTATTGCCGCAGTTTTAGTCGTTTGGTTTATGGTGCTTATTGTTTTTCTGATGCAAAGCAGCTACGCCAGAAAAGCCTCTGTTAAGGGGTGGTTAGAGCCCCATGGTGGTGTATACAAACTCTACGCCGATCCGCGCGGAGGACAGGTAGCAGATATCTTCGTTAAAGAAGGTCAGTATGTTGAGCGCGGTGCATCGCTTTTAAGGGTAAGTTACAGCAATAAAAATGAGTTAGGGACGCCGGTGAGCGAAAGGCTTCTCAAAGAACTAGAAGAAAAGCGAAAAAGAACACAAGGTATTATCGAGCGCTTACACACCCTTCATAGCAATTCGTTGTACAAGCTCGATGTGTCAATTACTCATGCGGGAGAAGAGCTGGCAGAATTTAAGGACATCGCACGTATTACACGCTCACAGTACGACGTTACGCTAACCCATTTTGAGAACACTCAATCCCTTTATCACGACGGGCACGTTAGTCATATTGCTTATCAAGAGCAAAATTTACGAAAGCTCGCTAGCGAAGAGCAGCTAAAGCGCGCTATTCAAAACCAAAATACTGCGAACAACAAGATTTCATCGCTGACTCAGGAGCGAGCATCTTTGCCCATGCAGCAGAGAAATGAACTCGCCAATTATCAAAATGCCCTTAGCGATCTGAATCAACAAATAGTGGCCCATCACAACACTCACGAAGAAACGATTTATGCGCCTCAAGGAGGGGTCGTATCGGGCCTGCATATTAAACCTGGCTACGACATAAAAAGTAATAATCTATTGCTTACTTTGGTGCCAAAATCTTCCTCCATGCAGGCCCACATGTTAATTCCGGTTCACTCAGCTGGGTTTATCGACGAAGGACAATCACTCAATATTCGTTACGATGCGTTTCCCTATCAAAAGTTTGGTATGCAGTCGGGCCACATTCTTCGTATCTCTAGAACCTTAATTTTGCCTGGCGAATTAAACGATGCTCCGATCACTGCAAACGAGCCTGCTTATTTGGTTACAGCCGAGCTTATTAACGAGACGCTTGTTGCCTATGGTGAGCATATTCAATTAAAAGCAGGAATGACTTTTTCTGCCGATATCGAGCTAAGTCAGCGCACACTCATAGAGTGGTTGTTAGAGCCTCTTTATAGTCTTTCAGGGAGGTTATAAGCATGTTCGCACAAGCAAGTACACCACTAAATATCTCGTTTCTCCAGAAAAACAGAGTACCACTCATTTTACAAAGTGAAGCGGCAGAATGTGGGTTGGCCTGCATGAATATGATTGCACAGTTTTACGGCGACAAGCGAGACCTTAACCACCTTCGGCAAACCATGTCGGTATCGATGCGGGGCTGCACACTACTTGATGTAATGAGCATTGGTCAACATGTTGGCCTGCAGTGCCGTGCGCTGAAAATCGAAATAGACCATTTGCGTCAGTTGACTTGCCCCGCCATTTTGCACTGGGATATGAAGCACTTTGTTGTGTTAACCCACGTTGATAATAACAGAGTCACTATCAACGACCCCGCACAGGGAGAGCGCACTTTAACGCTCAGCGAGGCCTCAAAGTCAATGACGGGCATTGCCCTTGAAGTCTCTCCTACTAACAGCTTTACGCCAGTGAGTACCGCGCCTACGCTCACACTCAAAGACTTCTTCGTCAATGCTATTGGTTTCAAGCGCAATCTCGTTACGCTTATTGCGCTGTCCATTTTGCTGCAACTTTTTGTACTGGCCAGTCCGTACTACATGCAAACGGTAGTAGACGATGTGCTGGTTTACAGTAACGATGCGCTTCTCAATGCGCTCGCGCTTGGCTTTGCCTTGTTGCTACTTATTGAAATTTTCACCTATGTATTGCGCAAACTACTCGTATTATCTGTGTCTATGCGCTTGCAGCTACAGCTTTCCGCTTCCGTATTTAAACACCTTCTTTCACTGCCTTTAGACTATTTTGCCAAACGCCATGTGGGTGATGTGGTCTCTCGATTTAGCTCACTAGGACAGATAAGAGAGTTTTTAACTACTGGGGTCGTTACCGCTCTGCTCGATGGTTTATTAGCCGTTATCACACTGGTGGTCATGGTGGTGTATTCAATACAGCTTACCGCGTTAGTTGTTGGAGCTATGGCGTTGTACGTAGCTTGTCGCCTCGCTGTGCTTTCGTTTATGAAACGGTTAACAACAGAAAGAATTGGCTTAGCGGCAACGGAGCAAAGTCACTTCATTGAAAGTATGCGCGGTATTTTACCCATTCGGGTATATAACCAAGAAGCACAGCGCCACAGTCATTGGCAGAACAAGCTTGTTGCCACGTTGAACAAAGATATTAGTCTGGGCAAGCTCAACATTGGCAATGATGCAGTGAATAAAGCCTTGTTTGGCCTTGAGAATCTCGCGGTTATTTACGCCGGCGCTCTGCTTGTGATTGACAGCACCATGAGCATTGGAATGCTGTTGGCCTTTATAGCCTATAAAGTTCGCTTTACCAGCGCCGTAGATGGCGTCATCAATAGTATTATTGAATTTAAAATGCTGAGCGTTCACTTTACTCGCTTAGGCGATATTGTGTTGACCAAACCCGCCTCTCACTCAGTTGGGGCTTCAGCAGAGCTTTATCCTCAGAGCCACCAACCTCAAAAGCGTGAAGCACTCGACAACCCCAAAGCCAGTGGTATAAAAGCCGGCGATATAGAAACAGCACAAGCTGAAACATTGAGAAGCGCGAGCGTTTCTTTAGACAGTCCGACTAGCACAAAGAGTCACAGCACAGCGCTACTGGCGAAAAACCTGAGTTTTCAGTACAGCGAAGCGAGCGAGCCTGTTTTTAAACACATCAATTTAGCGGTAAACCGCGGCGACATTATTGCCATTACCGGAGGCAGTGGCAGCGGAAAAAGTACGCTTATCAAATGCCTCATGGGGTTGTACGCGCCCTCTGAAGGCAGTGTTAGCCATCTGCATCACAATACGCAGCATGAAAGATGCAAGATAGCCTCGGTGTTACAAGAGGACACCCTTTTAAATGGCAGCATTGCCGATAACATCAGCTGCTTTTCAGAAACGCCCTGTCTAGAGCAGATTATTCACGCCGCTCAGCTAGCTTGTATTCACGAAGAAATAGCGTCGATGCCTATGCAATATCACTCATTGGTGGGAGATATGGGGAGTAGTTTAAGCGGCGGGCAAAAACAGCGCCTTTTACTCGCTCGAGCCCTTTACCAATGCCCAGACATTTTATTTTTAGATGAAGCCAGTAGCCATCTCGATATGGCAAACGAGGAAAACATTAATCGCCATCTTAGCGCGCTGAATATCACTCGTATTATGGTTGCACATCGCCCTCAATCTATCGCCATTGCCGATACCGTTTACCGATTAACACATACCAGTTTACAGCTTTTACCACCCTCAACTGAAGAAACAAAGCCTATTGAAAACCCCATGGAGAACACCGATGAAAATACATGAAGTGAGAGAAAGCAACGTCCTTATGACCGAATCTGAGCGAATGCAGGTTGAGGCCCAGGGCATAACGTCAAGCGGCACACTTATCCCTATAAAATGTTTGTCAAAGCGAGAGCTTCAGGTTGTTCACAAAATAATGGGGGGATGCTCGAACAAGCTGATTGCAGATCAGCTGTTTATCAGTGAGCGAACGGTGAAATTTCACTGCGCCAATATTTATAAAAAGCTCAATATAACCAGCCGGACAGCACTTATCGCTGGCTGCTTCAGAACCCTTTACCGCGAAGTCGTCTCGCACTAGCGCGACGACTTCATTTTAACCCACGCTAATACAAGGAGCGTAACCAATGAAAGACCAACAACAAGCTGTAACACTAGCAGAAGAGCAACTATTTGTTGTATCAGGCGGCCGGACATATCAAGCGGAAGGTGTAAAACCACCAACGTTCAATTTACCCAGTCTGCCGATTTACAAGGAACCGGTTTATATCACCATGGCTATTGGTGAAGGCGGAGGGACCTTACCGGATATACTTGCTTAACCCATCGCAATACCTGCCTAACTGCGTTCGAATTGTTGTAAACGCAGCTAGGCAGCAATCTATGCGCTGAATGACGCAGCCAGTTGCTGCTCGTAATTGTTGCACGTGATTGCTGCACGTAAATACTGCCCTTCAATGCATGAGTATTTACGCAGGAGTCGACGCAAAAAAGGGCGTGAAGCCCTTATATTTTTCAGCGCTTTTACATTTTTCATGCAAAAAGGAAATCGCATGTACATTGGACTTATTGGCGACGAGAACGACCCGCAGCTCATACATTTGGCAAGCGCGCTAACCCAACAAAACACACCTTATTTTATTGCTAATACCGCCTATTTTGGCAGCCAGTGGACCATTAGTTTTGACCCCGATTGCAACGAAGGCTATCTGCATTTCACGCCACATCAGCTTATGCCCAAACAAAGGGTGATGTTTTCACAGATAAAGGCCGTGTACTGGCACCAGTACATTCCTACAAAGACTATGACAGCGGATTCTGATACTTCTTCAGCATCTAAAAACCGGCAACAAACAGCTGCACAAGCCGTGTGGATTGAACAAGAGTTGTCGAGCACACTGCTGTGCTGGTTTACATACCATGGCACCAAATGGGTAAACTCTATAGACGCCGTTCGCTCTCATCAGTGCAAACCCATGCAGTTGAGTATTGCATCGCAACAAGGCGCGAATATCCCCTATTCTTTCGTGGGCAATGCGCCTGAGGCTGCTGCGCAATTTTGCAGTAATTTGCAGGAGGTCGTTTACAAACCGGTGCGAGGCGGCAAAGTAGCCCAGTTTGTCAATAAAACAGAACATCTTCGACCTTTGTTAACGACCTTGCTATCGCAACGCCCCGTCACTTTTCAAAAATATATAAGCGGTACGAATATTCGAAGCTATGTACTAGGTAATGAAGTGGTGAGTGTACGCATCGACTCAGATGAGTTGGATTACAGAAACGATGATGGCGCAACGCCGGTAATTACGGTGATACCCCAACACATCAAACGCTTAGCGGTTAGAATATGTAAAGCACTTGGCATGTATTGGTGCGCTATTGATTGGCGCAAGACCAACAAAGACACGTACTTTTTCTTAGAAGCGAACCCAAGCCCTTTTTACCTAAAAGTAGAGCGCGACACTGGTTTGGACATCACAGGAAAACTGTTAAACCTGTTAACTATGTAGGTTGCGACTTTGTAGTAGCGTATACCAGTTCGCATAGATAATTACTTACTCAGCGAGACTTTAATTGTTCGTAATCACAGCGTATCACCGCAGGTGCAGTGGCTCTACATCAAGGTGACCCAACAACAACCCAGCTGCTAGCAGCTGGGTTGTTGTTAGTTTTCTCGTTAGGTCTATTTGCAGGCCTTTGCTTTAATTACAAAATAAAGCGTGAAAGGTCTTCGTTATCTACCAACGTTTCTAGGTGGCTGTTAACGTAATCAGCATCAATCACAAATGATTCGCCGCTTTTCTCCGATGCATCATAAGAGATATCTTCCATTAAACGCTCAAGCACGGTGTGAAGACGACGAGCCCCTATGTTTTCGGTGCGTTCATTGACCTGCCACGCTGCTTCTGCAATACGCTGAATACCTGAATCGTCGAAGGTTACCGTTACCCCTTCAGTTTTCATTAATGCTATATATTGCTGAGTAAGCGACGCGCTTGGCTCGGTAAGAATGCGTTTAAAGTCGCCGACTTTCAGTGCCGATAATTCAACGCGAATGGGCAAACGGCCTTGAAGCTCAGGAATAAGATCTGACGGTTTACTCATTTGAAATGCACCAGAGGTAATAAACAAAATATGATCGGTTTTTACCATACCGTGCTTGGTTGATACCGTGGAGCCTTCAACTAAAGGTAGCAAGTCGCGCTGTACACCTTCTCGCGACACGTCGGCAGAGTTGTTGCCTTCGCGCTTACAAATTTTGTCAATCTCATCAACGAACACAATGCCGTGCTGCTCTACCGCCTCAATGGCTTTTTCCTTTAAGTCTTCTTGATTAACTAAGCGCGCCGCTTCTTCTTCAATCAGCAGTTTAAACGCATCTTTAATTTTCAGCTTTTTCTTTTTCTTTTGCGAACCAGACAAGTTTTGGAACATACCTTGAAGCTGGTTTGTCATTTCTTCCATACCAGGAGGCGCCATTATCTCTACACCTACCTGTGGAAGCGCAACGTCAATTTCTATCTCTTTGTCGTCGAGTTCACCCTGACGAAGCTTTTTACGAAATGCCTGACGTGTACCGCGGTCTTCTACTTCTTCCTTGTTACCCCACGCGTCTTCTGGAGGTGGTAACAAGGCGTCGAGAATGCGGTCTTCAGCAGCTTCTTCAGCGCGGAATTTCACTTTCTTCATTTCGTTTTCTTTCGTCATTTTCACGGCGATATCGGCAAGGTCACGAATAATGGTTTCGACTTCCTTACCCACGTAGCCAACTTCAGTGAACTTTGTCGCCTCTACCTTAATAAAAGGTGCGTTGGCAAGCTTGGCCAAGCGACGAGCAATTTCGGTTTTACCCACGCCCGTTGGTCCAATCATAAGAATATTTTTGGGTGTCACTTCTTGACGCAGCTCAGGCTCTAGCTGCATTCTGCGCCAGCGGTTGCGAAGCGCAATAGATACTGCACGCTTGGCATCTTGTTGACCAATAATATGGCGGTCTAACTCGTGAACAATTTCTCTTGGTGTCATTTCAGACATGAATAAACCCTTTTATAAAACATGCTCGGTCTGCGCGCTATGAAAACTCCGACATATCGGTTTGCGCAGTTAAAAAGTAGCAATAACGTCGCTACTGCCCACCTAATGCATTAATACGCTGATGGATAAGTACGTTAGTAAATTAGTACACTCATTAATAATCTAGTACATCAACCGTTTGGCTATGGTTAGTGAATACGCAAATATCACCCGCAATGGTCAACGCCTTTTCCGCGATGTCTTTAGCACTTAACTCGGTATTTTCTAACATAGCCGTTGCCGCCGCTTGGGCGTAGTTGCCACCAGAGCCGATAGCAATAAGATCGTTTTCGGGCTGAACCACGTCGCCGTTACCAGTGATAATAAACGATGCGGTCTCATCGGCCACAGCAAGAAGGGCTTCAAGCTTTCGAAGCGCCCTGTCGGTTCGCCAATCTTTGGCCAGCTCAACGGCCGCTTTTGTCAAATGCCCCTGATGGGCCTCAAGCTTAGATTCAAAACGCTCAAACAGGGTAAATGCATCGGCGGTACCACCGGCAAACCCAGCTAATATTTTGTCGTGGTACAAGCGGCGCACTTTACGCGCATTGCCTTTCATCACAGTATTTCCTAGTGATACCTGACCATCACCGGCCATTACCACCTGATTTCCACGTCGTACAGATACAATCGTTGTCACGTTAATTCCCCGTTTTGGCTGGGAGTTGCTGCCGCTTAAATAGCACCTAGCGGCAGCAACTTATCAATTCTATAAACCTTAAGTGGGGGGACGGTTTATAATTTCAAGGGGCTGGAGGGTTTGCACGCTTACCTGATTTATCTATTATAGATTCCAATACCAAATCTGACAGGTGGCAATGTTGACCTTGCGAAGGCTGTGCTTGGCTTTTTCTGCATCTCGCTTAGACTCAAACGGACCTAAAATAACGCGGAACCAGTCTCCGTTACTTCCCGTACTTTGACGAATGAGCGCCTCTAAACCCTGAAAGGCGATTTTCGCCTTCATTTCTTCTGCTTGGGCACGGGTTCTAAACGATGCGCACTGCATAAGATATCGCTTGTCTGACTTCTCTTGGGCTTCAACATCTACCTCTACTTCATAGCCAGGCAGCGTTTTAATGTACTCCCATTCTTCTTCGGGTAATTTAGGCAAGGCTTCTTCGGTTGGCGCTACAGGGCGTGCAGCTTGGGTATCCACGTCGTCTTCTACGTTATCTTTAATTGACCATAAAAACGCGCCAAAGCCAAACACAAGGGCAATAACTATCGCAATTATAAACACAGGAAGCGTATGAAAGCTTGGCGCGCTCGACTGTCGGCTGCTCGCGTGGCTATTGGAATGACTATTGCCTTTGCCCGGCGCTTTCTTTGGTGCTTTTTTATTTTTTTGTGTGCGTCCACGAGAGACGTAATCGCGTTGAGCCATAGTTGGCAATATTCCTGCTTATTATCACTAAAATGCGAAATGTGTATTTTAATGCTACGTATTTTGATGGGCAGAATTTTAACGTATTGCTCGCAAACAAGCTAACTGAAATCGGTTGGATCAATATCCACCGACCATCGCACTTTTGTCGCCTGTGGCAGTGCCTGCAAAAACGGCAGTGACTGGCGTAATACGCCATGAAGTGGAGCCCGCTTATTGTGGCTGCATATCAACATAAACCGAAAGCGCCCCTGCCGTTTTTCTATTAACGATGGAAAAGGGCCACTCATTTCTATGTCATTGTTGCTCGCCGCAAACACACTGCGACTCTCACTCAAGAAGGCAAACGCCAACGCACTGTCAGCCGCTTCACAGCGCACCACAAATTGGCTGATATACGGGGGTAACCCTGCCGCTTTTCGCTCCATTAGTGCATGGCGAGCAAAATGGCCATAGCCGTTATTCACTAAATCTTGTAGCAGCGGATGATGGGGATTGTGGGTTTGTAACCACATTTCGCCGGGCTTACTGGCTCTTCCTGCACGCCCTGCTAGCTGAGTCACTAGCTGTGCTAACTTTTCAGGCGCTCTGAAATCGGCGCTAAACAAGGCGCCATCGCAATCAAGCACGGCCACAAGGGTAACGTGAGGAAAGTGATGTCCTTTAGATAATATCTGAGTGCCAACAAGTAATTGATACTCCTGACGATTAATGGCATCTAAGGTTTGATGAAGTTTATCCTTCCCTCGCACCGTATCGCTATCAATACGCACCTGCTTAACATCTGGAAACAAAGACGCTAGTCCGTCTTCCACTTGCTCTGTGCCAGTGCCTGCGGTTACAAGGGACGAGCTGTGACAAGCTTCACACTGCCTTGGCATTGCTCGAGTGCCAGCGCAGTGGTGACACTGTAACCGATTGTGCGACTTATGCACGGTGTAAGGTCTGTCACAACGCTTGCAGGTTACCGTTTCGCCACAATGGTGGCATAGCAAAGCAGGCGCGTATCCGCGGCGATTCACAAATACCAGCACCTGGTTTCCCGCATTAATATGCTGGCGCATGATGGTTAACAGCGCTTGGGATATACCGTAATGCAAAGGCTGATCTCGCGCATCTAGAAGGTGCTGGTGCGTATTCTGTGCACCACCTGCTCGGCGGGTAAGATGTAAATGGGCGTACCGACCACTTAACGCGTTATTAAGGCTTTCTAAAGCGGGCGTTGCACTACCTAGCAGTAAAGGAATACTGTGTTGTTTTGCACGCATCGCCGCTAAGTCGCGGGCGTGATAACGAAGCCCGTCTTGCTGCTTAAACGACTCATCATGCTCTTCATCCACAATGATCATCCCTGGGTTAGCCAAAGGAGTGAATATTGCCGAACGGGTTCCAATGACGATGCCTAGCTCGCCAGATTTTGCCCGCTGCCATACCCGCAGCCGAGCTTTATCGGAAAGCTGGGAGTGCAGCACCCCAACATCGATACTGAAACGCTTCTCAAAGCGAGATACGGTTTGTGGAGTCAGTCCAATTTCCGGAACCAGTATAAGAATTTGTTTACCGGCTTGTAATAAGGGCTCAATGGCCTGTAAGTAGACCTCGGTTTTTCCGCTTCCCGTCACGCCCTCAAGCAAACTGACGGCAAACTTACCCTGCTGCTGATTAAGCGCTGCAATGGCAACAGATTGCTCGGTATCGGGAATAGGTTTTCCATCAATGGTTATGGTCGATAGCCATTCTTGCTCTCGCACTTCAGGCACCACATCTACCACTTCGGCAAACAACTTATCGATAATAGACTTGACCGCTGGCGCACCAAATAACTTTCGACTTTGCTGCGCTGACAAACTGGATTTTTGTAGCGCCTCAAAAAATGCTTTTTGTTTTGGTGCCCGTGTTAGTTCATCAGGTGAAGTGCGTTCTCCCGTTTCAGTCAGCCGTATTCTTTCTTCTGGCAATACTTGCGCTGTTTCCCCCTTTCTCAATAAAACAGGAAGCATAGTGTGAAGCACTTCGCCGGGTGCATGATGATAGTATTGCCACAACCACTGTGCCATTTTCAAAAGCACTGCATCGATAACAGGAGCTTCATCAAGTACCGTTTCTATGGCCTTTAACTTATCGGCATTCTCTATCTCAGGAGCGTCTTTGTTTGGCTCGTCAACAACAATACCCACCAGCTTTCTTGGCCCAAATGGCACGCGCACTCGCACGCCTGCGGCCAAGTCGCAATGGTGAGTATAAGTAAATAACTGTCGCAGAGGCACTGGCACCGCAACACAAATATAGGCCATGTTAGAACGCATCTCTAGGGCTACTGTTTTCGTTGTTATTAGAGCCGATTCGCTAACCGTTGATATGAGGAGCTTATACGACGAGCAAATACAACGAGCACTGTTAACAAGAATGAATACTCACAATCAATTTGAGGGTTGAAATGTGAGAGTTAAGATAGGGCATATTTAAACACAATTTTTATCGCTGCCATAAAACCATCTCAAATAGTTTTAGATTACCGTACTAAAACCTATTTTTTTCGCTTTGATCATTTTACATACACAAACCGCTTGATCGCTGGCGCGGCTTCCTTTATTATCCGCCGCTCTTTTGCGATGGGCTGTTCCAAGAACTGCTCATCATTTGAATATTAAGTTACGTATGGTGTTTGGCTTCGGGCGAAATAGCGATACGGCCTTATTGTGAGGTAATCCCATGAAACAAGGTATCCACCCAGAATACGCTGAAATGACAGCAACATGCTCTTGCGGAAACGTAATGAAAATCCGCTCTACAATGGGTAAAGACATCAACCTAGACGTATGTTCTTCTTGTCACCCATTCTACACTGGTAAGCAACGTAACGTTGATACTGGTGGCCGTGTTGATCGCTTCAAGAAGCGTTTTGGTGCACTTAGCAAGAAGTAAACTTTGTACTTTTTTAAGTATTAAGTTGGAAAAGCGCCTTAGGGCGCTTTTTTATTGCCTGCTTTTTAGGTAGCTTTTGAATGACCAACTCTAGGAGCGTCTGCATCCACATAAGATAGTACTGACAAAAGAACCGCCAAAGAAGACAGGCATCAGAATGAGTAAGTACCAGAATTTGCGGGTACCTGAAGAGACTGGCAGGGCGTTGATAGGTCTTGGATGTGAAAACCTAATGAGTGACGTTTTTAGCTAAATGCGTACCCCAATTGCCCCGGCTTTGTTTTGCGCAAGCCTCCTCACTATCAAAACGCACAGATACAAGCGTCGACTTAATTGCTTCCAGCGCCATTTCTACCTGGGTTATAAATATCGCTTCCCAGTTTTGTTCAAGCGCGCGGTTGCGATTTATCTCGGTATCAAACACGGCCACAACCTCTGGGTTGCGCCAGTGCCCTAAATGAGTGAGCCAAACAAAACCATTGTCTTGTTTTTTTAGCCCCTCGCAAACCTTAGTAAGCTCGCTGATTAATCGACGTTCTGTCATATTTCCCCATTCACCGCTTTTATTCATTAAAGACGCTAATCCTAAGCTTTAGCATTAGAATTTATATTTATTAGACCTTTTCTCTTTACTGGGTAGCTATTTGAAACGTAGCTTTTGAAATGTAGCGTTAAAATAGCTAGCTTCTACATGCTCAGCTCTTCAACAGCTTTCTATGTGTCAGGTTTCTCTCTGCCAAGTTTCTCTCTGCCAGGTAGCTCTCTGCCAGGTAGCTCTCTGCCAAGCGCCTCTTCACAGGTTCTATTGACTCGCTATTTTAATTTGGACTCATTATTTTAAAGGCCGTACAAATACAGAAGAAATATGAGACAAAAAATAAACATAATATGTATGAATGACAAACATAGTCTGCTTTTACTGGTCTAACGAGTTTCTCTCACCTACATTAATTATGACTTAACAACGTCGTTACATAGCACAATAGAGCACGCCTTGGTAACTCTGATCAGATATGTACACCACCATGGCCTGTGTTAGTGTTATCACGTACGCTTAAGCAAGAATAACACAGATAAATAACACGGATAACAGTCCGGATTTAATGAAGCTAGCCTGATAATAATGGCCAGTAGGCGCTACCCTTTAAGCATTTAGTAATATCTAGCAATATCCATGAACCCTACACTCAAGGAATCTATTTCACATGTCAGATTTTAGACAACGCGCTCTCGACTATCATGCCAAACCAACGCCAGGAAAAATCAGCGTTGAGCTATCGACACCCGCAGACAGCGTAGATGATTTAGCGCTTGCTTACAGCCCCGGTGTCGCCGAGCCAGTAAGGGAAATAGCTGAAGATCCAGACAACGCATACAAATACACGGCTAAAGGCAATTTAGTGGCGGTTATCAGTAATGGTACTGCTATTTTAGGCTTAGGTAATCTTGGTCCATTAGCTTCAAAACCGGTAATGGAAGGTAAAGCCCTGCTGTTCAAGCGTTTTGCTGGTATCGACGCTATTGATATTGAAGTGAAGCACAGAACAACCGAAGAGTTTATCAATACGGTAGCGAATATTGCCGATACGTTCGGCGGTATCAACCTTGAAGATATTAAAGCGCCAGAGTGCTTTGAAATAGAGCAAGAGCTTATTAAACGCTGTAAAATTCCCGTCTTTCACGATGACCAACACGGCACCGCGATTGTCACCGCCGCCGGAATGCTTAACGCGTTAGAAATTCAGGGCAAAAATATCGAAAATGCCAAAATTGTCTGTCTGGGAGCGGGAGCAGCTGCCGTGGCCTGTATGGAGTTACTAATAAAGTGCGGTGCACAGCGCGAGCGTATTTACATGCTCGACAGAAAAGGAGTGATACACACTCGTCGCGAGGACTTAACAGCACATAAATCGTTATTTGCTAACAACACCGACAAGCGAACCCTAGAAGACGTCATGGATGGTGCTGATATATTTGTGGGCGTGTCTGGCCCAGACCTTCTTCCTCCGGAAACATTAGCGCTTATGGCCAATAACCCTATCGTGTTTGCTTGCTCTAACCCCGACCCTGAAATAAGGCCAGACCTTGCACATGCGGTACGAGATGACCTTATTATGGCAACCGGTCGCTCAGATTATCCAAATCAGGTAAACAATGTACTTTGCTTCCCGTTTATCTTCCGTGGCGCATTGAACGTTAGAGCCAGCGCCATAAACGATGAAATGAAAGTAGCCGCCGTTGAAGCACTGCGCGCCATCACAAAAGAAGAAGTACCTGCTGAGGTGCTTGCCGCGAGCAATAGCGAAAGTCTTAGCTTCTCAAAGGACTATATTATTCCTAAACCCATGGACCCGCGCTTGTGCGAACGCATAGCCAATGCCGTATCAAAAGCCGCCATAGACTCTGGGGTAGCTGGCATTTAAGACGCTCAGTCTTAGCCATTACGCTTGAGAAAAAGGCTTTATAAAAAGGCGTATAAGCGAGTGTAAAACACAGACGCTACGTGTTGATAATGGTTTTATTAAGCTGGTTTTATTAAACCGGCTTTATTGAATTGAGCACCCAAATATAACAGCGTCAAACTGCCATATTTGGGTGCATTCGCTCTACCCTATTCTTCGGTAGGCTCATTTTCGACGCTGGGATCAATGCCCATCTCTTCCATAATTCTTCTTGCTTCTGCAGGCACTCTGTTGCCGTTGTCTTTACGCAAATCATCATCGTTCGGTAAAGGCTGACCTGTAAAGGCATGAAGAAACGCCTCACACAGCAATTCTGAGTTAGTTGCGTGTCGCAAGTTATTAATTTGGCGACGGGTGCGTTCGTCAGTTAACGCTTTCAGCACATTAATCGGTATTGAAACAGTGACTTTTTTTACCTGTTCGCTTTTCTTACCGTGCTCTGCGTAGGGGTGTATATATTTACCATTCCATTCTGCCATAGTACTAACTCGGTCTTATTTTATTTATGTTATGAAGTGAAATTCTAAACGAGTTCACGAAAAGGTCAATTGAGCAGTGTAAACCTCTTGACGTCTAGACATATATTCTTTATTTTGGACGTCTAAACGTCTATTAATATTGCTAGTAGAGAGAAAATGACATGGTTTCTTATGCACAAGGCATTGATGCGCTCAACCAATCCCTATCGGAACTGCGTGACATTGACGTCTCTTTTGAGTTTTTCCCCCCTAAAACGGAAGCCATGGAGCAAACCCTTTGGAAATCAGTTGAGCGTTTAGCACCACTAAAACCAAGCTATATGTCGGTGACATATGGCGCGAACAGTGGCGAACGAGACAGAACGCACGATGTGGTCAAGCGCATTCAGCAACAAACCGGCGTCGCCGCGGTTCCTCACCTTACTTGTGTGGATGCGAGTAAAGACGAATTAAAGCAAATTGCGCAAGACTACTGGGATTCAGGCATACGCCGCATTGTTGCTTTACGTGGTGATTTACCGCCAGGTATGGATAACACTGAAATGTATGCATCTGATTTAGTGGCCTTACTCAAAGAGGTTGCTGATTTTGATATATCGGTTGCCGCCTACCCTGAAAAACACCCTGAAGCTCGCAATGCGCAGTTTGACCTGCTGAATTTGAAGCGCAAAGCAGAAGCCGGTGCTACCGAGGCCATTTCACAGTTTTTCTTTGATACTAGCGTATTTCTGCGGTTTAGAGACCGGGCCGCTGCTGCCGGCGTTGATTTAGACTTAGTGCCAGGTATTCTTCCTGTCACTAACTATCAAACCCTTGTGAAATTTGCAGGATTTACCAATGTTCACGTGCCGGGTTGGCTGCATAAAATGTTTGATGGTTTAGATGCTGATGACCAAGCTACTCGTAATCTAATTGGTGCTAACATTGCGATGGACCAAGTTAAAGTATTAGCAAAAGAGGGAGTGAAGCACTTTCACTTTTACACCCTCAATCGCAGTGAATTAAGCTATGCAATTTGTCATATGCTTGGTGTGCGTGGCGACAGCTAATAATTGCCCTCAGTAAGCCACAGAAACAGTGTAGGCAAAATGCAGGCAAAACGCAGAGAGAATGCATCAACCTGCTTAGAATAAACCTTTGCTCATAACGTCGCTGACAGTTACCATCAAATTATAGAACCACAGCACGAATCTCAGCAGCAACGTCTCTAAACCTTGGTGCTGACTCAGTGTTCGTGCCAAAACGTTGATATAACTGTCAGGAGAGCCAGTGTGTATGTAGAGCGGGTTAAAGCCATTTATGAGAATATAAAGCCCCAAGCAAAAGATCTCTTTACTATATTCATTAATCGCTGCAAAGAAGACAATGTCACTATTTCTGCAGGCCACCTAGCCTACGTTACATTACTATCGCTAGTGCCGTTTATTATGGTGACGTTTACCATTATGTCGGCGTTTCCTGCTTTCGCATCGGTGCGCAGCAAAATTGAATATTTTATCTTTAGCAATTTTGTTCCTACTGCCAGCGATGTTGTACATAAATATATGACCGATTTTGTGGGCAACGCCTCAGAAATGAGTGCTATTGGTATTTTGTCGCTGCTTTTTGTTGCGCTGATGCTTATCTCAAATGTAGATAAAACCCTCAATAGAATCTGGCGAACCAAAAGTGAAAGACCCATTGTCTTTACCTTTGCTATATATTGGATGGTAATAACGCTGGGCCCCATTTTAATTGGCTCTAGCGTTATTGTTAGCACCTATCTGACCGGTCTAGCGACCTTTACTGAGGAATATACTCCAGGGTTGGGTACATTACTGCTGAGCCTAGTGCCTAGTGGTGCGGCCATGCTAGCGTTTACTATTTTGTATACCATGGTGCCGAATAAACAGGTTTACGCCCGCCATGCTGCCTGTGGAGCCTTTATCGCCACGGTTGCCTTTGAGCTAACCAAGTCGGGCTTTGCATTGTATGTGACTAACTTTCCATCTTACGAACTAATTTACGGCGCGCTAGCCGTAGTGCCTATTTTGTTCCTGTGGGTGTACTTGTCGTGGATAATCGTATTATTTGGCGCAGAGTTTACCTGTAGCTTAGGCGAAGCCTTTGAAAAGCAGAGCGTAATCAATAAGGAAAAGTATGTGCCTGAAGAAGACGGGTCAACTGATTCATCGCAGCGCGGGCAGAACGATGAATAAGAAAGCTTGTTTTGAGAATTGCATTGAATACTTGCACTGACTTCTCGCGATAAATAGTGGCCCTGAGTGCAGTGTCTGACACCATTTCAATGTCCATAAAAAATCCGATAGCGCGGGCTCATCGGATTTTTTTATGGTTTAGAGGCAAGAGGTGAGCATTAGATGAGCCAGCCTCGAAAATAGAGATTAACTGTCCTACATTTGGCCTCACTCTCTACTAGAACAAATAATTAATACCTAGCGAAAGAAGATCAGTCGGGTTGTCATCAATGTCGTAGCGCTCATACTCAATAGTGACAGCCCAGTTGTTTTGCACCCGATAGTTTGCCCCTACACCGTAGAATAAGTCGGTGCCATCATCATCTGCAACTTGGGGCAATACTTCATTTTCAAACACATCGAGTGATTTATAATCACCCTGCCAAAAAAACATTCCAATATGAGCATGTAAAAACCAGTCTTCTTTTCGCAAAAACTGGTATGCAACGCTTAAAGTAAAACCGTCTACCGAAGTCGGACGAATTTCAGAGGTATCGCTAAAAAAACGTGCTGGTTCATTGGTCGTCGTTGAAAACGCGGCCGAAACATCGCCTAAATCTGTATACCCTGCTTGAATAAAGCTATTTTCAGTGAGGTTTGTACCAATTACGGCTTTCCATGCTCCTCGCGTATCATCGATATCAATGTCGAATACATCAAATCCAAGATTGGCCGCTTCCTGCTGAACGTCGCTTTCTTTAAAATCACCTGACGCTGTTCCCCAGCTTGCACTCACAAAAAAGTGCTTGGCTACACATTTCTCATGTTCTTGTGAAAGCCGCATTGCATCCTCTTTAGACAGGCACTGCGTTTTACCAGCGAGAACAGGAAATACATCTTGCTCTTCTTGCTGTGCCATTATTGGAGAAGAGAACATTGCACCTATAATCACACAGCTTGATAGCCCGCTTATCAATGTTCTATTCATGGTTTTTACTCTCACGCTTATACTCCCTTTCTCTGCGCCGCTTAGGCGGCGCAGTATCATTACAAATGCAAGTAATATCAATAGTGCAGCATTCATGCTCCCCCCACCGCCGCCAGAGTTTTCAATTCTGACGGTAATTGGCTCTACGGTTATAACCAGCCTGCCCTCACTTAGCCCTCCTTGCGTGTCTTCAATCATATAGGTAACCACAACATCACCTGTAAATGCCGCTGGTGGTGTAAAGGTTAATGTGCTGTCAGGGTTTATCGTTACCTGGCCTATAGATGTATCAGCGCTGACCACGCGAATGCTATCGCCGTCTTCGTCAAAGTCGTTTGCAAGGACGTTAACCGTTACCGACTGATTAACATCGATGGTGACCGCATCATCTTCCGCTTGAGGCGGTGTGTTGCCTATGATGTTAATGGTAATAGCGCCAAGGTCTGCTCCTCCATTCCCGTCGCTGATACCATAATTCACTATCACTTCTCCTATTAAGCCTTGCGGCGGTGTGTACTCTATTTCATTGCCAATAATCACCGCCGTACCGAAAGTTGTTGTGGCCGACGTAAGGCGTAAATCGTCACCATCTGGATCTGTATCGTTGCTCAAGGCGTCAATAGTGACCTGTGCATCAATGGTAATAGTGACTGCATCGTCGTTAGCCACAGGCTGAGTATTTCCGTTAAACAGCACACCGACACCACCTGGGTCGACGATGGTTCCATTGATAAGCCCATCATCGTCATTCACACTGCCATCTGAAATGTCCATTTGCACACACCAGTGACCTTCAGTGAGTCCTTCTGTCCAATAATCGCCGCCAGGAGGTGGACAATAGCCAGGCTCTCCTTGGACAGACCACAGGCGATTATTGCTTTCTTCTGTGAAAGTTACCCACCCATTTTCAGGAGTAAATTTTCGATAAACCGCGTTGGCTGGAATTGGCTTAAGCTGTGGCATAACAATACTCAATGTTTGGCCCGCCACTGGTAAGCCATAGGCAATGAAGTCGAAAATACCACCAATATTTGTCGCTTCCGGGTCTGAAACAATACCCTCATCACTCTCAATATCGCTCTCGGTAACTTTTGCACCGCCTCGCTCACTGCGTATAGAGAAATTCCCCAAGCGTAAGCATACACCTGGATCGCTCTCCACCATGTAACCATCTACAAAAGCAGCTTCTTCAGGAAGTACGTTACATTCAGGCGTTGGGTCTAGGTAATCAAGAATACCGTCTCTATCTTTGTCAGCTAATCCGTCGACAATATCGGGAATGCCATCGCCGTCACTGTCCAACTCAGTTAGCAATGGCAAAGCATTAACCACTTGAATATACAAGGTATCTGAATCTGTAAACCCGATATCGTCAGCGTCTGTCACCGTTGCACGAATACGATAAATGCCAACCTGTAAACCACTTGGGTCAAAAGTAAAGGTGTCGTTCCTCGAATCAATATCACTTAGCTCAGCATCAAGTGATGACCACTCAAATTCGTACTCGTTGGTAGAGTCAGGGTGGTTTATAAAGGACGTTACCAGTACGTCTGAGCCCGTTGGAATAACGAGAATTCTCGACTCGCCGTCTTGCTCGGTAAACAGGTCGATATCCGGACTCACGTTATCTTCACGAATCGTAATTTCGTGAGTGAACTTGTTGCCAGTATTCAACACATCTGAAAGCTCAATAACGATGGTTTCTACACCCTCAATGTCGGCATCTGGGAATATGGTGAAACTTTCCGTTACATCACTGCCCGACTCCAACACAATAATTCCGTCCACTAAGTCATGATCGCTACTATCAGCCGTTCCGCTGACCGTATAAGGAATTTCTAATGGATATACTGGGGAAGCGCCGTTTAAGTAAACACCAAACTTAACCTCATGGCCCTCCAACACGACCTGATCTTTGCTTATTGAAACTAGCGGACGCACCCGTACAGATTGACTAGCCACTGAGGTTAATCCGTTTTCGTCTGTTGCCTGCCAGTACGCTGTGTTATTACCAGGCTCGTAGAATGTTATTCCATCTACTAGCGATACAGGCAGCGGGTTACCAAACTTGTCAACTGCCGAGGCCACACCAAGGTCAATCTTAGTAAATAAGGCATTGGCATTAGCAAATATATCTTCAGGAACTTGTATCACCGGGCGATCCGCCAAATCATCCGGTAAAACATCAACCAACACAGTAGCTTGCGCAACTTCTCCTTGCGAGTCGGTAATGGTGTAATCAATACCAATCTCGCCCACAAAACCCTCAAGCGGAGTGTATGTTAATGACGAGCCTGTCCACGTTAAGCTACCAAGCTTTGCTCGGGCACCAATAATGCTCAAGGTATCGCCATCAACGTCAGAGTCATTGGTTAGAACATCTATCTCAGCCGGGTTGTAGTTACCTAATGTGATAGCGTCATCTCTGGCGACTGGCGCATCATTCACAGGTGTCACAGTGACGGTCACCGTACCTATATTAGAGGTTTCCTCACCATCATTGGCGGTATATGTGAAGCTAGTCGTACCGTTAAAGTTAGCAATAGGTGCGAATAACACACTGGGTAAGCGCCCAAAAAGCTCTCCCTCAGGAGACGACACTAGCTGATACGTCAGCGCATCACCGTCTACATCGTTGCCTTGTACGACAATTGGCAAGGTAGCGTCTTCTTCCATCGCAAAGGTTAAATCCAACACGGTTGGTGCATCGTTAGTATCGATGACTGTCACAGTATAGGTCGCGCATGCTTGTGCACCTAAAGGGTCGACTACGCATACTGTGATAGTAGCGGTTCCGTGGAAACCGTCTGAAGGCGTAAATGTTACAACGCCATTGACGATTTCTACAGTGCCGTTTGTGACCTCAACGCTTGCTAGCGTTAGTGTATCGCCATCAACGTCAGCCGCATCACTAAGTACATTAATGCTGATAGGTGTGTCTTGATTGGTAGACAGTTCCTTATCGTCAAGGGTAGGTGCATCATTGACATTTTCAACCGTCACCGTAATTTGCGCTGTCGCTTCACCGCCATTACCATCAGAAATGGTGTAGGTAATGATAGCCACTCCAACAAAGTTAGGTAGCGGCGTGTAAACAATGTTGCCATCACTGCCGATGGTTACCGTGCCAGAGCTTGCCTGTGCACCTGTGATAGTTAACGTATCGCCGTCAATGTCAGCGTCATTGGCAAGTGCATTAATCATTACACTGCTGTCTTCATTGACATTAGCTTGGTCGTTATTTGCTACTGGCGCGTCATTAATGGCAACAATAACCACCGTTACCGCCGCGGTGTCAGTGCCCCCGAAGCCATCATTGATAGTGTAGGTGAATGTTGCTTCACCATTAACATTGGCCTCAGGCATATAGGTAACCGTGGTACCGTTATTAATAACCACAGTGCCGTTGTCCGAACTAGCCATTGTTACCGTTAGTACATCGCCGTCGATATCAGTATCGTTTGTCAGTACAGTCACGGTAACGCTGCCATCTTCGTTAACGCTTGCGGTGTCGTTCAAAGCGACAGGCGCATCGTTTACCGCGGTGATAGTTAAGGTTACCTGCGCAATATCAATACCACCATGCCCATCTGAAATGGAGTAGTTAATAGTGATCACACCGTTAAAGTTAGTAGGTGCCTGGTAGCTTAATTCACCGCTTGGTAGCAAGATCACATTGCCTGTAGATGCTGATACGTCGGTAATGGATAACGTATCGCCGTCGTCATCGGTATCGTTAGACAGCACATCTAAGGTTACCGACTCGTCTTCTTGAGACGTAAAGCTATCGTCATTCGCAACCGGCACATTGTTCTCGGCAACGGTTAGCGTCAAAGTTCCGCTGACTGTGCCGCCCATACCGTCTGACGCGGTATAGGTCACAGTGACAGTACCCACAAAACCCTCCGGTGGCGTATAAGACACGAGGCCATCAACTATCGATGCAGTGCCAAAATCTGCTGACACGGAGGCCAGGGTAAGCGCATCGCCGTCTGCATCTGTGTCATTGGCTAGCACATCAACCTCTACCGCTTCGTTTAGCTTAATAGCCAGCTGATCGTCTTGAACGTCAGGAAGTGTGTTGCCGTTAGCAAACGTACTTACACCACCAACAAAGCTGACTGCCCCATTGACCGTTGAGTCGGCATCATAGCTACCACCGTCAGTTAGCGTCAGCTTCACGCACCAGCTACCTGCAACCAGCCTGGCTTGCCATGCGTTACTATTAACGGTAGGGCAAAAGCCTGGCGCACCTGGCGCTGAGTAAATTAATGCGTCGCCGCCTGCAATGACATCGAACCAACCTAGTTCAGCAGTCCAAGTGCGCACAAATGCGTCTTCTGGCACGGCATTTCGCTGTGGAATAACCACATCGAATTGTGCTTGATTAGACTGACTACTCACGACGTCGAAGTTAAACAGGCCCCCTACATTGTTTGCTTCTGTGTCTGTTGGAATGCGGTTTGTCACAACGATGTCGTCAGCAAGTAGCAATACGCCTGCATTCGAAGTGCCACGAGTGTATTCACCCGCGCTTACACATGCAGCGGCGTTTGTCTCGACAAGATATTGCGCGCTTTCACCCGCAATTTCTGGCGCTATGGAACAACGCGCAATGCTATCTAAGTAATTAGGCACACCGTCTAAGTCGGCATCACCTGCGCCTTCCATATTATCAGGCAGGCCGTCACCGTCAGTGTCAGCACTGGTAAGCTCAGGTAAGGTCTCTACCACCTCAATATAAATTGTGCGTGAACTTACAAGCGCTGGGTTTTCACTGTCTGCTACTAGTACCGTCACCGCATAAACACCTAGCGCTACTGAAGCTGGGTCGAATGTAAACACGCCGTCAACATTTGAAACATTAGTGAGTTCAGGTGCTGCATTACTCCAGTCGTAGATAAAATCAGCGGCCGGATTGGTGTGACTGATAGCCGCTAGGACGTCGACTAAGCCATCATTTTGGCCAACAATCAACGTGGCTTTACTACCCTGCGCTACCGAGAGTGCTAAGCGGGGAGCTACCGGCGCTTCTACAATGGTTGTAGTGTGAGACGCATTCTCTCCTATGTTGGCATTTACCTCTAGCGTGACGACTACCGTCTCACCATCATCGGCAATGAAATCTGGGATGATATTGAATTTAACCGTCGCCTGAGTGCCAGCTACAATAGTGGCAGAACCTGTCACTAAGTCGTGATCTGCAGAATCCGCAGTTCCAGAAACGGTATAGTTAACCGTCATTGGGTAGTTTGGTGCCTCGCCGCTAAGCAATACATCAAAATATGCAGCTCCCCCTTCGCTAACGACAACATCGTCACTTAAAGACACTTGAGGATTTACGCGGATAGTCTGACTGACTGTGGTGGTATTACCCTCATCATCAGTGGCTTGCCAGTAGACAGTATGTAGCCCTGAAGTGAAGCGTGTTTGCCCATTCAATAGAGTGACTGGCAATGGCTGACCGCGAGATGTCGTAGCCGATGCGACACCTAACTCTACCAGTGTAAGATAGCCGTTTGCGTCTACTTCAATATCGGCCGGGGCCGTGACTCGCGGATTCGCATTGTTGCGGGTTAATGTGCGTACCACATTAACCAACACGTAAGATGTTGATGTTGCGCCAAAAGAATCAGCAATTGTGTACTGTACCTGTACTTCTCCTGAGGTCCCTTCGTCAGGCGTAAATATCAATGCATTATCAACAATTTCGACCATACCGAAATGAGAGCTTGCCCCCACAATTCGCAACAGATCACCATCTATGTCTGTGTCGTTGGCCAAAACATCGATAGCGACACTGCTTTGGTCTGCAGCTTCTGCTATGTCAGCAACAGCTACAGGCGCATCGTTTACTGGCAAAACATTCACGGTAATGTCTGCGGTATTGGAATCTTCCTGCCCGTCATTGGCTTTATAACTAAACTGAATGGTGCCGTTATAAGTAGCAGGACTAACAAATAGTAAAGAAGGTGCATTACCAAGCACTTCACCCGTGGGCAAAGTGACCAATTCGAAGGTAAGAGCGTCTTCGTCAGTGTCCGTACCTGTAAGTGTAATTGGTAAGCTAGCTCCCTCAAAAATAGTGAACTCAAGAGACTCAACTTGTGGGCCTAAATTGGTGTATACCACAGTAACGGTAATACGCGCGCATGCCTCTTTTTCATCAGCATCCTGAACGCACACTTCGATGATTGCTTCACCTGAGTAATCTTCAGAAGGCGTATAGATTAGTTTACCGTCAACAATCTCAACAAAACCATCTGACGATGTAGCGCTTACTAGGGTATGTATATCGTTTGAATCAACGTCTTCAACATTGGCGATTACATCGATGGTCAGCGCTTCGTTTTGCTTGGTTGTCGCGGTAAAATCGGCAAGCGTTGGCGCATCGTTCTCTGCAGTAACGGTTACAATAAGTGTGCCTGTTGCCGATGCACCATTTCCATCTGACACGATGTAGGTCACCGTTGCCGTGCCGGTAAAGTTAGCATCTGGCGTATAGCTTACTTGTTGGCCCTGAATAACCACAGTTCCCTCGTCAACTGAAACTTCAGCAAGCGTTAGCATGTCTTCGTCAATATCAGAGTCGTTGGCTAGCACATTTACAAGTAAAGCGCTGTCTTCCTCTACCGTTGCCGTATCGTCAGCAGTTACTGGCGTATCGTTAACTGGATTAACCGCTATAACAATAATTGCCTTATCTACAGCGCCATTTCCGTCGCTTATTGTATATGACACAGTCGCTTCGCCATTGAAATCGGCGCTTGGCGAGAAAGTCACTTGGTTGTCTGCCGTAATAACTGCGCTGCCCTGCTCTGACGTCACCGCTGATACCAAAAGTTCGTCTTCATCTACATCTGAATCATTCAATAACACGTTTATCGTAACCGAAGCATCTTCTTCAACCACTGCGTTATCGTTAAGGGCAATAGGTGCATCGTTCACCCCTTCTACAGTGAAGCTAATACTTGCAGAGGACGTTTTACCATTACCATCTGAAATGCTGTAACTTGCCATTGCTTCGCCATCAAAATTAGCGGGCGGAGTGTAGGTGACACTGTTATTTGCATTAACCGTTATTAGGCCCTCAGACGCAGTGGCAGACGTGACGCTCAATGTGTCGTTATCTACATCGGTATCGTTTTCTAATACAGCAAGCGAAACGCTTGCGTCTTCATTAACCCTTGCGGCGTCGTCGTTTGCTATGGGTGCATCGTTAACAGGCGCTACTGTCACGGTTACCGTTGAAGAAGCACTGCCGCTAGCACCATCGTTAATTGTGTAAGTAATGGTTGCAGTGCCATTAAAGTCTGCGTCTGGGGTGTAGTTCACCTGATTACCCACAACTTGCACTCTGCCGGCAGCTACCGAGGCGCTAGACACACTTATCGTATCGCCATCAATATCGGTATCGTTGGCAAGTACATTTATGACAACCGACTCATCTTCATTAACCGTTGCAGTATCGGTATTCGCCACTGGGTTATCATTCACCGCTGCAATAGCAACGGCAATGGTGGCACTATCGCTACCGCCGTTGCCATCAGAAACCGTGTATGTCACCACCGCATTGCCGTTGTAATCGGCGACTGGGGTAAATACCACGTTGCCATCGTTATTGACCACTGCACTGCCATTAGTCGCTGATACGCTTGAAACGCTTAACGTGTCGCTATCAATGTCGGTATCGTTCGCCAGTACGTTAATGGCTACTGCCGTGTCTTCATTTGTACTTGCAGTATCGTTGCTGGCGGTGGGTGCGTCGTTTACGTTGGCAACAACAACTGAAACAGTTGAAGTGGCACTGCCACCAGCGTCGTCTTCAATGGTGTAAGAAACTATTGCATTACCATTATAATTGGCATCTGGCGTATAAATGACGTGAGTCGCTGTTACTTGAACAGAACCCGTAGACGCTGATGCATTACTGACTCGTAGCGTACCTCCATCAATGTCAGTATCGTTGGTTAATACATTGATGTTCACTGACTCATCTTCATTAACCGTTGCAGTATCGGTATTCGCCACTGGGTTATCATTCACCGCAGCAATAGCAACGGCAATGCTGGCACTATCGCTACCACCGTTCCCATCAGAAACCGTGTATGTCACCACCGCATTGCCGTTGTAATCTGCCGCTGGGGTGAATACTACATTGCCGTCGCCATTAACTACTGCGCTGCCATTGGTCGCTGATACGCTGGATATAGTTAAGACATCGTTATCTATATCTATATCGTTGGCGATAGCATTTATAACAACCGATGTATCTTCGTCTGTAGTGGCTGATTCGTCACTAGCTGCAGGGGCATCGTTCACATTGGCAACGACGATTTCTGCTGTTCCCGAGGCAGAACCACCTTCTCCATCAATAATGGTATAAACAACGGTCGCCGTACCGTTGAAATTTGCTGTTGGCGAGAAAGTAATTGTGTTTCCGTTAAACGTTACTGCGCCATTTGAAGAGGTTGCGTTAGTAATTGATAGCGGATCGCCATCAATATCTCTGTCATTTGATAAAACGTCAAAAGTAACGCTGGCATCCTCAATAGCATTTGCGCTGTCATCAGTAGTAACTGGCGAATCATTAACATTAACAACCGTTACTGATACTGATGAGCTTACGCTGCCACCAGCACCATCGTTAATTGTGTAAGTAATGGTTGCAGTGCCATTAAAGTCTGCGTCTGGGGTGTAGTTCACCTGATTACCCACAACTTGCACTCTGCCGGCAGCTACCGAGGCGCTAGACACACTTATCGTATCGCCATCAATATCGGTATCGTTGGCAAGTACATTTATGACAACCAACTCATCTTCATTAACCGTTGCAGTATCGGTATTCGCCACTGGGTTATCATTCACCGCTGCAATAGCAACGGCAATGGTGGCACTATCGCTACCGCCGTTGCCATCAGAAACCGTGTATGTCACCACCGCATTGCCGTTGTAATCGGCGGCTGGGGTAAATACCACGTTGCCATCGTTATTGACCACTGCACTGCCATTAGTCGCTGATACGCTTGAAACGCTTAACGTGTCGCTATCAATGTCGGTATCGTTCGCCAGTACGTTAATGGCTACTGCCGTGTCTTCATTTGTACTTGCAGTATCGTTGCTGGCGGTGGGTGCGTCGTTTACGTTGGCAACAACAACTGAAACAGTTGAAGTGGCACTGCCACCAGCGCCGTCTTCAATGGTGTAAGAAATTGTGGCGCTGCCGTTATAGTCAGCGCCTGGCGTGTAGTTAACCTGATTGCCCACAACCTGCACGCTTCCAGCTGTAACTGAGGCGCTCGCTAAACTTAAGGTATCGCCGTCAACGTCGATATCGTTAGCAAGCACATTAATGCTAACCGACTCATCTTCATTAACACTTGCGGTATCCGGATTAGCGATTGGATTATCGTTAACCGCTGCAATAGCTAAAGACACCGACGCATTGTCACTGCCGCCGTTTCCGTCTGCAACCGTATAGGAAACTATGGCGTTACCGTTGTAATCTGCCGCTGGGGTAAACACTACATTGCTGTCGCCATTAACTACTGCATTACCATTGGTTGCCGATACACTTGAAACACTTAACGTATCGTTATCAATATCGGTATCGTTAGCCAATACGTTAATAGCTACCGCTGTATCTTCGTTAGTGCTTGCTGCGTCATCGCTTGCTACTGGTGCGTCATTGACGTTAGTAACATTAATCGTCACCGAGCCTGATGCCGCACCACCTGCACCATCACTGATACTATAAGTGACGGTTGTTGCGCCATTAAAGTCGGCCGTAGGTGTGAAAGTAATATTGTTTCCGCTAAAGGTTACCGAACCATTTGGCGATGTCGCATTGGTAATAGACAACACGTCCCCGTCAACGTCAGTGTCGTTAGTCAGCACATCAATAGTTACGCTACTCTCTTCGTTCACTGTCCCTGAGTCAGGGTTAGCTACTGGTGCGTCATTTACGGCATTTACCGTTACCGATACAACAGCTGAATCGGTTCCGCTATTTCCGTCAGAGGCCGTGTAATTAACTGTAACAAGGCCGTTAAAGTCAGCAGGTGGCGTGTAGAGAATGTCGCCATTTGAATTTACTGATGCCGCACCTGCACTTGCCGATACCGCAGTAACACTTAGCGTGTCGCCATCTACATCACTGTCGTTAGCTAACACATCAATAATTACGTCGTTATCTTCGTTAGTATTTGCACTATCGTTTGTGGCTACCGGTGCATCGTTATCTGCTTGCACATTTACCATCAAGTTACCGCTATCACTGTTACCGTTCCCATCAGAAATGGTATAGGTCACAAGTGCAGGACCGTTAAAGTCTTGGGCTGGAATGAAGGTAATGTTGCTTCGTGCAAACGAAACCGCACCGTTGCTAGAATTCGCCACCGTGATAGACAGTGTATCGCCATCCACATCGTAATCATTCGCCAATACGTTCACTATCACTTGTGTGTCTTCAGTGGTACTCGCTGAATCGGCCTGTGCTACAGGTGCATCTTGAACATTGTTTACCGTGAATGTTGCTGTGGCGTTGTCACCACCACCTGCGCTATCGGTAAGGGTGTATTGCACGGTTTCGGTACCGAAGAAGTCTGCCGCTGGTGTATAGATTAAGTTTGCGCCATCTGTGGTTACCGTGCCGCCATTACTTGGCGTAGCTACAGAGGTAATACTGATGCTTTGACCGCTGTCAGCGTCATTATCATTGCTGCGGGCCGCTAACGTATTGCTTGTTGTGTCCTCATCTACCGTGAAGCTATCGTCATTTGCAGCGGGTACACGGTTGAGCAAGGTTACCGTCACGTCGTTAGCATTAATGGCCTTAGGCTGAGCGGCTCCATCAACGTAGCTAAGCGCAGACGAAATGATTAACGCTTGCGTGGCCGCACTGGGCACTAGTGCGCTGGTGTCTAGCTGAACGCTGAACTCATAGGTTTCAGTGTCACTATCATTATCGCTATTTACCATACTGCCTAAATCGAGCGTTAATGTATTATTAGACACGCTAATGTTGCCATTCACATTAATGGCAGTGCCACTAGCGGCACTGTTAATATTTGCCGGATTGACGCCTGAAGAGAGGCCTGTGTTGAAGGTACGAGCTAGTTCGCCCGCTCCAGCGAGCAATGAGACGTTGGCAGGTAGCGTAACGCTTAAGCTCAAATCATCTGTCGTACCTTTAGGTACAGTAACAGTTTGTGTAAGCGTTAGTGTTTCGCCCTGTACAAAATTACTGCCTGTCGTGCCACCATCGCTGGTATCGGTTAGGACAAGGGTTGGCGCAGATACGGTTTGCGCTTGTGAAGTAACCGGAATAAGCAGAGCATTCTCGCCATCATTAGCGTTGCTGTCGTTGTCACTTAATTGGCTGGCACCAAGATTATCACCACTAAACAGGGCTTGAATCGAAAATAGGGTGCTATCAGCCGCATTGGCATCTAGCGTTAACACCACAGAAGCAGTAACTGTTTCACTTGGTGCAATTCCACCCACGTTTACGTCAAAAGGTGTTTCGCTTACTACAACGCCTTGGCTAGTAACGGCCGTATTAGCCACCACACTTAAGCTCGCATTAATTGGCTGGGTAAACGAAACGTTTTCTGCAGTCGCTGAACCTTGATTGGTTGCCACGGTGTAAATGCGTACGCTGTCACCTGGGTCGACAACCCCATCACTGTCTACATCGTTAACGAGTTCATAATATTGAATAATCTCTAGTTCTGGCGTGCCTGTGCCGGTTGATGCACTAAACGTAAGTGGCTGGAAACCGTCGCTATCTGCACGGTTGTTGTCAGCATAGATAGTATCGGTTTCATCACTGGTTACTTCACCTTGTAGCGAGAAACTCTCGTTAGCAGCATTGCCGTTGAAATCAACCAGCGGTGAGCCAATGATGACATCAAGAGAAACCGTTTCGCTAGCACCAGCAGCAAGGGTAATAAAGTCTGCGCTTAGTGAGCCGCCAATTACACTAACTGTATTTCCACCGCTGACTTGCGCAGAGTTAGCGACGTACGAAAGTCCTGCTGCAAGAGCATCATTAAGCACGATATTAGATAGCGCTTGGCTACCCGTGTTTTCAAGCAAGTACGTGATGGTTAACGTGTCGTTGGGGCTGATAACACTGTTGGTATCAGCATCGGTTGATAAACGTACCAACTGAGTAATATCTAAATCTGCTGTGTTTGCTGGTGTGCCCACTCTAAATGTGTTGGCCTGATCGCCATTTACGTCGTTACCATCTGCGTCAGTCGGTTCTGCTACTGTGTCAGATGAATCCACACTACCCTGTACTGTAACTAGGGTGTTGTTTGCCACATTGGCATCAACAAGCAACTCGAAAGTGATGATTTCAGACTCACCAAATGCCATGTCGCCTACAGTGACCGTAATGCCTGCACTGTCATCAAGCGTGCCTTTCGTCGTTGTGGCAGAACTTGTTACATAGTTTGTATTCGCTGAAAACCCATGGGTGAATACAACGTCGGTAGCAGTAGCACTATCGCTTTCATTGGTAAGCGTTGAGGTAACGAGTACCGTATCACCGGCATCAATAAATCCATTGCCATTAACATCGTCAGAAAGAACAACTGATTGCGTTGCACTTAAAAATGCAGTGACATCACCAGTCACATTGATAGAATCGGCAAAGCTATAATCACGTTCTTCAGCAGTGTCGCCGCTCATTGAGCTATATGCACCATTGGTCAAACCAATAGATAGCGCGTTACCCACATCAGCATCACTATCAACGGTGAACTGAAGGGTTACTTGCTTGCTGCCATCTACCAACGTAATACCGCCCATATCTACAGCAAGTAGCGTTGACGACGTGTCGTCAATACTACCTTGTCCCATGAAGCTATCAGCCACATAAGTAAGACCATCAGGCACCGATACATTAAATGTGTTCTCAAAGGCGTCGGCAAAACTAGAGGTATGACCTACGTCAATAGTTAGGGTAAAGGTATCCTCCAACGATACCGAGACTTTGTCGAGCGTCATTGTTGAATCTAGATTTGGCTCAACAATATCAATCTCGAGGGTAGATGGTCCTGCACTTTCGCCGCCGCCTGATGCATTTACACTATTAGTAAGTGTTGAACCTTGCGCGTTACCTACTTCGTTTTCTACAATGCCAGTAAAAGTAACCGTAATGAAATCATCGGCGCTGTTACCATCTGCGGTATTACTTACTGTTCCAAAATCAACCGTGACATCATTGCCTGAAACGCTAGCGGTTGCTGCGCCGTCATAGCTGATTTGCGCTGGGCTGTTAATACTAATGCTGTCAAAGCGAATGTCCGAGGGTAGTGTATTCACAACAGACACACTGCTAATGGTCCCTTCCACTAAATCGATACGCGCATCAATAGAGACCGACTCTCCCACTGCGAAATCATTGTCGCTATGTGTTGCATTTAAGGCAGATTGGATGGCCAGTGTGTTATCCACCGTCACACTACTACTGGTTGTTTCCCGATAGTTATTTAACGTAGTGTCATCATCGTCATCTGTGCCATCGGCGCCGCTACGCCCGTTAAGACCGCTGCCGTTTAGCTGACTGTTATAAGTTGCTTCAGCTGCGTTAGTCAGCGTTTCACCAGCGCTTGCTTCGTTGGCCATTACAACACTGTATTCGACGGTAACGCTCGCAAGAGCTGGTAGGTCGAATGCTGCAACCAACAGCGTATCGCCTGCGTTAGTCGTATCCGTCTCAATGACATTACTTGCGGTCAGCGCAGTGTTCGTGCCGGTTAATACTGCCTCGTCACTCGGGTTAGTCAGTGTTATCGCTGAGAAAGTAACACCAGAGCCGCTGCCGTCAGGCCCGCCAAGCAATTCGGCTGGCATTACATCTTCAAAGTTTACGGCATACGCAGTTGCTGCATTCCCCGTGTTAGTTATCACTGTACGATAAGTTACCGTATCACCGCTATCGCTAGAGGTAGCACCTGCGATAATAGTTTGCGTAATAGATAAATTCGGCTCGATAACATCTACGTCAACATTCGCAGAAGGTGCCGGCGTGCTCACGTCCTGATAGCTAAGTGAACCGATACTGGTGAGCGTTGTTCCACTTTGGTTACTTAAGATATTGGCGACTTCAACAGGCACAGCAATGGTAACTTGTTGAGACATTGAAGCGCTGTTGGTGATGGTACCAAAATCTAACACTACCGGATCGGTCCCTTGAGGCGACGAAGTATTAGGTGTATTTGTGCTGGTAAAATCTGACGCTGGCGTTGTAATGGTGATGGCGTCGCCGGTATAAGTTAAGCCAGAAGGAAGATCTAACGTATAAACAAAGTTGTCGGTTGTACCTGTTGGTATAGAGAAACTTGCTGTTAAATCAACCACAGTCCCAATTGCAGCACCGGCTGCGGTAGTTGTTAACGTGAACGTGGGCGCGTTGGCAGTGACTGATGCCATAGCAGAATCAGCGATATCGTTGACGTTTTGATCTGAATCATTATTGGTGCCGCTACCCGTACGTTCACCGGTGTCTGAACCGGCAGCACCTGGCGTAGCATTTCCAGTACCTGATGTGCCAGGCAAGGATGTTGCAGAGGTTGAAACGGTATTGGTTACGGTTTCTTCAAACGCAATATCAAAATTGACGTTTGCGGTATATACAACGGTAACGCTTTCGCCTGCTTCTAGATAATCTATATCGCTAGCCGAGCAGCCATTTGACTCAACCGTTAGCTCGTTGCCACTGATACTTGTACACTCTGATACATCGATGCCCGAATCTCTTGAATGCGTCGCGCTTACCAAGCTAACAGAGTTAAACCGAGCAGGTACATCGTCGTTAACGTACCAATCGTAGGCGCGAGAAACTCGTGAGCCCGCTGTATTGGTTAACGCAACGGTAAAAGTTACCTCACTGCCACCATCAACAGTTGATGGTGATGCTGTTTTAGTGACAGTTAGATTGGGTTCTGCTATACGAATAGTCTGTTTAGCGTTGCTGCTTTGCTTCGCGCCGCTTTGATTAGTGTAGTTGACTTCGCCTTTTAACGTCTTCTTATTGGTGCGATTATTATTGCTGGTATTTTTGGTCAGCACATCAAGGGTAACAATAATATTTTCGTCGTTCGCGTCATTATCGTTATTTGTTATATGACCCAAATCAAAAATAACAGACTGCCCGCTGACTACAGGCGTAATAGGCTCATCCGACGTAGAAATTGACACGCTATTTGAAGTGTTAAACCCGGTATCAAACACACCTCGAATTAGCGCAGTCCCCGTTTGATAAGACATACCAGCAGGCAAAACAACTTCAACAATATCTTGGTTTGTGGTCTCTTTGGTTTGCCCCTCAGGAACTAAGGCGGTAAATGCGTATGTGAGCACTTCACCTATTGCCGCTTCGCGGGTGCCTGAATCATTGGTAAAAACCTCAGATGAAGCAATCAACCTAATTTTGTCAGCAGAAATCGCTCTAGTAGCAGCGGTGTCGGTACTGCTTGATTGCGCGTCACGTTCAACGTCTTGTTCGCCAGACTGGCTATCCCCCGTTGCCTGCGCAGTAATATCAAATGATGCCCCCGTTTGGGTTCCCTCCTTGACTTCTGCGGTGTAGGTAAACTGCACGGTAGCTCCAGCACCAAGCTCTGTACCTGAATAGGTTACCCGGGCAGGGGCGCTTTGCAATGCATACGTGAAGTTATCAGCTGTTGTACTTTCACTTACATTGGTAAAAATCGCTTCATTAACATCGCTGACAATGTTCACGTCATACGCGGTTGCCGTGCCCGTGTTTTCTACGCTAATAGTCACCGTTACCGTATCGCCCACTTCCACCCCAGTACTAGGCGCAACATTTGTTGTTGCGCTTAATACGTGCTCAGCAAACTGGTTAGTTGACGTGGCAGACGCATTGTTGTTGGTATTGTTGGTTCCTGCATTTACCTGCAACTGTTTGCTTTGCGTTGTCGTCGTGGCTGCATTTTGTTCGGCATCTTGCACCAAAGCTTCAAGTGTAATTGAAAAGGTATTGTTGTTTGGATCGTTATCATTATTAGTGGTTGTACTGCCGTTAAACACAGCTTTAACCGTCTGCCCGCTGGCAACAGTGCCAGACGAAGTCACGGTAGGGCTTGCACTGACGTTCCCATCAAAATCTGTGGAGTTTACCGTTAACGTATTGCTGTATTCAAAACCAGCAGGCAGAGTCATATCAACGGTTAAGTCCTTCGTTGTACCTTCAGGCAATGTTATGTCTACACGATATTGTACAGTGTCACCTACCACAGTATTACCCGTAGGGCTTAAAATGGTTGATGCGATGGCAATATCCGAAACGGTGACGGATGCATCGTCTTTTTGTGGATCAAAGGTTGCGTTTTGACCCGAAGCCGATGCCCACTTTATTTCCGCTTCAGACGTAATGACATCATTAGGCTGTACAGTAAGAGCAGTATCTTGGGTGAACGTAAGCACGTATATATCGTTTGCGGCGAGATTTTCTATACTGTAGGTGCCAGCAGATAAGGAGCCACTGCCTAAAGTAGTACTATTGCCATTAAGTGTTGCAGAAACTAGGTTCTGCGAAGCCATGCCAGAAACGAGAGGAACACTGGCAGCAGTATCAAATGATGTAGCACCACCTTCGTTAGTTACCGTTAGGGTATACTGAACCGTATCACCCGCATCTACATTCCCTGCAGAGGTAGCCAGCGAAACGTTTAATTCTGGAGCTCGAACGAGTATTTTAGCTGACTTAAGATCGGCAGTGACTGCATCGGGCGTATTGGTCGAAGTACCTTGAAACAAGTTAGCAAGCTCTAAACCATCTGCATAAGGCTCGTCAGTAACCTCAACAGTAAAATCAACTTCAAGCACTTCTGGAGTAGTAGTTGAAATATTCCCCCAGTCTAGCGTTACGCTATTTTCTGTCGCTGAAGCTGTAATGGTCGGAGAAAGGAAGGTTACCGTATTTTCAGTGGTATAAGAAAAACTGGTGTTACTTGCGATATTAGAATTAGTGTCTATCGTCGTTTCCGGGATCACGAATACAGGTAAAGGCAAAAAATCTTTGTACACGATGTCATTGGTATCGCCAGACGGTATATCCATACGCAGACGATAGGTAACGCTCTCGCCCGGTGCGTACTGCAGTAGTTGTGTGGTTGTATTTCCGTTACCGTCGACGAGAAATTTAGAGGTACGAATACCTTCAATGGAGACTGCAGCACTTGAGCCTTCCAAGCAGCTCGACGCACCACTGGCTACGTTATATTGTGCACTTTGAGTAAATGATAGCGAATCGTTAGCAACTACGGGGGCATTACTATCAACCCCAGCATATCCACCAACGTAGGTTTGCTGAATATCAACGGTGTAAGACACCGTTAAAACACTTCCACCTGAAAGCGTGCCTGTTACGCTAGTTACGCTGTAGGTAATGGCCTCATTTTGACTGGCATCAATACTTGAAGAAGGCCTTGTTATGTTAAACGTGCTTCCGCCATAGCTAACTGTGATATCCGATGAAAAGTCGACGCCATCGGCTATGGTGTCGTTAAGAATTAAAGAGTCTACCGATACGTAGTCAGAAATTTGAATTGAATTAGTAACGGTAAGCGTGTTGCCTGGGCTTGATTGACTGGTGCTAATATCTTGTTGTATCGCAACATGCTTTGCCGTAACTGTGTCGCTGCTTGAAACTTGAGTGAGCCCAATACCATTAAAGCTAGCATTAAAATCAAGCGGGTGCACGATACTTGAAACGCTGCATTGCTGAGCATCCAGTACGTTTACGAAGTGCATAGGATAGCTAACGCGCACATCATTTGCACTACTGGTTCCCGTAGCAGAAGTACAAGAAACATCTAAAGTGCCCCCCGTGTTAGACGCAGAAGGTTCACTACCTATTGCGCACCCTGTCCCTCCGGCTAGCGTAGCTTGAGCACTATACTGAACCCCATTGTTTAAAACATCTGTGAACTGCAAGTTATCTATCGTGGGGCCATTTGCCACATCAACTATATGAGTAACGGTTGCCGAGAAACTTGGACCCGCAGCAAGCTCGTTTTCCGCAGCCGAACTTTGAGTAGTGACTTGGTAAAGTGCTGCCTCAACCGACGCGCTTTGCGTTGTTCCCACTATTGGATCGTTTTCACCGGTTGCTGTATCACCAAACTCATAAACCGGCGTTACCTCAATAGCAAACGATTCCGCTGGCGTTGCATTATTGTCGATGGTGAAACAAACATTGGTTGTTAGGTTAGGGCCGTTTGCCACCACAGAACCAACAGGTATATCGACAGTTGAAAAACTGAAGCCTTCTGTTCCGGCAACGGTCTGCGCAGTGATAGGATCTTCAAGTTCATTGTTGTTCGCAACTGTGTCAAATATGCCGACATTAACCGTAGCGCTATTACTACCTATAAATGTCGCACCGTTAAATGTTAAGTCGGCATCATGGATAACTCGAAAGTAAGGGCCATACCCTGTCGTTCCTGCGTTACTCAACGAAACGTCATAACAAAATGATTCACCAATAAACGCACTTTGTGGCGGTGAATTAGTCACAACAGGGGTGGCTGCTTGCACACTTTGCAATGCACCTAATAGCAATGAAGTACCAATTATGGATTTGGACAGTGGGCGCTTCATGTCTTTCCTTTTATTCTTATTATTATTTAATGGCAATTAGCTACAGGCATTTGCAACTAGGTTTTTCTACTC
Organism: Alteromonas sp. P256; assembly: GCF_036864455.1. Classification (NCBI taxonomy): domain Bacteria; kingdom Pseudomonadati; phylum Pseudomonadota; class Gammaproteobacteria; order Alteromonadales; family Alteromonadaceae; genus Alteromonas; species Alteromonas sp. P256. The sequence continues at coordinate 148,349 of NZ_JAZETM010000007.1, forward strand.
ATTCTCATTGATTCAAATTATTAAGGATATATGTACATTTACTGAAATTATGCGCCTAATAATGGATACCAGATGTCGCCAATCTAAAAAAGAAAGCAGTGGTTGTTTATACGCGAAACCAAAATTTATTTGTTTTTTAGACAGTTACAGAGCAAAAGTACTTTAGCGTCTGGCGAGAAGTAAAAACAGTAGACAAAAGGATAAAACTAGCGCTGAGAGATTTAGGGATACAGCGGCTGCTGATGCCAAAGAAAGCCTATTATATTTAAAAGCGGCTAGCGTAGCTCTGCCAAAGGTTTGATTGAAATATTGGCGTGTCGAATGGAGTATAAAGTGGTAAAAAAGGCTTAGCGGAGGGGATGAGATTTACCAGGACGTGCAACGTAATATTAATAACTATAGAGAATCCGATGGAGGACAACCATCGGATTGATTTATATGCAACAAAGCATATGTACACCTATCGCCAAAACGTTTGTCCTAGTTTTTCATGGACGCTATAAATGCATCTGATTCCGCTATGGCAGAGTTCATCTGGCTAAGCAGTTGAGCAACATTGTCTTCAATGGTTGAAAGCTCGCCTTGAAGGGCACCAATAGCGCTGGCGTTTAGATTATGCTTTAAATAAAGCACATTATCTTGAAGGGCATCTAGCACGGGCGGCATTTTACTTTCGGCTTTGCGCATAGCACTCATCAACGACGAATAACGACGCTGAGTTTCACGAAGCTTTGCAGCACTATCTCGCTTTAAAGAACCACTTTGATATTTTTCTAGCTCTTCTTGCCACTCATCAAAAAGGGCTTCTGCTACGCTTTCTACCTTATCAATGCGCGCTGTGACTTCTTCTGCAGCGGCGACACTGTCTTGATACTGGCCATTTAGATTGTCGTAAACGTCTTCTAATTCACCACCATCAAAGGCTACCGCAGCACTAAAAGCCTCGAGTGCAGAGCTAAATTGCTCTTGCGCATCTTCTTGAGAATCTTTTGCATTGTCGACGCGATCAACAAGAATGTCTCGCTTTTCTACACCCACTTTCTCCCAAGCAGCATAGTAGGCAGACTGACAGCCTGTAAGAGTCAGTGCCGCGACAAACACGGTTGCAAGTAATCTCATACGGTTACTCCACCTCTATAGCGCGCTGCGCTTATAATACTGATTAAATGCAGTAATGCGCCTAAGGGCCAAAATATGATAGCAAGCACGACTGTTGCCGCTAGCGCGTAAGACACACCCACGGTAATAAAGAAAAACAACGCGGCTAAAATTCGGCCTTGGACCAAATGTCCCAACCCGGGAATAAAAAAATTACAGATAGCGGCAATGACATTACCACCCGATCCTTGACCTGCCATATAAACATCCTCGCATTTATGACTATAATATGATTAGCTAGTGCAGCAATTGCGCGGTAACAACCCCCTTATCGTTTAGGCGGTTAAAGCGTGTTAAGCACTGCACATCTTTTTAAGCACTGCGCACCTTGTTAAACACTGCGCATCTTGTTAAAAACTGCACGGTGTGTCGGCACGCGATTAACATGCATAATAATAAACTAAACTAAAACAGGCACTCGCACAACGCGTAGAAATATAATGAAACGACTTTATCCGGATGTAACCCGCTATGACGACGGATTTATTGATGTAGGAAACGGGCACTCCCTGTATTTTGAGCAGAGCGGTAATCCAGCCGGAATACCAGTATTGTTTATTCACGGTGGACCTGGCGCAGGACTCCCCCCTAATTATAAAAGCTTCTTTGACAGCAACAAGTACCGCATTATTGGCTATGAGCAACGCGGTTGCGGGCGATCCACTCCCTTAGCAGATACCAACAATAACGATACGTGGCTAAACGTAGACGATATAGACACCCTACGCAGTCACCTCTCTATTCCAGAATTTTTATTGTTTGGTGGCTCATGGGGGTCAACACTCGCGCTTCTCTATGCATTAAAATATACCGCCCATGTATCTGGCTTAATTTTACGAGGTGTCTTTCTTGCTCGCCAACAAGACAGGGAGTGGTTTTTATCTCCAAACGGGTGCGCAGCCCAGCTTTTCCCCGAACATTATCGAAAGTTCACAAAAGACATCCCCACGCCATTGAGCGCAAATGCAGTGTGCGAATATTACAGCGCAGTATTGAAATCAAACAACGATGTACTCAAACATGCCGCGTTGCGACGCTGGTATCAGTGGGAGGAACGTTTATCTAGATTGAGCTTGCCGCCAGGAGTCGGTGACGCCCATTGCCACTACCCCATGCACCTCGTTACGTGCTTAGCAACATTAGAGTGTCACTTTTTGTCCAACAAATGCTTCATTCCTGAAAACTACATCATCGACAATATTGATAAAATAGCGCATATCCCGGGCACGATTATCCACGGTCGCTACGACATGATATGTAAAACGGAAGCTGCTGAGACCTTACACAAAGCCTGGCGGCAAAGCCAACTGCAAATAGTACCGGATGCAGGCCACAGCACCTCAGAGCCTAGTATTGGCTATGCGCTTTGCAGGGCAACAAGAGACATGTCACGATTTCTCAAGGAGCAGACCCAGTGATAGGACTAATTCAACGCGTATCTGAGGCAAACGTTACCGTAGACAACAATATTATTGGTGAAATCGGCCATGGAATGCTTGTACTTCTGGGCGTAGAAAAAGACGATGGCGACGCTGAAATTGAAAAACTCGCAAACAAACTATGCCGCTACCGCATGTTCAGCGATAGCGATGGGAAAATGAACCTAAATATTGAGCAAATCGAGGGGGAAATACTGGTTGTATCTCAGTTTACCCTGGTAGCAGATACACAAAAAGGCAATCGACCTGGCTTCTCTCGTGGCGCATCACCGGCACATGGTAAGGATATTTACTCACGCTTTGTTCGCGCGCTTAAACAAAAAGGAATGCGTGTTCAAACCGGGGAATTTGGCGCCGACATGAAGGTGGGCCTAATTAATGATGGCCCAGTCACCTTTCAATTTCACGTATAAATCATGACTGCTAGGCAGCCTTTATTTGCTTACATAATTAAACTTGTACCCATAGCGCGGTTACGTTTAAATACCTATCCGACTCTAAAAAAGGCCAGTTTATTGTGTACAAGGTTGTAACACCGAAAAGTGATGCAGAATTTGAAGCCTACTTTCATTTTCGTTGGGAGCATTTGCGTCAACCGTGGAACTTTCCCCCTGGCTCAGAGAAAGATGAATACGAGCAAGTTGCAGAACATCGTATTATCACCAATAGAAAGAACGAAATTGTTGCCTGCGGTCGAGTGCACTTGAATACCGCAGAAGAAGCGCAAATAAGGCATATTGCCGTTCACAATGACCATATGCGCAAAGGCTTGGGCAAAATGGTGATGGTTGCGCTTGAGAATGTGGCCAAAGACCTTGGCGCAGTGCGTGCAGTAACCAATAGCCGTGAAATCTCTATCGATTTTTTTGCCTCCTGCGGTTTTGTGGTTGAACGAGAAGCACCCAACGAATTGGGCATGCTAAAGCGCCAACAGATGGTGAAAAAGTTCACTGAAAATAATACGCTGGTGCTTCACCCCAAATGGTGCAAATCGCTTCAGGAGACCTGGTCGGAAACTATTCCTATTACTGAACACATGGGAATTAAATTGTATCAGTACACGGGACGAACGCTGGAAACCAGAGCCTCATTAAATAAAAACATTAATATTCACGGCACTATGTTCGCGGGAAGTATCTTTTCGCTGGCCACACTCACTGGCTGGGGCCTTATATACCTGCAGCTTAAAGAGCGTGGTTTAAGTGGGGATATTGTATTGGGCGATGGGGATATTCATTACCACAAGCCAATTACAATGAAGCCAAGAGCCATCTGCAATATAGAAACACTGTCTGGCAAATTTGCACCACTGCAAAAAAATAAAAAAGCCCGTTTCGAACTCAGCGTAGCTATTCTTGACAACGATACCGCGGTAGCAGAATTTGAAGGGGTATTTTGGGTGCTTCCGCCTGAGGTATCCGATAAAGAATAAAGATAAGACATAAAGACATAAAAAAAGCGCCTACTGATGAAGTAAGGCGCTTTTTTTGTTGTCTTTGATTTAGGTCGGCTCAACTAGCCAACCCTAAATTTGTTAGGCTGCAACCATTGCTGCTTGCAGTTTTTTCATCGCGTTCTTTTCAATCTGACGAACGCGTTCTGCAGAGACTTCGTACTTGTTCGCTAAATCTTGCAGCGTAATTTTGTTATCTGCCAACCAGCGTGTTTCGATAATATCTTGGCTGCGCTCGTCCAGCGTTTTAATCGCTGAATATAAACGTTTGCTTGCTGCGGTGTCCCAATCGTTATTAATAACGTCAGTCTCCACATCAGCAGTTTTATCTTCCAAAAACTGAACAGGCGCAAAATTACCGGTTTCATCTTCGTCGGCCGACAAATCAAATGCCTGATCTTGACTGCTCATGCGCGCTTCCATTTGCAGCACTTCCTTGGTACTCACACCAAGTTCGTTCGCTACCGTTTGCACTTCTGCGTGGGTAAACCAGCCTAGACGCTTTTTCGCTTTGCGTAGATTGAAGAAAAGTTTACGCTGGGCTTTCGTTGTTGCCACTTTAACGATGCGCCAATTTTTTAATACAAACTCGTGTATTTCAGCCTTTATCCAATGAACGGCAAAAGAAACTAAGCGCACACCTACCGTAGGGTCGAATCGCTTAACCGCTTTCATAAGACCAATATTGCCTTCTTGAATGAGATCAGCTTGCGGTAATCCATAACCTGAATAAGATTTTGCAATATGCACAACAAAGCGAAGGTGCGACATCACCAATTGACGCGCTGCCTCTAAATCTTCGTCTTCGCGAAGGCGTACGGCTAACTGACGCTCTTCGTCTGCAGTGAGCATATCGATGCGACTTACAGCCTGCATGTAGCCTTCGATGCTACCGCTGTGTGGCACTGATAACGCCATTGATTGCAAATTGTTGCTCATTGTTCACCTCATTAATCACCGTTCGTCATTACCAATGTAATGTGAACTGCGAGAGACCTAGATAAAAGAAAAGAAGCCCAAACGATATGTTGGTATGGGGACAACTGCTACAGTATCAAGACCTGTAAATCAAAAAAAAGTTCAATCCCCTGACAACATACCATCGAATATTAATAATAAAATATCTTTATCGACATTTTCAATATGTATACATCAATTTCAACACTATTACAGCGTTTCAATATTAGGTAGTTTTGTTTGTATAAGTATACCGCAATTCCATAAAGATCGTTCACTTTTAGTCTCACCTGATTGCGACCTAGCGATAATAGTAAACACACAGGGTAGCCATATACGTCAATAATGGAGGCAACAAAAAGCGCAAAAAATAGGAGATAATGGAGTAAATGGTTGGACACGTTTAACCCAGCATGTAATCTTGTTGCCATATACTGCGGTATTGTATCAACGGTACAGTCATTTCGCGCAGTTACATGCAGTAAAAGGCATTTAAAACAACAATAACCTCACTGCCTAGAAAGATTGCTCAAGGATAATTATGTTTGCATACGTCGCCAGACAGCCAATATTTAATGTAAATAGGGAAGTTTACGCTTATGAATTACTCTTTCGCGTAGGTGAAGATAATTGCTTTCCAGACATTTCTCCCGACGAAGCAACGTCTAAAATACTCACATCTACTCATCTCAGCCTAGGTATTGAAGAAATAACTGGCGACAAAAAAGCGTTCATTAATTTTCATCGCGATACGCTCATGTTCCGTTTCCCTACCTCATTAGATGCCAGTAAAGTGGTTATAGAGATTGTAGAAACGGTCGATGTCGATGATGCCCTTGTAGCCGCTTGCAAACATATTCGCGGGCTAGGCTACCCCATTGCCCTTGATGATTACGACATGCATGGTAAGTGGGAAGCTTTTATACCCTTTACTAGCGTCGTTAAGATTGATATTACCGAAATAGCGCACGACAAAATTCCTGCGCTGGTAGAGCGCTTTAAAGCGAACAAAATAACCTTAGTGGCAGAAAAAATTGAAACCTACGAAGAGTTCCACAAGTTTAAGGAAATGGGGTTTGACTACTTTCAAGGCTATTTCCTTGCACGCCCTGAAATTGTAAGGCACCGCAAATTAGGCCCAAACAATCTCACAATGTTAGAGCTACTGGCACTCAGCAGTGAGGCGTCTCTTAATTTGGAAAAGGTTAAAACCATCATGGAAAGAGACCCGTCGTTAACGTATTTACTGCTGCGGTTTATCAACAACCCAATGGTGAATAAACGCCACACAATCAACTCGCTCAAGCACGCATTAAATTTCATGGGCGAAATAGAAGTTAAGAAGTTTCTCTCCTTGCTTGCCTTAGCAAACCTCAGCGACGGACAGCCTTCCGAGCTGATGCAGATGGCCTTAGTTAGGGCAAAGTTTTGCGAACTCGCCTACCTTGCTGTAAGTAAAGATAAGAACGCACATACTGGATTTTTAACTGGTTTGCTTTCACTGCTTGACGCCATGATGGAGCAACGCATTGAAGACTTGGTTAACAAAGTACCGATTGACGACGATGTGAAAGATGCGCTTTGCGGCAAAAACAATTTGCTCAGGGAGTGCCTTACCTTGTCTCAGCATTTTGAGACGGCGCGATGGGCAGGCATAAAGCAATTTGCCTCAAAACATGAAGTTAATCAGGCTCTACTTCATAGCTATTACAACGAAGCCATAAAATGGGCTAAGCATATTCACAATGCCGCGCTTAATAAAGACTGAGTGACAAAAAGGCTAGTGTGTCAAAAGAGTAGTATACCGAAAGAGAATGGGTCTACGTTAAATTGGCAGGCAGTAAGTTAATAGTATTAGTATTGTGTTAAAAGGCTCATTATCATAATCTTTACGCCAGTTCTCATCATCTACCTGCGGGGTATTTGAGCACTCAGAACCACTATAATGAGTTAAGAGTTTAGGTTTTAGGTCGATAACCTCTTCTTAATAGACTAAAAAATAATAAAAAGCGGTTAACGTTAACTGAGGCAGTACGCCTAGTAGCACAATATTATTTAGCGCCTTATCAGGGATCACATATGTTCGCGTTTATAGCTCGTCAGCCAATTCTAGATAAAGAAAAAAGTGTATTTGCCTACGAGTTACTTTTCAGGGACGGAAAAGGCGGTACTTACCCGGATCATCAAGAAGAAAAGTCTAGATTCATCGCTGACAATTTTCACCCTCTCGGGCTTGATGACATTAGCGGTGAGAAAACATCGTTTATTACATTTTCAACCGACACCCTTGTGTCGCGATTTCCCACAAACTTAAATCCCGACTCTGTGGTCGTTGAGCTTGCTGATCCGGCTGATACGAGCAATGGCTTGTTTGAAGCATGTCAGCATATAAAGCAAATGGGGTTTAAACTTGCCATCGACGATCCCATGATGATTGGGTCTAAACACGATATCTTTCCACTTATCGATATTGTAAAAGTAGATGTTTCTAAAGCTCGTTTTGAAAACGTTGAAAAACACATTCCTCGTTATCGTGAGGAGAACAAAAAGCTCGTGGCCGAGCAGGTGGATACCCAAGACAGTTTTGCATCATGTATCGACCTTGGGTTTGATTTCTTTCAAGGTTACTTTTTCTCTCAGCCAGAAGCGCGAATTTTAAAGCAGCTGCCAGCCTCTAAAATGAACATCGTGGATTTGATGGCTGAAAGTGGCAAGGTAAATTTTGACATTGCCCGTACCACACAAATTATTGAGCGTGATGCTACGTTAAGCTTTTTGCTCCTTAAATTTATCAACAACCCTGCCATCAATAAACGCTACAAAATCACCTCCCTTAAACACGCACTCAATTATATGGGCGAGGTAGAAATTAAGAAGTTTATTGCACTGCTAAGCCTAACGAATATTGCCGACGACAAACCCCTTGAGATAATTCACATGTCGTTGGTTAGAGCGAAATTCTTTGACTTATTGGCCGAGCGACGAGGCTTTAAAAATAACCCTCCTATCGCATTTTTGGTTGGGTTATTTTCACTGCTTGAAGGGCTGCTCGATCAATCGATGACAGATATCGTTAAACAGCTTCCGCTGTCAGATGATGTTAACAACGCTTTATTAGGGAAAAATAGGGAGCTGAACAACTATTCAGCCCTTGTGCGCGGCTTCGAAAGTGCAATATGGATGACAGTGATAAAACAAGCTAAGCTGCTGGACATCGACCAGAAACAACTTCACGTGCTGTACAACCAAGCGATTGTGTGGGGCAACGGCATTAGGAGCGCTATTTCAACTCACTTCCCTACAGCGAAAGCCGAAGGCTAGAAGCACGTCAACCTTGTGTTTATCTAGCCTCTATTGAGCTTTTATTGGGCTCTGTTGGCACTCTGCTAGCACCTATTGAGGCTCTATTTGACGAACGTGACGCTGAACAGAAATAAGCGAACCCAGTAGACCAAGTAATACAGAAAGCCCAAGCATAGTGAGCAACGCACTGCCGGTAAGCCCAGTAATATTAAACTCTTTTTGGTACATTGCGGCAAAGGTGGTAATGCTGCTGTCCATCCACCATAAGATGATAATAACGGCCAACCATGCCATTAGCCCTCCTAAAAGCCCATACCAAAAACCCGTATACAAAAAGGGGCGATGAATAAAAGCATCTGTTGCTCCCACCAGCTTCATCACCACTATTTCATCGTATTTATTGAGAATATTCAGGCGAATGGTGTTGCCAATAATCAGTACAACCGCAATGAAAAGCAGTATACCTATCAGCATCACCAAATCACTTGCTATAGCAATAACGGCGTAAAGCCGCTCTAGCCATTCAATGTCTAACTTACCAATATCCACTTCTCGTTGCTGCCTTAACTTATCGAGCAACGCACGAGCGGCGCTTGGCGAGGCGTTTTTATCGGTAGGAGTAACGAGCACTACATCAGGTAAAGGGTTTTTCTCTAAGTACGCAATAGCATCGCCTAAACCCGACAAATGCTGAAACTCCTTGAGCGCATCATCAGCGGGAATATAAACCACGCTTTCAATTTCCTGCCAGGTATTCAGCCGTGTCACTAGTTGCTGGGAGCGATTAGCACTTATATTGGGTGTGAGGAATAAGGATATTTCCGATGCTTGCTCCCACCCCGCCGTAATTTTTTCTGTATTCTTAACCATGATGTACAGGGTACTTGGTAAGGTAATACTCAGCCCGAGCACACCAATGGTCATTAACGACGCGAGTGGCTGACGCCAAAGCTCGCCTAAACTCGATAGTGCTTGTCTAACATGACTCACGAAGAACATGACGAAGGCTTGCAACACTGACACTTTTGACGAAGACGCGCCTTTTGCTCGCCCTTTAAAAAGAATACTCATCGTCGGTCACCCTCGCTGTGGCTGCCGGAGAAGTCGCTATCGGTAAGCCCGTCAGTAATCATTTGCCCGTTTTTCAACGTTAGCGTGCGATAACGCATGCGTGCTATGAGCCCTAAATCATGGGTAGCGATGAGCACTGAAACACCCGCCTGGTTAAAATCTTCAAACAAGCGAATAATTTCCATGGACAGTTTAGGGTCTAAATTTCCGGTAGGCTCATCGGCCAGCAGTAACGGTGGTTTGTTAACCACGGCTCTGGCGATACCTACACGCTGCTGCTCTCCGCCAGAAAGGGTAATAGGCAGACTGCGGCTTTTATCCCTTAGTCCAACCATCTCCAGCGCAGCATCGACTCGCTTGCGAATTTCTTTGTGCGTATAACCTTCTATGACTAGAGGCAAAGCAACGTTATCAGCAACGGTTTTGTCCATTAACAGCTGGTGGCTTTGAAATATCATACCGATATCGCGGCGTATAAACGCAATGTCTCGTCGGGTTATTTTATTCAGGTCGTGGCCGTTAATTAAAACACGGCCCACAGTAGGACGTTCCATAATACTGATGAGTTTGAGCAAGGTACTTTTACCTGCACCTGAATGCCCAGTTAAAAAGGCCATCTCGCCGGGCGCAATGTGAAAGTTCACCTTGCTTAACGCCCGCTGGCCACCGGGGTAGGTTTTGCTTACCTGCTCAAACTTTATCATTTTAAAACCCTACAACCTGAATAAACTAGCTTGCTGGTGTGTCTAACTCGCTAAACAGGGCGTCAATAAACTCTTCGCCATCAAACTGGCGCAGGTCGTCAATACTCTCGCCTACACCAATATACCGTATAGGAATACCGAACTGATCTGCAACTGAAAAGATAACGCCGCCTTTTGCAGTGCCATCTAGCTTAGTTAACGTTATTCCGGTTAAGCCCACCGCCTCGTTAAATAACTTGGCTTGGCTAATCGCGTTTTGCCCTGTTCCGGCGTCTAGCGTTAACATAACCTCATGGGGTGCATTAGGGTTAAGCTTTTTCATTACCCTAACCACTTTTTTGAGCTCTTCCATCAGGTTGTCTTTGTTTTGTAAGCGTCCTGCCGTATCGGCAATGAGTATGTCCGAGCCGCGAGACTTTGCCGCTTCCAGTGCATCGTAAAGCACAGAAGCACTGTCTGCACCGGTGTGCTGAGCAATAACTGGAATGCTGTTGCGCTCGCCCCATACTTGAAGCTGCTCAACTGCGGCGGCGCGAAACGTATCCCCCGCTGCTAACATCACTTTTTTGCCCTGCTGCTGAAACTGCTTGGCCAGCTTTCCGATAGTGGTAGTTTTACCAACGCCGTTAACGCCAACCATAAGAATAACAAACGGCCCTTCATCAGCATTGTGCTTTTGTAACGCGTCGCTAAGCGGTACATTCACATTCGCCAACATGCCTGACATTTGCTGCTTTAAAATATCTAGCAAGGCTTCAGCGTCTTTAAGATCTTTACGAGAAGCACTGTCGGTAAGGTGGTTGATGATTTTCTGCGTCGTGTCCATACCCACATCGGCAACGAGCAACTGTGTTTCTAAGTCTTCGTAAAGCTCATCATCAATGGCTTTGCCTTTAAATAAGCTAACAATGCCGCTTCCAAGGTTTTCTTTGGTGCGCGATAAGCTTTCTTTTAAACGAGCGAATAAAGATTTCTTTTCTTTGGCTTGCGGCGCATCCTTAGCTTGCGGCGTCTGCTTTACTTGAAGCTCTGGTTCAGCTTCGCCAGCCTCGTCGTCAATGCTTTCTTCTGCTGCAAGTACTTCTGCTTCAACACTGGCAGCTGAGGCATCATCTAACGGCGTTGCAGCTTCATTAACAGACTCTGAAGCAGACGCGCTTGCTTCATCAGATGAGAAATCTAAAGGCTGCTTTTCTTCACTTTCTACAGCGTCAACTACCGTATTGTGAATCGCTTCGTTCCCGTCAGTGATAGTAGGCGTAATTTGAGAGGCCGCCTCTTGATGCTCTACATTCGCCGTTGTCTGGGTAGATATTGTCTCAGCAGGTTTTTCTGACGACTTATCGTCTAGCGCGGTTTCACCAACAGCCTCGACTTTTTCTGTCTCGGCTGTCTCAACCTTCGCCGCATTGACTTCGGTGCTCTCTACCTCCGAGCTCTCTACCTCGGAGCTCTCTACCTCTTTTTTGTCGGCAACAGGGTTCGCCGCTTCCTGTGCAGCCTGCTCTTTTGCTTGCTGCTCTTTTTGTTTCTCTGCTTTTTTGTTCTTGCTGAACCAGCCAAATAGTTTCGACATTGTTAGGACAAATCCTTATAAATTCTGAACAAATTCGGCTACACTTGCCGTCTAATATATAAAAGCATGATACCACTGTCAGTCACTATGAAGCGAGTTTCTCACCCGTCAAGGGGCATATCTTCTACAAAAAAGCGCCAGCCAGCAAAATTAGATAAAAAAAAACGAGGGCTGATCCGCATTATTAGCGGTCAATGGCGTGGAAAACGACTTCCCGTGCTTGATGCTGAAGGGTTAAGACCCACAACCGATAGAAACAAAGAAACCTTGTTTAACTGGCTAATGGCTTACGTTGATGATGCCCAGTGTTTAGATGTTTTTGCGGGTTCTGGGGGTTTAGGCTTAGAAGCCTTGTCTCGCTATGCGAGTCGGTGTGACTTTATTGAGTTAGACAGGCAGGCTAGCGAGCAGTTAAGTAAAAATCTACAGACGCTTGACGTTAATGATTCGAACACTGCTAAGGTACATCAAGGTGATGCCCTAAAAGTGCTCAAACAGCTAACCGGCACACAGTACGACATCGTGTTTATCGACCCGCCATTTTATCAAAATTTGGTAGCGCCCACCGTCAGTGAAATAGTGAACACAAACCTTGTTTGTGAAGGCAGCATGATTTACATCGAGCACGAAACCGAGCTTGAATCATTGCCACTTCCTAGTCACTGGCATGTAGTAAAAGAAAAGCGAACTGGCTCGTTGGTGTACATGCTTATTGAAGTAGGCGAGACAAGCCCGCCCGTATTAAAGGACGCCTAACTTAAATCAAGACCAATATTTGACATACCAGCTTCAAGCGCAAGGGCTCGCATGTCGTCGGCCGCTTTCGTTATAGACTTAGCTTGCTCAATATAGTCGAGCAGCTCGTTTTGCACTTCCACTTCAAACGCCATTAATGGGTGGTCTTTCACTGAGTCATCATCGGCTTCGCCCGTGGCAAGCAAGTAAGCTTCAACACTGCCTTGTGAAAGCTTACTAATGACTACTGCACCCTGAGGGTCGTCGCCAGCGACGAGGTTAAGCAAAGAAGCAAGGCCAATAGCCGCATCGATAGCAGGGTAAACGCCATAGTTGTCATGAGATTCTGTATCAGGCGTAGCCACTTCCACTTTTTCGAGCTGAACCGCCATATTGAATTTGCTCTTTGGCGATTTTAAGGTTTCCCATACCAAATTAAGGCAGTTTCTAAGCGCTGGTGCATCGCCAGATTCTGTAACTTCGCAAAATAAAGCGTAGTTTGGCAGCATCCGTTCAAGCAGTGCTGCCGCAAACGCAATGGCCTTGTGACCTTCTAACGCTCTTACTCGAGCGAATGTATTTAGTTTTTGCTTTGCCATTAAAGTGCTCCAGCGGCGTGGATAAAGTATTTGGTAACGCCATCAAGTAGCATCTGAATGGCAATCATAACTAGGATCATACCCATTAATCGCTCCATAGCAACTAAACCGCGTTCACCGAGTATTTTATGAAATACATTGGAAAACATAAGGATCACAGCGCTAATTGACCATGACGCCGCAAGCGCAATAGACCAATCAGTCATTCGATCGGGAGATTGATTCGCCAATAATATCAATGCGGCCAGTGTAGATGGCCCTGCAATCATTGGAATAGCAAGAGGCACAAGAAAGGGTTCTTCACCCACTGCAAGACCACTTGGATTTCCCGATGATGGAAAAATCATTTTTAATGCAATGAGAAACAGAATTATGCCACCGGCAATACTGACGGTTTCTTGTTCAACATTGAGAAAATTAAGTACCGACTGACCGCTAAACAAAAACAGAAACAAGATGAATAGTGCAAACAGCAGTTCTCTTATTAAAATAAACTGGCGACGTTTAGGCTCTATCGATTTCAGAACCGACATAAACACGGGTAAATTGCCCAGCGGATCCATGATCAAAAAAAGCATAATCGCGGCGGACCAAGTATCCATTGTTGTTTATCTCCGGTAGTAGGTGTGCCAAAACACGCTGATGGCGTTGAACAATCGCTTGCGCTGCTATAAAAGCGTAATGGTAAACTAACTCCACTAGGTAAAAAACACTTAACGCATTCATATATTTAAATAAGGTCGTGTTGACCATCATTTTCTACATTTAGCCCTGCCCTCCACTTCTAAACTGCTTTGGACAGCTTTTTTGCGGCTTTATTGACGCTTTCTTGATAAATTTCGTCTATATTATTCATTATTATTGAACAACAGCATTCATTTTGAGACATCTTGAGCCTCCTATTTTGCGCATTCTTATTTTGAGAAACGTATAGCCACACTAGTTGTCTCGCTAGCTGTCTAACTACAATGCCTAGCTTTGATGTATGAACATAATGGCTCAATATGACAAGTAAGCAGCACTGCCTAAAGTGGCCGTGAGATATTCTACTCGTCTCATTGTGTAGCTGAGCTAACAAAGGTCTGAGTGCTGATAAGAAACCTGTCGCTGTTTTACTACGAACACAGGCAGGGAGAATGAGCTTTTACAATAAAAGCAACAATTGCTATTTCTATTACAAAAACAATATACGGAATTGAAACAATGAGTTTAATGACAGTGAATGAAGTTGCCGCTTTTTTAGGTGTTCAAGATGTACGTGTAGAACGTCTAGAACGTGAGAGCCTGTTAGTTGCGAAAGAAAAGGATACCGATGGTAATCCGCTTTTCGATAGTGGCGATGTGGAACGTTATAAAAAGCTCGCTGAGCGTTTAGGCGGAATTTAATGAAAAAGGGAGCTGCATCTACGCTCCCTTTTTGGCATTTAAAACGTGTAATTCTCGTTTGTGCTTACTATCAGCACAATCGTTAGCTACCTATTATTTAAAGTCGTGAAGCATTCTCGCAATAGTGCGAATGCCCTTAGCCGTGGCGCCAACAGGCATCTCAGCAGTCGCACCACCGTGATACGCTGCGGCCAAATCTAAATGAATCCAGCCTTCAGGCTTTACAAAGCGCGATAAAAATCCTGCCGCGTTCGACGCACCGCCACCACCGCCGCCTTTCATTGGACGACTGTTTGCGGTATCAGCAAACGCCGATGGACAGCGATCTGCGTGAAACGGTTCTAATGGTAATGCCCAAAAACGCTCGTTTTCTGCTTTAGCAGCATTGAGCATCTGCTCTTTTGCATTATCATCCATCGAAAATACAGCGTGATAATCTGAACCTAACGCAACCATTGCGGCTCCGGTCAGTGTTGCAGCATCAATAATTAACGGCGCGCCAGTGTCTGTAGCCGCCATTAGACCATCAGCCAGTACCAGTCGTCCTTCAGCATCGGTATTCACTACTTCTACCGTCACACCATTTTTATACGTCAGTACATCGCCCAGCTTGTAAGCGTGACCACTGATAAGGTTTTCAGCGCAACACAATATCAGTTGAATACGCTTTTTAATCCCTTGCGTAATGGCTAAACCAAGTGCTCCTGTTACCGTTGCGGCACCGCCCATATCGCATTTCATATCAAGCATACCTTCACTTGATTTTATGCTGTAACCACCGCTATCAAAAGTAATACCCTTACCGACTAATACAGCATCTATGGGTGCATCGGCGTTGCCTGTAGGGTTGTAGTCAAGCACAAGCATAGCCGGCGGACGCTCGCTCCCTCTACCCACATTATAAATGCCTACCCAACCCTCGTTTTTTAGCTCTTCGCCTACCGTCATGGTGTAATTAACGTTGTCTTTACCCAGTGACTTAAGCCAATCAGCGGCGCGCTGGGCTAATGTTTCAGGGCTCAAATCTTCTGGCGTGTCATTGACAAGCTGTCGAGTGAATAACAAGGCAGCATATTCTTGCTCTAATGTCGCTTTGTCGGTGTTATTTGCCCAAGTAATACTCGCGGGTTTTCTTGCTCTAGTGAAACTTAAGGCAAAGGCCCACTGCTGCTCTTTGCTCCATTCACCCGCTAGCGTAACGCCTGGCAAGCTAAGACCATCAAGCTTACGTGCAGCTTGTTGAATAGTGCGCTCATTGGCGCTGTCATCGGGCAAGTGAATTACAGCACCTGACTCTGTGAAAGAAAGCTTAGCGTTATCTCCCCACGACGGGTTAGCTGATTGAGTAGAAAGACTTACGGTAAATTCTGCCATTATGTTTTAATCCTTATATACTATTGTTCGCTTTGTTGTCGTATCTGTCGCTAAAGCGAGTGTCGAAAGCCTTAGCCAGTAATAGCTTGCAGTACGTAAAACAACATTTGTTCTCTCAACTAAGGAGAATCATGAATTTCTCATCACCGCTTATACGCGGCACACTCATTAAACGGTACAAACGCTTTCTTGCCGACGTTGAACTAGAAGACGGCCAAGTGGTTACGGCCCATTGTCCGAATACCGGTGGCATGACAGGCTGCGCCGAACCAGGCTATACCGTCTTTTTAAGTGAGTCCAACAACCCAAAACGCAAACTCAAGTACACTTGGGAAGTGGCTAAAACCTTTGATGACCACTTTATTGGTATCAATACTCACAATGCTAATAAGTTGGTGGCAGAAGCGCTGAATAACAAGGTAATTGAGGAATTTTCTGCTATTTCAGACTGGAAAGCAGAAGTAACACCTCCAACTGCTAACAGCCGGTTTGATTTCGCACTGACAAAAGACAATACCGTTGAATATATGGAAGTGAAATCTGTCACCCTAGCCGATAGCCACCAAGGTTATTTTCCCGACGCAGTGACGCAGCGTGGAGCGAAGCATTGTCTTGAGTTAGCGCGACTAGCTGAAGAGGGTATTAAAACCACTTTGCTCTTTTGCGTGCAGCATACTGCAATTACCTCGGTGCGAATTGCAGAACACATTGATCCTCGCTATGCAGAAAGCGTAACAACCGCAGCCCGTGCAGGTGTCAATATCTTAGCTATGGCCTGCACGATTAATGAACAAAAAATCGAGGCAAATCAATTACTCCCTATTATTTTGTAAAAAATAGGTTGATTTTTTTCATTTCGGCTTCATATTTGCGCCTTGTTTTGGCGGGTGAACGCACTAACGCGTTTGATGGAAGCCAAGCTGGTCAATCGTAAAAAGAGATACCAGCATAATAATTACATAGACACAATTGATTGCCTGAGGCTATCGAGTCTGATATAGATATCGGTTGAATTAGGACAATATGGATGTCGTAGTGTAGGAGATGTGGCACATGCCAACAGGAAAAGAGACAAAATCCTTAGGACTATTAGCGCTGGCAGGTTTACAGCCTTATCAGCCGAAAGCAGACGAAGAGTACATGGGCGATGCTCAAATGGAACACTTTCGTCTTCTACTTAGAGCATGGCGTAATCAGCTTCGCGAAGAAGTTGACCGTACTGTAACGCACATGAAGGACGAGGCAGCGAACTTTCCTGATCCCGTCGACCGTGCAGCGCAAGAAGAAGAGTTTAGCTTGGAGTTGCGTACCCGTGACCGTGAGCGCAAACTCATCAAGAAAATCGAAAAAACACTCAAGCGTATTGAAGAAGACGATTTCGGCTTCTGCGACCAGTGTGGTATCGAGATTGGGATTCGCCGTTTAGAAGCCCGTCCCACTGCCGACTTATGCATTGACTGTAAAACGATGGCTGAGATTAAAGAAAAACAGCTTCAAGGCTGATTTGTCATCATCGTCTTGTTACAGACGGTAGTGCAATCGCTTAGTTTGATGCTAGTTTTTACATTTAAGCCCATAATTACGTTAACGCTACTGTTAACACTAAAGTTAACGTGTTTTTTGGCAGCATCGTTTTTCAAAAAGCCTCATCGTTTATTGATGAGGCTTTTTAGCATTTCTTACTTTCCTCCAAACAGACTCGCTTGTCAGCGCGCTCGCTACCACTTTCTGATTCTTTTGCCTTTGTCTTTTTTTCTATCCATCGTGAAAAGCGCTTTTGTAAGGGCGTATTACAGTGCCTAACATGTTAAAACAGCAATCAGGCAATCACTCAGAAAGCTGCTTAGAATCCACGCCGAGCTGCTTAGAGCCCACGCAAAAATACACAGGCCGTTTTGCCCCTTCTCCTTCTGGTCAGCTTCACTTTGGCTCACTGGTTACTGCCCTTGCCAGTTATCTTGATGCAAAACATCATCATGGCAAATGGCTGGTGCGAATGGAAGATATCGACGAGCCGCGCTGTATCGCAGGCACTGATACCGCTATTTTACACGCCCTTGAAGTCCACGGCTTGCAATGGGACGGCGAAGTTATGTATCAAAGCAAGCAGCATTCCCGTTATCAAGAGGTAGTGAATGCGCTGCTACACCATGAGCAGGCATACTACTGCAGCTGCACTCGCAAGATGGTTAAAGCAATGGGCGGTACTTACAATGGCCACTGCAGAGATAAAGGGTTAACGCCTTCCAACGGCCAGCTTGCTATTCGGCTAAAACTGGATACTGAATGGACCCCTTTCACTGATTTGATCATGGGCGAAGTTTGTGCGCCTCATCAAAAATTGGCCGGCGCCGGCCATAGAATAGAAGATCTTAGAATAGAAAAGCAGAGAGTAGAAGACATAACGATAAAGCGCAGAGACCAGCTGTTCTCCTATAACTTAGTGGTTGTGCTAGACGATGTTTTTCAGGGTGTGACACATGTCATAAGAGGGTGCGATTTGATTGACGTAACGCCGCTTCATCGCTGCGTGCATCAGTCACTTGGCTATCAGCCATTAAAATATGGCCATGTACCGGTGGCCGCGATAGCACCAGGGAGAAAGCTGAGTAAACAGAACCATGCCACTCCTATCGACAACACGACAGCATTAGAAAATACAGTTCGCGCCCTGCATTTTTTAGGCTTCGACGAGGTTAAACGTCAAGATTTTAGCTCAATAGACTCACTATTGTCATTCGCTGTTTCTCTATGGGACAGGAAAAAAGTAGTGAAAACACCCGAAATTATTGTTCCTCAGCATGAATCCACTTATTATAGCGTTCCTTAATATATTGCGGAGTTACCACCATCATTCATCGTGTTTTCAAATCTGTTAAGCGTGCATTCTCAAAAGAAGGTTCGTCTGACAAAGCATTACAACCCCGAGTAATGACTCGAGGTGAGCATGGTATTTCTCGTGAAGATATCAGTGCTAATGCGTTAAAAGTCATGTATCGCCTTAACGGAGCAGGCTTCGAGTCTTATTTAGTCGGGGGCTGTGTTCGCGACATTTTGATGGGGTACGAACCAAAAGACTTTGATGTGGTTACCAATGCTACACCTGAACAGATAAAAGGGCTGTTTCGGAACTGCCGCTTAATAGGCCGCCGGTTTCGCCTTGCCCATATTGTGTTCGGCAGAGAAATTATTGAAGTAGCGACCTTCCGTGGCCACCATCAAGAAACGGATGAGAGCCAAGCCGTTCCACAAAATAAAGCCACAGGCTCACAAGACGCGCAAGGCCAGCTTGTTAGAGATAACGTGTTTGGGTCAATTGAAGAAGATGCAGAGCGCCGAGATTTCACCTTTAACGCCATGTATTACAGCGTGGCTGATTTTACGGTAAAAGACTTTGCCAACGGTCTGGCTGCCATTGAAAAACGTGAAGTGGCGTTAATGGGCGATCCAGAAACTCGCTATCGCGAGGACCCTGTTCGTATGCTTCGTGCCGTTCGCTTTGCCGTTAAGCTGTCTATGCGCATTGAAACATCGACGGCTACGCCTATTAAAAATTTGGCGAGCTTGCTTCAGAATATTCCACCTGCTCGCCTCTTTGAAGAAACGCTGAAATTGTTTTTATCCGGTAAGGGCGAGGAAACGTTTCTAATGATGCGCGAATACGGTCTTATCGACCAACTATTCCCTCAATTAGCGCCTTTTTTGAAAGATGAAAACAGCAAAGAAATGCAGTTTGTACGTCACGTGCTTGCCAATACCGATGAAAGAATTAACAACGAGCAACGGGTGACCCCCGCGTTCTTGTATGCCGCATTATTATGGTACCCCGTTGAAGAGCAATCACAACGCCTGCAGTTGGAATCTGGGTTAAATGCTCATGACGCTTTTAATATTGCTTCAAGTGAAGTCATTGCTAAGCAAACCCAGCGCATCATGATCCCCAAACGTTTTTCCACTGTGATGCGAGACATTTGGATCTTACAGCAACGTCTTCCTAAACGCTTTGGTCGCCGCGCTTTTCAGTTACTTACTCACCCTAAGTTTAGAGCCGGCTATGATTTCTTACTCGCAAGAGGTCAAACCGAGGGTGGCGATTTGTTAGAGCTTGCGCAGTGGTGGACACACTTCCAGCATGCTGAAAGTGGTAAGCAAAAAGGTATGCTTAACGCCCTGAAAAGAACTGATAGCGCAGGTAAGGGTGCACCGCGCAAACGCAAGCGCCGTCCGGTTAAGAGAGATTCTGATGCTTAAAGAGCATGTGTATATTGGTATAGGAAGTAACTTAGGCGATAGCGAGCAGCAAGCTGCAGATGCGTTTGAGGCTATCGGAAATCTTGAAGGCACTCGTTTACTGAAAACCTCATCGCTGTATGCCAGTAAGCCAATGGGCCCCCAAGATCAGCCCGATTACATTAATGCCGTGTGCCTGATAGAAACCACCCTGAAACCTCACAGCCTATTAAAGCAATTGCAGAGCATAGAGCTTGAATGTGGTAGAGAGCGCAAAGGCGATCGATGGGGCCCTCGTACCCTCGATTTAGATATTTTGCTTTACGGCAGTGAGCATATCGATACCGCTGACTTAATTATTCCACACTATGGAATGGCCGAAAGAGAATTTGTAATGGTGCCGCTATTTGAAATTGCCCCTACCATGGTGATGAAAGACGGAAAGCCCATTGCAAACTGGGTAGCTAACTGTTCGCTAGACGGCCTCAGACGCCTGCGCGCTTCCAATTAACAGCGAAATCCGTATAGTTCCCCTCTTGATAAAACACATCTGGACCTTGTTATGAAGAAAGTTACTGTTTCTGGCCTGCTCAAAAAAAAGCAAGCCGGTGAAAAGATTACCTCTTTAACCGCTTACGATGCCAGCTTTGCCAAAATGTTTGATGAGCAAGGCATTGATGCGTTGTTAATTGGCGATTCACTGGGCATGGTTTTACAAGGCGAAGATGACACTCTCCCAGTGACAATAGACGATATTGCCTATCACACCAAAAGCGTTCGAAAAGGTACTCAACGTGCTTTTGTAATTGCTGACATGCCGTTTATGTCTTACGCCACGGCTGAGCAAACCTACGGCAATGCGGCAACTCTTATGGCAGCTGGCGCAAGCATGGTTAAGATGGAAGGCGGAAGCTGGCTGTGTGACACTATTGCGGGGCTTAACCTTCGAGGTGTGCCTGTGTGTGGTCATTTAGGCTTAACACCACAGTCTGTACATGTATTCGGTGGCTTTAAAGTACAAGGTCGCGGCGATGAGCAAGCACAAAAGCTTGTTCAAGAGGCGAAAGCTCTAGAAGCCGCTGGTATACAGTTACTGGTGCTTGAATGCGTTCCCTCGTCGCTCGGTAAGCTAATTAGTGAGACCCTCACTATACCTGTCATCGGTATTGGCGCTGGTAAAGACACCGACGGGCAAATTTTAGTTATGCACGATATGTTCGGCATTAGCGCAAACTACATGCCTAAGTTCTCTAAGAATTACCTCGTTGAGACTGGGGACATGCGTAAAGCCGTGGCGCAGTATATCGACGACGTTGAGCGTGGCAAGTTTCCCTCTACTGAACATAGTTTCGAATAGCACGCTAGATTGATACAGTTTTGAGAGTCAGGCTCAAATAACACAGCTTAAACAATGAGGTTTTTATGAAGGTGATTAGTGATATTGCATCGCTTCGCGAAGTAGTCAGCGATTGCAAACGCACGGGCCGCTCGGTTGGTTTTGTTCCCACCATGGGAAACCTTCACGATGGACACCTTCAATTGGTGAAGCGCGCTAAATCACATAACGATGTTGTTATTGTGAGTATCTTTGTAAATCCTATGCAGTTTGGCGAAAATGAAGACCTCGATGCCTACCCAAGAACCATAGAAGAAGACAAAGCTAAGCTGGTTAAAGACGGCGTTGATGCCGTGTTTTTACCCAGCGTGAGCGATATGTATCCGTGCGGCCTAAAAGTACAAACGTATGTGGAAGTGCCCGGAATATCAGACGTGCTGTGTGGCGCAAGCCGCCCCGGCCATTTTCGCGGTGTAGCCACCGTGGTCAGTAAGCTATTTAATATGGTGCAGCCTGACGATGCCTTTTTCGGTGAAAAGGATTTTCAGCAGCTTCAAGTTATTCGTACTATGGTACGTGACCTTTCCATGTCGGTTAACGTGCACGGCGTAGCTACGCAGCGCGAAGCATCCGGACTTGCCATGAGCTCTCGCAATGGTTATTTAAGCCAAGAGCAAAAGGCAACCGCTAGCTTTATCTACCAAGAAATGACACGAGCAAAAGCGCTAATTGAGCAAGGCAACACTCAATTTAGCGATATTGCCGATTCAATTGTGAGTAATCTTGAAGCTAAGGGTTTCAAAAACGATTATGTCAGCATTGTTAATGCTGATACGTTGCAACGCCCTGTCGCTGGCGATAAGCACCTTGTTATCGTGGTGGCGCTGTTTATGGGAACTACTCGATTGATTGATAATTTGCAGGTTGCTTTATAAGGGCAACTGCTAGCAGTTGCCCTTAAAGAGTCAGTGAGGGTACATCAAAATGCGTGGCAGGCTTATTAGCCGTTAAATCATGGGGAAAGGGGCTGATAAAATTGCTGTTATCAGCGCTTACTAGGCAATACTTTGCACGTCGTTGTTTTGAACAAATTCAATAAGCGATGCCCACGCTTTCGTTCCCTTCGCAATGATATGCTGTTCCGCTAAAATAGCGGCTAAATCGTTGTGACTAGTCAAAGGATTTGCCAGTACAACTCTAAATACGGTAATGCACTGCGTAGGATAATCTGGCGCTTCGAGACGCGTTCGAGACACAAACGACTTACCCGCTTCACGCTGTTGCTTTTGAACAGCAACTACTAACGCATCAATCTTCTGATTAATGGCTTTTCGCATGGCTGGGGAGGCGGTTTTAAGCGCTTGCTGAACTTCTACTGGGCAAACCCGATAGGTAAGCAGTGATAGCGTTGGACTCGTCGTTAATTCAAAATCTTGCGCCTTACTGATCATACCCGCAAAATCATGGGCTTTATCAATACTGCTGTCTATCAATAGCTCGTAACCCTTACGACCAAAAATATGCAGCGCCGAATAGACCATCATGGCCATACCGTTGCGAGAACCCTCAAGGGTAGTGGCGCCTAAATCTTTTGAACCAGCACGCAATATGTACTGCGCGTGGTGTCTAACCGCATTGGCATCTTCAGGGTTTTTAAATAGCGCCATGCCAGCGCCCATGGGCACATACATTTGTTTATGGGCGTCTATTGTCACTGAGTCTGCACGCTCAATGCCTTTTAAGCGGTCGCGATAGCGAGGCGAAAATAACGTAGCTCCGCCCCATGCTGCATCAACATGAAACCAGCAGCCTAACTCTTTGGCAACATCGGCTAATTCATCGAGTGGGTCAACATGTCCTGTCTCGGTGGTACCGCCAACGCCAACAATAGCGAGCAACTTATTGCCCTCTTCTTGATAACGCTGACCAGCGCGTAAAGCTTTCTCAGGGTCGAGTGTTTGTTGAGGCGCAGGTAAAGTAATAAGCTGCTCTCGACCAATGCCTAAAACATCAACAGCCTTCGACAACGAATAGTGCCCGCGCTTGCTGCAAATAATGCCCATGTTGTTGATGTCGTGAAAACGGTATGCCGCTGCCAATCCTGCTCTAGCAACGCCTGCAAAACCTTTTTGCGGGCCTAACAACTTGTTTCTTGCCACCCAGAGTGCCGTAATATTAGCGATGGTTCCGCCAGAGCAGAATGCACCAAGTGAGTGTGCTGCACTGTGAAGGTGAGCGTCGTAAAAGGCTTCAGGCTGGTCGTATACCAAGTTATGCATCATGCCGATAACTTGGCGCTCAAGAGGAGTGAATGCTTTAGAGGTCTCAATTTTAACCAAATTCTGGTTTAGCCCCACCATGAGCTTTGAAAGTGGCAAGTGAAAATAGGGCAATGCGGAGGTCATGTGCCCGATAAACGTGGGGGAATAGGTATTAACAGAGTGCGCCACAAGCTTATCAAGTAAGCTTTCTGCGTGAGTTGAAACAAATTCGGGAGACTCTGGTACTTTAGAATCTGAAAAGTCTTTTTCAACTTCTTCTAACGAAGTCTTTTTGGTCACAACGTGTTGCGACAAAAAGTCTAAGATATTGTCTGATAAATGCTGCTCAATTTGAGCGAGCTTTGAGTCTTTGTGTTCAGGCTTGGTAAAGACCCTAAACAAGTGCTCTAAACTAACTTGCGCTTCACCCACTAAACACACCCCTTACATCAAACCTATACGTTATTGTTTCGCTTCTGGCAAATTTTGCATAAAACGAAAGTCATAGGTGGTGTTATAAGATACCGACCTAACTCTTTTTATTTGAGCACTGCTGCCTGCTTTATTTTCCGAGCGCTTCATGCCAAGCGCCGATGACTTTGTGTCGAACATTTCGCATCAAATGCTTCGTATCGAATACACAGTAGTTTGAGCAGCGCATTCGCTTTGGTCATTCGCTTTGACCAATCGCTTTGAAATAGCCTAATGGTTGCCAACCCTGAAAACTTTTATGTGACTTTCAGATTACGCCCACATTACTTTCAGGGGCACGCACTTTACATCAGATTACAATTTTCGCCAAGTGGTTACCAGCGGCATTTGTGCTTATGCCATACCCATCAACCTACCACCATCCACAAAGTGGGAGCATATGTCAGATTTACTGCTATATTTTAATAATGTATGAATACGAAAAAACGGGGAAACTTGTTTATGCCAATACGCGAAATATCTGAAGATTTTTCAATCGACGACATTGTTCCGTATTTTCAGCCTATCGTAGACTTAGACAGTCAGGGCGTATGGCGATACGAGTGTCTTGCCCGTTTAATAACCCAAAACGACAAAACGTTTTTACCTAGCGAGTTTCTCTATTTAATAGAACGGGAACAGCATGTAAAAACCTTAGCCGCCAGTATGTTTTTGCAAAGCGCCAGCTACTTCCACAATGTGAATATTCCGTGGAACATCAATATTTCTGCCAACGACTTGAATAACGACGGGCTTATCAACTCTCTCATTGCGCAACTTGCTGATTATCCCAATCCTGAAAGAGCGAGCATTGAAGTAAGTGCAGCTACGGCGCTAGCTAATCGGGCGCAACTTCGGTCGTTTATCGATAAAGGAATGCACACAGGATTGGGTGTATTTATTGATAACGTAGGCTCTTGTCCGGGGAACATTCGGGCTTTAATGAACCTACCAGTACGAGGAATAAAAATTGCGGGCGGGCTGATTAAACATTATCAGCAACAAGACGCGGTGAAAGAATACGTCGACTATGTGCTGGCCTTATGTGAACACCAGCACATTGCAGTTATTGCAGAGCACATTGAAAACGAACAGCTGTTAAACGATGTTAAACGCCTTCCCATTAAATATGCACAAGGCTATGTGTTTAGTCCGCCCGTTGCCGACGTGCAGCACAATGTTCGAGCAAGTCTCCAGCAGCATTAGTTAGGTTTAAATTCCCGCTAGCAAGAATAGCCAGCGCGGTAGCAACAACATTTAACTCGTTAACTTTCTTCGCTTCGACAATTGAGCTTCCAGCACGTTTGCCCGCTGCCGCTATACTTTCGCTCAAAGGGCGTCATCGCATTTGCTCCTTTTACCTCACTGAGATCACTAATGGTGCCGTAATGCTTTGCCGCTTGAGCAAATTCCATAAGATAAATTAACCAGTTGCTGCGCACTTCAATGTTGGTGGTAATGGCCATTAAATCCACCATTGCCGCACTACCGTGCCATCGTTTTTGTACCTGGGTCTTCTTTGGGTAAGGGTTGGGATACAAGAGGTAATGCTTTACTACCTGCCAATTGGACTGACGAACTAACCGCCAAAAATCGTTTACATCGGCGCGAATAACACAGTAATTATCTTGATCAATTTGATAATGGCTGTGTTTTTCGACTCTCTGGGCCGACTTATCTACGCCAATCACCTGCGCCTCAGGGTGGGCCTTAGCGATAGTCGCCGTGCTTTCCCCTACACCGCAGCAAGAGTCCAAAATAACAGGGCCAGTAAACCCGCCGAGCCACTGAGACACCTCATCGAAGGCCGCTTGGGTATGCTCGCCAACCGGACGCTTGTTAACCGACGACTGATACTTTAAAACCAATTCATCCAGCTTGTCGTGCACACCCACTTGATTTGTCGTAATAGACCGAGAGTTGCCGTCTGACATTAACTACGAATTCCTTTACCGGTTTTCAATAAGTAATAAGCAACGCTAAATAACAACACGTTGAACCCCACCAGCAAACTGAGCGCCAGGGTGATGTTTACGTCAGATACCCCTAAGAAACCATAGCGGAATCCATTTACCATATACACAACCGGGTTAGCTTTACTTACCCACTGCCAAAATTCAGGCAGCAGTGAAAGAGAATAAAATACGCCGCCTAAATACGTTAATGGAGTAAGTACAAACGTAGGAACAACGCTGATGTCGTCAAAGGTCTTTGCAAAGACTCCATTAATAAGGCCTGCCGTCGCAAACAAGGTAGAGGTAAGCAGTACCGTAAGGGCAATAATGCCTAAGCTATAAATTTTCACATCAACAAAAAATAGCGATACTAGGGTAACCATAATACCAATTAAAATAGCACGTGCTACACCACCCCCTACATAGCCTAGAATGATAACTGACGTTGGTACAGGCGATACTAATAGCTCTTCAATGTTGCGCTGAAATTTAGCGCTAAAAAACGAAGAAGACACATTGGAATAGGAGCTTGTGATCACTGACATCATGATTAAGCCAGGCACAATAAACTCCATATAGCTAAAGCCCCCCATTTGACCAATACGATTACCGATAAGGCTACCAAAAATAACAAAATACAGGCTCATAGTGATGGCTGGTGGAACAAGGGTTTGCACCCAAATACGCAAAAATCGGGTACACTCTTTTATCCAAATTGTGGTTAACGCAACGTAGTTTTGTTTTACCCAACTAACTTTTTTCTCTTCACTCATGTGTGTTGTTTCATCACTCATTACTTCACTCCGCCTGCTTAGCTGACTCGACTAAGCGAACAAACAATTCTTCTAACCGATTTGATTTATTGCGCATACTCATCACTTGAACACCCTGCTCACTCAATTGAGTGAATACTGGGTTGAGACCTTCGGCCTTCTCTACATCAACCTCTAGCGTATGGTTGTCTCCCCATCGATGGTCAACACCATGTAATGTGAGTGCGTCCATATTACTTTGCTCTTGCAGCTCTACATCGAGCACAAACGTTTCCACATTAAGCTTCGAAAGCAAGGCTTTCATGCTCGTGTTCTCAACAATGATGCCTTTATTGATAATAGCGATATTGCGGCATAGCATTTCTGCTTCTTCTAGATAATGCGTAGTAAGAATGATGGTAATACCTGCGCGATTGATTTCCTCGAGGAACAGCCACATTGCCCTGCGAATCTCAATATCCACACCGGCCGTAGGCTCATCAAGAATCAATAGCTTTGGCTCATGCATTAGCGCTCTTGCGATCATTAATCTGCGCTTCATACCACCAGAGAGTTCACGAGCACTGGCGTCGCGCTTTTCCCACAGATCAAGCTTAGCGAGATATTTCTTCGCTCGCTCTTTGGCGATACTGCGCGGTACGCCGTAGTATCCAGCTTGATTGAGTACAATTTGAAGCACGGTTTCAAACTGATTGAAATTGAATTCCTGAGGCACTAAACCGATGCACGCTTTAGCCTGTTCTTTTTGTGTTGTGAGGTCATACCCAAACACGGAGACCGTTCCACTCGTTTGATTAACCAATGAACTAATAATACCAATCGTGGTGGATTTACCGGCTCCGTTAGGTCCAAGCAACGCAAAAAAATCGCCCTCTTGCACGCTGAGGTCCACGCCTTTCAACGCCTTTACGCCACCTTTGTAGGTTTTTGTTAACCCTTTAATGTCCAACGCTTTCATGAAATACCCATGTTGTGAGTGTTACAGCTAACTCGCTAAGGAGAGATTGAATTGTGCGGTGAGTGCGAATTGCACGTGTACACGCTTTACGCTCTTTGCGCTTGTGCCCGTAGTGTACCGCAATCTTATGTAAAAATTTAACTCGTGCGCGACTTAGCTCTGTTTTTTTACGTTTATTCACTGCCCAAGCTATCGCTGAAAGCTTTGAGAAAGCGCAGCGGTTATTTATCGAGAACCCTCAGCAACACACAGGGATGCATAATGAAAAACACAACACTCACCATGGGCGCGCAAACTATCAGTGTTCTTACTCAAGACCAAATTCAGGAAAGTGGTAAAACAGATCTGGCAGATATCCTCTCTGCCCAGGCTGGTGTAACCCTCGGTACTGGCGAAAATGGTAATGCCTTTGGCGATCGCTACATCATTCGCGGTCATGAAGCACGAAGCGACGTGTTTGTTGATGGATTGCGCGACCCGGTTATGACAACTCGCGAAAGCTTTGCTACTGAGCGTGTTGAAATAACAAAAGGGCCACGCTATACAGTCACTTATTGCTAGCGAAAGCGCAAATCGGGAGCAGCTTGATCAACTGCACCACTTTAATCACAACCTCATTAGACAATTTTCCGCCGTATAGCTTTTGTTATGGGAAGTTAAACAAGGAACTTTTATCAAGGTTTTTTCATCAAGTGGCTAGTTAAGACTAGCCACTTCTGTAGTCGCTACTTCGATTAACTCGAAGGAAGTACCTTCGTCACCTTTGACCATTACCCTACATTCGCCCCAGCTTTCGGGTATTGTCCAGATGTGGTCTTCAGCAACCGTAAACTTTTCGCGATGCGACTGACAACGCACTTCAACCGAATCCAAATCGCCTTTTATGCTGTCAAAAGCAAACTGATTTCTCACTAGGGTATGAAAGAGAAGCTCTCTGTCATCTATTTCCATATCAATACTTATGTGCTTATTTGATGCAATTTGCTCTTTTATCGTTTCAATAATTGGCTGTGTGGCTTGTATACGCTCTTGCTGCTCTTCAAAAGACGTTAAGTCTTCGAATATACGCAGTGCATCGGCGTAATAGCCTAATTCAGCAGAAAGTAAAACGCTACGCTGCAAGGTATAGGCTATGTGGTCTTCGCTAAACACGCTATTTTTACCAAATGCACTTCCATTACTGGCTTTTACCCGCTTTAGGCTTGAAAGCTCTCTGCGCCAGTCTTTGAGATGACTGGCTATGGTTGCATCCATATTAGCGGCCCATGCGTTTTCATAATGATTCAGCGTGTTTTCTTCTCGTAATTCCGTGAGAAGCACCTCTGCTTTTTCAACTTCGCCGTTTTGAAACATTTCATCAATGTCTCGATATTTTGCAATGAATTGACGAGAGGCACCGGATTTGCCATCTAACATAAAGTCGAATTGTACTGCTTGCTGGCACTGCTGAGTAGGTTGGCCGTTTTTCATAGCCGGCTCATACTTCCATTGCTTCAACGCATGTAATGCTTTTCGTTTAAAGTCTCTATGCCCGCCAAAGTCGTCTACCACCGCATCTTGCACATTACCTTCTTCATCAATAACGTAACTCATTTTAACCCAACCCTCTTGACCTCTTCTGGCAGCAGAAATCGGATAACGGGGATCGATACGTTTTTTGGGTTTCGCAGGCTGAAAAGCAGTAATTCTCTTAACTTCGTTATCTCGCTTTTCTGCCAATACCTGTGCTTCTTTCTCATCACAAGGTAAGGAAAGCTCTTGAGCATGTAAAACGGCTGGGCATATGAAAAGCGTACCGGCTACAGCCAGTGAAGGTAATAAACGGCGAGAAATAACTTTATTAGCATAGCCTGAAGCAGCTACAGGGTTTACTGAGCGAAGAAAATGAACGTTCATCTAATCATCCTTAATTGAAGAGGGCTATTTATAAGTGCCATTACTCAAGCCATCCATTACAACTATTAATTGCAGCCTAGTTCGTGTTTCGGCAATACAGTTTTTTCAACCTTAGCGCTTACTATTCTGTTTTTCAAGGGACGCATCTGGCACATTTTTAATCATCATTTTTTCTTTTCGTCGCGTCATCATTTTGGCCAAGCGTCGCATACTTACCGTTGTGTCTTTTTCATCGACGATATCCACACCGAGTAAACGCTCTAGCAAATCTTCAAGGGTAATAACCCCTTCTAAACCACCATACTCGTCAACCACCAGCAACATATGCACGTGTTTGTCGATGAAGTGCTCAAACGTCACCGATAAGGGCATAATATTCAAAATGGTAATTAAATTCTTAGCGTATTCAGACAGAGGTTTATCGGTGTTACCTCTAGCTTGTGCAACTAACAAGTCTGAGCGCATCACGTAGCCGGTTATGTTTTCAGAATCGTTATCTTCATACACGGGAATACGCGAGAACTCGATATTAGAATGCTTGTGGAAAAAAGCTTCTACCGTCATCGATTCGGAAACAGAGAATAACGCCGTTCTATGGGTTATTGCGTCTTTCACCTTAAGCTCGTGAAGGCTGAGCAGACTTTGTAAAAACGAGGCTTCGTGGTTTGCCAGTTGCCCTTCCTGTCCTGATAGCTCTGCCATAGCGTGAAGTTCACTGCGGCTTAACCCTCTTAACGGGCTGTCTTCTTTAAATCCGCGGGTGAGCAACTCAGACATTTTTACAAAGGGCATTAAAATAAGGGCGAGGTATTTTAAGAAGTATGCCGTAGCGGGGGCGAGTGCTCGCCAGTAGGTTGCTCCTACTGTCTTTGGAATGATTTCAGAAAACACGAGAATGAGTAAGGTTAATACGGCAGAAATTACACCTATATAAGCCTCGCCAAATACAGATGCAGCTTGCGCTCCGGCACCGGCAGCCCCCATGGTATGGGCAATAGTATTTAGCGTAAGAATTGCTGACAACGGCGTGTTGATATTGTCGGTCTGTTTACGCAGCAGCCTTCCACTTGGCGCGTTTTCTTTTTCCAGTACGGAAATATAAGCAGAAGACACACTCAAGATCACCGCTTCTGCAATTGAACACAGAAACGAAAAACCAAGTGCAATAAACACGTACACAATAAGTAAAAGCATGTAGGGTTTCCATAAGGATTAGATAAAGCTGCGAGTTATTATTCTTTTATCGCAGCATTACATTATGAGGGACATCGCAGGCGTTACAAGCGCACTGATAGATTATTTGTATTTAATGACAACATGATGATGGCGTTTGAGTGTGACGATACTGCATAAGTTTATTGATGCCAATGCGCAGCATCAAAGCACCGAGTATAATAGCGCTTAACGCATAAGCGACTTGAACTCCACCGCCGTGCTCATGCAGCGTCGATTGCGTTTGAATTAGCCCTTGTAGCGACATCGCCGACACAAGGTAGTTAAGCAAATAGCCAAATGCAATACTTGCCGACACCACGCTAAACAAATACAGCGCAAGGGTCTTCAACCCCATTTCCTGCTTAATCATACCCATAGTAGATATGTTCGTTGCAGGCCCTGCCATAAGAAACACTAAGATAGCACCAGGCGATAACCCTGCTGCTAAGAAACCAACGGCTAAGGGCGTTGAGGCCGTTGCGCAGATATACATCGGAATACCAATAAATGCCATTACCAACATAGCAACAAGGCCGTCACCCCATTGCGTTAAAAAGTCGGTGGGCACCCAAGTTTTAATTGCAGCAGCCAGTGCTAAACCTATCAACAACCACACCACTATATCTTCAAGCAGCTTTCCGCTGGCATAACGAGCCACGCGAGCAGCAGACGCTGCGGCATTAGATAAACTTGAGAAAGCGTTTAAAGAGTGGTCAGTGTGCTCGGCACTAGTACTGTTGGCGTTCATGCTATGGCTACCGCTTTCATGCTGTGAACTAGTACAGCATGACAGGGGCTGGGCGACTTCAGCTCTAGTACTGCAGCATGAGCTACTCTCAACCGGCTTTGTTGTTTCGCTTTCACAACACGAACTCACGGGTTCGCCTGTTTTATTCACTTTGCTGTCTGAGTCGCCGAACACTTTAACCATAATGCCAGCATATATGGCGCTCGCCACAGCAGCAATTGGTCTGGTTATGGCGAATAATGGGCCAAGTAACGCGTACGATACCGATACACTATCTACCCCGGTTTCAGGCGTGGAAACAAGAAATGAAATAGTTGAGGATTTTGAGGCACCGCTGCGCCTAAGACCCAACGCCGCGGGAATAACGCCGCAAGAGCATAGAGGTAAGGGGGCACCAATTACTGCAGCCTTACTAATTGACCCTATCGAGTTACTTCCCATGTGACGCTCGAGAAAAGACACTGGCACCAATTCATGCATCACTCCGGCCACAAAGAGGCCCAAGAGTAACCATAGCGCAGATTCCATGAATAGCGCTAAAAAATTTTGGCCGAGCAGAATGATGTCTGACATGCTTCCTCAAATAGAGCGAAATAAAGCGTAAAAACACAAAGCGGTGCTTTAGTGTATATATCTCAAGTATACCAGAAAATGACCTATTCAGAAAACGAGCACAGGTAATTCGAGCTACTAGGACGTGTAAATTGAAGCCGCGTTAATCGAGAGCGTGTTGGGCTAGTTCCTATTGGGCTGGGTCCTATCAAGCTTGGGCGTGAAAATAAAAAAGGCCTACACAAATGTGTAGGCCAAATGTTGACGTGCTCTACCCGATGTACTTCGCTAGAAGCAAAAGCGTGAGGTCAACCATGAACAAGTAACGGGAGTTACTGTGTGTCGCGCTTACTGTCTTTCTTAAGCTTTGAAACCACTGAAAACGCTTCTAACATGACCAATACAGAAACAATCAGCACTACCGCGTCGAGAAATACCAATAGATAATTCTCTGCCAGGTAATACTCTTTTAATTTAATAAGCCCGGCAAAAAAGGCCATGATTAACACAAACACCATAGGAATAAGTGTGTACTTCGCTGGCCTGCCAAGCTTGATAAGCATGACTGATATTACTAACAGTGTAAGACTGGCCAGTATTTGATTTGTTGAGCCGAATAGCGGCCAAATGATCATTCCACCGCTGCCAGATGCACCGCCCGCACCAAAGGCGAGCAATAAACAGCATCCCACCGCAAGCAATGTAGCTACGACACCGTTTCTCAGCGCATCGATTGAATAGATATCTCCCCACTCTTGAATTATATAACGCTGAAGTCGCACACCAGAGTCCATGGTTGTGCCCGCGAAAAGTACAACCATCACGGCTAAAATGGTAGAAGAAAAATCAACAGGCAAACCCCAACCTTGTTGTATTAAGTTAGCTCCACCTGTTATGAACGCGCCCACACTACCCGCGCCTAAATGACTGTACACTTCGTGCCATTCTTCAGGAGAGGCAGCAAATGCAACGCCGCTCACTGCAACAATAGTAATTAGAGCTAGCGAGCCCTCACCAACCGCACCTAAGTAACCAACAAAACGTGCATCGGTTTCTTTATCAAGCTGCTTTGAACTCGTCCCCGAGGCGACAATACCGTGGAAACCCGACACCGCGCCACAGGCAATGGTGACAAAAAGAAGAGGAATAAGACTGGGTGTATCAACGGCTGTTTGCATATTAAACGCAGGCGCTGTGATGTCAGGCATGGCGAAAAATACAGCGCCATAGAGTAAAAACAGACCCACTAATAACTGCATACCGTTGATAAAGTCCCGCGGCTGAAGCAGCATCCATACAGGTAGCAATGAAGCAATAGCAGCATAAACAAATAAGATGATAATCCAGTTCGCTTTATCTGCTAAACCAAACATGGTCTCCGGTAAGCTGATTGGAATATAACTTCCCGCATACACAGAGGCATAAAGCACGACAATACCCACAAGACACAGTGGTATTAGCGCAAAATTGCGTTTTAAAAGCTGACCAATAATCAAGGCAACCGCTATTGCCATCCACGCAGGAAAAACAGCCGTAGGCTGGGACACAAACGAATTCGCAATCACCACACCAAATACTGCATTCACCATGAGAAGAACGAGGAAAATAACAATCATGAACAACGAGCGAGAGCGCTTACCGATAACGCTTTCAGACAATGCTCCCATTGACTTTCCTTTGTGCCGAGCACTGGCCCACAGTGCTCCCATATCGTGAACACCAGCGAACAAAACTGTACCAAATACCACCCAAAGCACAGCGGGTACCCATCCCCAGTACACTGCGATTGCAGGCCCTACAATGGGAGCCGCACCAGCAACTGACGTAAAATGGTGCCCCCAGAGCACGACTTTATTGGTAGGCACGAAATCTTTTCCGTCCTGCTCGGTGTGAGCGGGCGTGACAAAATTATCGTCTAACTTGAAAATGCGATTAGCGATAAATTTTGAATACACAAACCACCCGAAAAGCATTCCGATGATCCCAAGTATTACTATAGCTATAGACTGCATAAAGTTTTCCCACTGTCGTTTTGGCCAGGCACGTATGTACGCTCTGTTTTTTTATTTGTGTGTAAAACCTAATAACCCGCAATTAAAGCATTTTTCACACACAATGCGAGGCGATATTAGACCAAAGTCTAGCTTTCTAAAAGCCGATTCAAACAAGTCATACCAATGCACTAACAGTCGAAACAATCAAAGATAAGGCTTAGCCCTCTTAACTGAGGTTGAACAGAATTTGCTACAGGCTCATCAATTCGTCTTTATTTACGTGTAATTGACAGTCTAATACTTTAAAAAAGAATCATTCTCGTTTATAACGCGTCTCATTAATGAAATTTCACACATAAAGTAAATGCAATGGCATCTTTAAAACTTCACATGGCGTTTCGTAAGTACCACCGATGGTTGGGCTTCTTCTTATCTGGGATCATGGCAATTTATGCATTGAGCGGCGTCTTGCTCATTTTCAGGCCCACTGACTTTTTAAAATATGAGCAGGTGCAAACTCGACAGCTCAGTGCAAACCTAACGGCAGAAGATGTGAGTTCTGCTATTAAAGTAAGAGGCTTAAAAGTTACTGCTGAAGACAACGACACTATCACGCTTAATGTAGGTGAATACGATAAGGCATCGGGCACCGCTACACTAACACGAAAAGACTACCCTATTGTGTTAGCTAAAATGGTAAAGCTGCACAAGGCGACTAACAACAGTCCTTTGTTCTACTTAAACATCGCGTTTGGCGTAAGCTTGCTATTTTTTGTGGTGTCGGCGTTTTTAATGTTTATGCCAAAGTTACCCATGTACAAAAACGGGCTTAAAATTGCGGGAATAGGTGCTGCGGTAGCAGTATTAACGGTTATTTTTGGCTCTTAAAGATTAGGCTTTACTTATCTAGAATAGATATTGAGATCTAGAATTAACAGTAAGACCTGGAATAGATAGTGAGACCAAGCAACGATATCGATAAAAAGAGCGCCTCTGCATGACTAAGGCGCCCTTTCATTTAAAAGTGACTCGCCCTAAATAGCGTTTAAGAAAAACTGCTTTATCTCTTTGTATACTGTCACCGATTCCGGAGTATTGTGCGCCACTAAATAGTCAGCATGAGAGAGCCCTTCAAACACCTCTAGCTGAGTGTGAATACCGCACTCCCTTAATTTTCGATTCACTCGCACCGTGTCACTTAAAAATAAATCCCGTGTTCCTGTCACCAATATTGTGGGTGGCAACCCAGTAAAATCACCATACAAAGGAGAAACGCGGGGCTCTGTGAGCGAATGTTTACCTGCGTATAGCATAGCCGCAGCCTTAAGCAGCCCTTGGTAACTCACAAGTATTCTATCGACGCCCTCATTGATAACTAACGAATCACTGAAGTTGGATAAGTCTGCCCAAGGCGTACCAGTATAAGCTGCTATTGGTAGCTCAATATTTTGCTTCTTAAGTTCTTGCAGTAGTGACAGTGCTAGCCCACCGCCTGCTGATGTGCCTCCAACAAAAATATTGTTAGCACCATAGCTATCCTTCAAATGGCAATAAGTGGTAAACGCATCATCTAATGCTTGAGGAGACGGTGAAGAAGGTGGCATACGGTAATCAACGCAATACACCACAATACCCAACCTGCAGGCGATTAAAATGCCTTCCTCAATGCTTGGAAGGCCTCCAAAAAAGACATAAGCACCACCGTGGAAGTCGATATACACTTTACCTTCAAAACCCGAGCAAATATCAGTAGGCGTCACTTTACGCATGTTCACTCCCGCAACGCTTATTAGCTCAACGGCAACCTTAAACTGCTTGCGCATCGCTTTTACTTTCTTCTTTTGCTGGGTGTTGACCAAGTGTATCTGCTCAAGCCATCGCGATTTGGTAGACGGTGAATTAGCTTTAACGGCATTTAAAGAAGGTGTAGGAAACTGCGACATTGCCTGCTTCATTTCATCACTTAAGCCTGCAGGAGTGTCGATGGTTCGACTAAGGCCGAGGCATGAATTATTGGTTTTATCAGGCATGGCGTTTATTTTCCCATTTTTGAAATTCGTATCTTGAAATACATAGCGCGATCGATGCTGCCTTGACTCAAAAATAGAACCCTACACAGCAGTTGAATTCTGTCCATTAGCGCTGTAAGTGCTGCTATTCGCGAAAGCTATTTATGAAAGGTTTTCGACTAAAGAGTGCTTGTTACAGAATACGTTATAGAAGAATACAGACTAAGTCAGTCTGTTAAAACAACGGTTATTAAAACGCAGTAATTACGCATCAGTGGTTACGCACCAGTGAGTAAATATAAGTTTATAAACACTTTCTAATACATATGCTGTCGTAAACGTGCTCTGGTAAAAAGAGCAAGTGTAGTATTATTTAGTAAGCGCTTAGGTTATGACTATCTTCGAAAATCCAATAACAAATAACGTTGCCATTTATTTCTTATCTACAGACATACATTGCGACTAATAAGGAAATTGACATGAAATCACGTATTTTTCGCAAATTGGCTGCAGGGGTTGGGCTAGCGTTGGTATCTACCACCGCGCTCAGTGCTGAAAGCGCTGAAAATACCACTAATGGCAACCATGGAACCTCTATTTGGGAAATAACAAAAAACGGTGATACCGTCTACATTGGTGGCACTATTCACATTCTCCCGGTATCAGAGTTTCCGTTACCCACACAATTCACTGACATCTATCAGCAAAGCGACACCGTTGTGTTTGAGGCCGAGCTACCTGACTCAACCGATGTTGCCGCGCAGCAACAGATGATGATGGAGCTGTCCTACCAGAATGGGGAAACGCTTAAAGATACTCTTACAGACGAAACCTTTAAGGCCTTAGACCAATATTTATCCGCTTTCGGCGCTAGTGCAAATCAGTTAGCCAGTTTTAAACCGGGTTTTGTCACGACGATGTTAGTCACGATGGAAGCACAACGGGCGCAAATGGCTGGCGAAGGTGTAGACGCCTACTTCACTCAATTAGCAAAACGAGACAACAAGGATAGAGAATATTTAGAGTCGCTAGACTTTCAAATTAACATGCTTGCTAATTTAGGCGATGGTGAAGAAGAACGCTTTATATCCGAAACTCTGGCGACGTTACCCGATCTTAAAAGCGAACTTGAACAGACGATAAAAGCCTGGCGTGCAGGCGATACAGAAGCCCTAAACACACTGGTTATTCAAACTTTCAAGCAAGAAGCGCCAGAGTCCTATGACGATGTGTTTACCACACGCAATATGAACTGGATCCCTCAAATAGAAGCTATGTTTGGCGATGACGATAAAGAGTTTGTACTAGTCGGCGCAGGCCATCTCGTTGGCGAAGACAACGTACTTGAGCTTCTTAAGCAAAGAGGGTACGTCATCAAGCAGTTATAATGCGTCGTAAAAACAACTGAGAACTCACCTCTCAAATAGGCAAAACATCTGTGCATAGAATAAAGGTTGAATATGCCCACTATTTTTAACCTATACTCTTATTCGATAGCGCTCGTGCTTAAAGGCTATAGTCAACTGCTAACTACAGCTATGTTATTTGAACGGCGCTAGTTCTCAAGTATTCAATAAATCGCATTATTGTTTATGAAAAATGTTAGTGAAAAAGTAGAGGTGCTAGATGGCTGTGTTTTATAGCATTTTGATGTGCGTAAATGTCATTTGCGCCATGTCAATCATGTTGTCAGGAATTAGTAAAAGAAAATACCACTTTTTAGGCTTAGCAGCGTTAAATGTGTTGATGTTCTCATACCACTGGCTTTGTCTTGAACTATTAACAACACCAGACATCAACGTGAGCCTTAAATTGAGTACGCTACACTCATCGAATATTATTGTCTGCTTTCCCCTTTATGTTTTTATCTTTGGGCTATGGACAGGTTACAAACACACCAAAGCCGTTACTGTAGTATTGTCCCTTTTTTCATTTTCCTTGTTGTGTTTGAATATTCTCTCTGAACACTCAATAAGGTATGGTAGCGAACCCACGGTTGTTGCTTATGAAACCATATTTTCTGATATGGCCTACACTTTAACGGGAGAGGCCGGGGCATACTTTTCTTATATTCACTTTTGTTATGCTTTAGCTGGTCTATTTTTAGCATTTAGCGCTTATCGATTTTATAAAACTTCACAAAGCTATTTATCAGCTGCAATAATTTTTACTCTTACTTTACAGATTGCATCGAGTTATATCGGGTATCTCATAGACCACCAAGCCACTTCGCTAGTTTACGTTGCGGGCGCTCCGATGACACTTCTTTCACTGTTTGTCGTAGGAATGATCAGTCAAGGTTTTCAGAAAAAATCAGATAAATTATACAGTCAGATGTTAACAAATGAGTCACTACACAATGTTTTTTCAAAACTGGCTGTCATATCGAATGAGCAGGGAGTAGATAACTTCTACAAAGAGTCTATTGCCCTACTTTCTGAATTTTCACAAGCAGACTACGTGCTTTTTGGCATGATTGACGAAAACAATTCTCATAATGTTAAGACAAAGGTTGCTTGTAAAAATAACGTGAGAATTAACAACTTTTCTTATGCTCGCAAAGGTAGTCCGTGCGAAAACGTACTTACGGTTAACGCTTGTGTTCACAGGATTGGTGTAGCAGCCGAGTATCCTGGAGATAAGATGCTTGAACAAGAAGGAATAGAAGCATATATCGGTTACCCAATTATAGGTATTGACAATTACACTGTGGGCGTACTCGTTTTACTTTTCAAAATGCCATTACAATCGGAAAAAACGCTGCGAACGGTAACAGATGTTTTCGCTACACGAATCAGTGCCGAATTTAGAAGAGAGTTACTTCAAGAAGAACTCAAAGCGACAGCCTACGTTGACTACCTGACACAGTTGCCAAATAGAATTCAACTACTCAATTTTGTTGCTAAAACCAAGAACACCGCCATTACCGAAGAGAGACAAGCTCTTTTACTACTTTTTGATTTGGATTATTTTGGCGAAATTAACCGAAAATATGGCTATGAAGTGGGTGACCAGGTCATAAAGATTATTGGTGAACGCCTGAGGAGTTACGCTGTTGACGGTGTATTTATAGCGAGGTGCAGTGGAGACGAATTCGCGGCCGTTATAACGAGAACCAAGACTGATATTAGTAAATTGGCCAACGTTCACTGGACGGCGATTAGCGCAATCATCACAAAAACATGCAATATTGGTAATCGCAAGATAAATGTTAATTGCTCAATGGGCGCAGTAATTTTTCCTACTCAGCTAGAGTCGGATTTAGACGTACTAGGGTCTGCCGAACATGCCCTACTACAGGCCAAAAAACAAGGTAGAGCAAACTATTTGTTTTTCGACCCTGCCTTACAATCGGAAATGGAACATATTCGACAACTCGAGTCGGATTTAGCAGATGCGGTTGAAGGGGATGACGGTTTACAGGTTTATTATCAACCCAAGGTAAATGGGCAAGGAGAGATGATCGGAGCGGAGGCGTTATTACGATGGTTCAGTAAAAAACGAGGGTTTGTCTCTCCTGCTGAATTTATTCCAGTTGCAGAAGGAAGCGGGATTATTCATACACTTGGCAAATGGGTTTTAAATACAGTACTTAGCGATTTGAGTATATGGAGGAAAAATGGTGAAAATGTTGTTCCTATCTCGATAAACATTACTGCGTCCCAGTTTGAAGATGAAGCGTTCATAGAAGATTTGATATCGTCAATTAATGGTTTCCATGTTCCTATGTCCCTTATCGAACTGGAGCTAACAGAGTCTGGCCTGCTTGTAGACAAAGGCAAAGCAATAGAAACTCTATCGAAAATTCGCGCTCATGAAATATCCGTTGCACTTGACGACTT
Organism: Alteromonas sp. P256; assembly: GCF_036864455.1. NCBI lineage: Bacteria > Pseudomonadati > Pseudomonadota > Gammaproteobacteria > Alteromonadales > Alteromonadaceae > Alteromonas > Alteromonas sp. P256. Next base: position 188,344 of record NZ_JAZETM010000007.1, read on the forward strand.
TGGCACAGGCTACTCATCGCTTTCTTATTTAAGTGAGCTCCCCCTAGATGTGTTGAAAATAGATAAGTCGTTCGTTGATGGGCTACAGAATGAGCGAAATAAAGAGCTAGTAAAATCTATTATTGCAATAAGCCAAGCTATGGATTTAACAAATGTAGCTGAAGGCACAGAGACCTTAGATCAGGTCAAACTATTACAAGAATACGGTTGCAAATTTTTTCAAGGCTACTATTTTTCAAAGCCATTAAACAGAGAAGATTTTTCAGTGTGGTTAAGAGAGCGCTGTTCAAAACTTATTCAGCACTAATGCCAGCTGGCATTATTTGACACTGTTTTAGCCAAGGGATTTGAAACGTAGAGAAGAGTCTTTTACAAACAAGAGATGCTACTGCGAAGCCGCTGATACAAAAGAAGGAATGGGTTCACGGCGTGCTCCCTTCTCTCCCGCAAGCTTATTCCTAGTGCTAAGGAATTGAAATCAATATGCCGTTTCAAACCCTCCACAGCATGGATGCTGTGTCGGAGCGCTCACATAAAAGTAGGGATGGCTTTACGGCGTGCTTCTTCCTCCCCTCACAACTTTTGCTATAGCGATTAAGGAGGGAGTGAAGCCCCGTCAAAAACTCTCAGCAGCAGGGACGCTGCTGTGAAGCCGCCATGGATGGCTTTACGGCGTGTTTTTGACGGGGCTTTATTCCCGAAGTTCTAGATCACAGGCATAAAAAAAGCGCACCTAGGTGCGCTTTTTTGTGCAGTGTTTGCAGAGTCTAGATTAGTCTAGGATCTTCGCAACAACACCAGCACCTACTGTACGACCACCTTCACGG